>CBDUCG010000001.1:0-47827 GCA_965365595.1 uncultured bacterium
GTGTAAGCTTCGCATATGGAATCATATGAATGTTGAGCTGATTCAAGATTCAAATCAAATGTGTAAAGATCTAAACATGATAATACATATTTGTTAGTAATTTCAAGGTATTACAGCTAGTTAGACACCTTGTATAGGTTCTTGGCATATCTCTTGCATTCTAAAGGTTGATAAAATCTGTTTTTTTTAAAGACCTTGCCAAAGGAGGAGTGCAGAGATGAAAGATTTTTTATACAGATTCAAAGATAAGCCCACGAAGGCTACTATTTTTACAATGTTGAGTTTGCTTGTTTTAGGAGCTTACTCGGCATTTGCTCAAGAGGATGCAGGCCCAACAGCTGCAGACGCTTTATTTACTGCAAATAATGTTTGGATGCTTGTGGCGACATTCCTTGTGTTTATTATGCACCTCGGATTTGCTTCGCTTGAATCAGGACTTACCAGAGCTAAAAACACAACGAACATTCTATTTAAAAATGTTTCAATTATTTCAATTGGTATTCTCACTTACGCAATAGTTGGTTTTAACCTCATGTATCCTGGAGATTTTTCAATCGGTCAATATTTCGGATTTGCAGGTTTTGGAATTGCTTCTCCGGAAGGAGCTGCAGGCTTAATAGAATATGCAGATGGCGGATATACATATTGGACTGATTTTATATTCCAGGCGATGTTTGCAGCAACAGCAGCTACAATTGTTTCAGGTGCTGTAGCTGAAAGAATCAAACTTAGCAGTTTCTTAGTATTTTCGATAATTTTTGTTGCAATCGTTTATCCAATAGCAGGTTCTTGGAAGTGGGGTGGAGGATGGTTGGATGCTATGGGTTTTTATGATTTTGCAGGATCCACACTGGTGCACAGCGTAGGAGGATGGGGGGCACTGATTGGTGCGCTCATACTTGGACCTCGTCTTGGTAAATATACAAAATCTGGACTAAAGCCTATCCCTGGACACAGCCTTCCGTTGGCAGCTATCGGTATGTTCCTGCTATGGTTTGGATGGTATGGGTTTAACGGCGGTTCAGTTCTTTCTGCTGACCCAGAACTCATATCATTAGTATTTGTTACAACCTCACTTGCCGCAGCAGCAGGAATAATGGGAGCTTTATTCCTATCTTGGATAGTGTTTAAGAAACCAGACCTTTCAATGATTCTCAACGGGTCTCTCGCAGGACTAGTTGGTATCACTGCCGGAGCGGATGTTATAAGCCCATTATATTCAGTAATAGTTGGTTTTATCGCTGGAATCATTGTTGTTGCTTCAGTTCTGTTCTTCGATAAATATGCAAAAGTTGACGACCCTGTGGGTGCTATTTCCGTTCACCTCGTGTGTGGAATATGGGGAACACTTGCTGTAGGTATTTTTGCTGCTGACTTTAGCTTTATTACTCAGCTGATAGGTGTTCTTGCCTACGGTGTATTTACAGTGGTTTGTGCGCTTATTTTGTTCTTTGCAATCAAGTTGATAATGGGATTAAGAGTTTCAGAAGAAGAAGAAATGGCAGGGCTGGATATTGGCGAGCACGGTATGGAGGCATACCCTGACTTTCAGCAATTGGCTGAATCAGGCGGTTCCACAATGAATTATCCCCCGTCACAAGGTTAATAATAGAATAAAGATAATAAGTGCAAATAATGATAATAAAAATAAAAGCAAATAAATAAAAAGGATTCAAGGTTGGCTACTCCCCTGAAAAAGGGGAGTAGCTTTGAAAAGCAGTTAAATCCAATTCAAAGGAGGATAAGTCAGATATGAAAAGGTTAACGATATTTGCTCTTATGTTAACGTTTTTACTGCCACTAGGCACTTTATCATCTAATGCTCAGTCAAGGGATCAGCAGATCCAGGAACTTAAGCAGATGGTAGAGCAGAATCGTCAGCAGAACGAAGCTCTGATGTTGAAAATTCAGCAGATGGAGGCTGAAAAAGCAGCAACACAGGTGCAAGTTGAAGAACTGGCGACAAAGCAGGAGGATACAGACCTTAAGGTTAATGGTTTCTTGACGTTTTTTGACGCCATTGATATAGGTTTCTATGTTGATACCACTTATCAGTATGTATTTGATCGTGGTTCAACAAGTGATCTGCAGTTAAGGTCACTATATCCAGACAACCAGCAGTTTGCTATAAACGCTTTTACAGTTTCGGTATCCAAGACTCCGACACTTGAAGGCGGAGTTATGGATCTATTAGGTTTCAGAGCTGACATTCTGTTTGGAGAACAGGCACCTCTGCTTGCTTCAAATGGACTAAGCAGTGATGTTGTAGATCCGTATCAGGCGTACCTGCAGTTCTTGGCACCTGTTGGTAACGGACTCAATGTTTACGCTGGTAAGTTTGTAACACTCGCCGGATATGAGGTTATTGAAGCTAAAGACAATCCTAACATTACACGTTCGATTCTGTTTGGATTTGCCATTCCTTTTACACATACAGGTATCAGAACAGATTACACTGCCGGGCCACTTACTCTGACTGCCGGTCTAAACAATGGATGGGATCAGGTTAAAGACGAAAATGGCAATGTAACAATAGAGAGTCAGCTGGCGTTCAGCCACTCAGGCGGCGCTATCAGCGATCTCTGGATAGGTGTTACCGGATATTTCGGTAGAGAACCTGGTGATATAGGGTTTGAAGAAACAAATGGCTGGAGAGAGCTCATTACCGCTGTGGGAACAGTTACCTTAAACGACTGGCTAACATTCATTGTTGATGCTGACTTTGGTTGGCAGCAAGATGTTATTTTCAATGAGCTGGGAGATGAAGAAGGTGTCTCATGGTGGGGTATCGCCGGTTATATCGTAGCTGATGTGCATCCTGCAATCAGTCTTGCGCTAAGAGGTGAGTATTTTGATGACGAAGATGGTTTTAGGACAGGTACATCACAGAAGCTATTTGAATTAACACCAACAATTTCCATTAAACCGTTTAAAGGCTTAATTGCCGGAAACAGATTTATTGATAATTTCGAAGCAAGAGCCGAATTCAGATGGGACCACTCGGACGAGAGGTACTTTGAAACGGAAGATGGAGGATTTGAAAAAGACCAGTACGGCGTAATGGGACAGTGGCTGTATTGGATTGATATATAAAAATCAAGAGATTATAAGATACATCGACTCTATTCTATTAGAGTCCTTATCTCTCCATATCTCCTTTGTGTGGGCGGGGGGAGGACGGTTCTTAGGGCTAAGGCTGTTCTCCCTTTTGTCTTTTTTTATATATGTTGATGACAGACAATTTTTTTCCTTGCGTGAAAATATCTGATTAGGTAGAATAACAACCGCTTTTTAATGAAGACATTAACATCTCATTAACATTGCATTAATTTCAACTACAAGTTCAGTATGCCCGGATAGCTCAGTCGGTAGAGCAGAGGATTGAAAATCCTCGTGTCGGCAGTTCGATTCTGTCTCCGGGCATCTTACTTATCAAGGGTGATAATCTCCCTAACTTCCGTATAAGCAAATATGATTTTAGTTCCATTGTAAGGATATATAGTGTTATATTATAGATTTACGATTACTTCTTGATATTATTATAAATTTTATGAGAATTAGTGTTGCTATTTGGCTGGTTTATCATGTAGAATAATATAAAATAATTGTAATATTAAGGGGTTGGAAAAAATTACAATGCTGGAGGTATTAATATATGAGGTTCGGTGATTATTTAAAGAGCAAGAGGAAACAGAGAAATATTACCCAAGAAGAACTTGCTCGCAGTTTGGAAGTATCAAGTGTCTTTATACATCAGCTTGAAACGGGCAAAGTTGACGCCCCATCCATAGACCGTTGCCATCAGATGGCTGCAATCTTGGAGATAGAGATCGAAGAGTTGTGGACTGTAGCCAAGAAGGAACGCCTCAAAAGGTTTATGGAAAAAGAAGATATAGAGCAGGACAGCTTCGAAGTCTTAACAGATTCGGAAAAGGCATTGATTAATCTTTACAGAAGCCTGGACAGTGATATGAGGCGTGATTTCAGCGGTATGATCTTTATGTTGCTAAGACATACAAAAGACCAGGGCGTACAGGAGATACTCGAAGAGTTTATGAAAAAATGCGCTTAACGAATAATCTTTCTTTCATATTTAAAGCAATCGGAATAGAGATCTGCATTCTGGCTCTCATAGGACTGGTTTTTTTATTTCAGTTCAATCGGGCCAAAACGGAATTCGTCTCTAAAACAAGGGCAATATCGGAAACGATAGGTGATCTTGCGATTGATTATTACACTGAGGAAGGTATAGAGCCTACTAGTGGGGACTTTTATCTCTTTCTGGATAAAAGGCTGGGCAGAAAAAAGCTCTTCAATACATTTGAAATTTCTCCGAAATTTTTCAGTGTGGTTTTTAACAATGAAGGATTGTTGACTAACGAATATAATTTTGAGGGCGGTTATTCCGTTAAAGATTCAAACGGGATATTATCCGTACTTGTCCCCTTTTCAGGGACCAATCAGAGCGAACAGCTGGGTATTGTGAAGATTGATTCCGATACAAGGGCGATTTTGAAAAAGGTATTCGCTAATAATTATCTGCTATATGCGGCTATGTTGATCGTTCTTAACAACCAGGCCTTTATTTTCTATCTTCTAATGAGAAGAAAAAGAGAGGTTGTCTTTGAGAAAGGATATCTCAAAGAGCACTCAATCGGCGCACTTAAGATCATGCATAAAGTTCTAGGTGACATAATAGAAGACCATCAGAGCGAATTTGAGCCGGAAGATAATAAGAGGAAAGCACAAGAGGAAGACAAGAACGTAATATCGATTTCAGATTTGGCGGATAAAAGGAAAGGATGAAGAAATATCTATTAGTAGTTTTAGCTATCATGTTTTTTGCATGGGGATGCGACACACCGGAAGATGACGGAGTAGTCGGTCTGGACGGGCCTATTCTTGAGAGTGTGGACAGTAACGGTTTATTAGAATTTAATGGAGCTGTTATTAATAATGGCGATACGCCGGTGCAATCAGTATATGTTGTTATTATTTTAAAAGACGAAGGCGGCAATATCATAGAAGCCAACTCTATATCTCTGTTTGAAGAGGGCAGCGGCGCTCTTTTATACCCAATGGAAAGAGCGTTCTTTAGTGTATCGATAGGTACCGATCCAAACAGGGTCTTCTCAAAAGATGTTGAAATTTATTACGAAGATCCCATCTAGAATTATAAACTAAACGGAATTATATTCTGATCCTGAAGTAGTTTCATAAACCTTTATACAAAAGCGATTAAATCTAGTTTTATGTTTAACTGTTTCGTGAATGCGAGATTCGTAGATCAGAATTAACTGTCTTGCGGGTAATTTGTTAATTATTGGATCAAAAATAGGGAAATATCTCAAATTTACTAGATATACTTAGATAGATCGTTTAATTATAAATATAGTTGAATTTATTGTTTTATGTTCTAGAGGAGCTGAGTTTGTTAATAGGCAAAGGTGGAGTAGTCGGTGTAGATATCGGTACTAACTCTATAAAGATTGTTGAACTTGAAGAAGTTGGAACGACTTATAGGCTGAAGAATATCGGTGAAGCCCCTATAGCTCAGGGGGTAATTATCAACAAAATCATACAAAATTCAAACGTTTTATCAAATATTCTTTCCTCGCTTGTTGAAGATCTTGGCATACAAGCTGATGACGCTGCTGTTTCAATTTCGGGTAACCCGGTTTTATTAAAAAGAGTCAGTCTTCCTGCCATGTCTAGTGCGGAGCTTAACAAATCCATCAAATGGGAATTTGAGCAGCTTTGTTCAAACGGAATCCGGGATTTCAATTATGATTACCAAGTTATAGATTCACAAAATTCAAATGATCGGATAGATGTTTTAATTGTTGCTGTTAACAAAGTTATTGCAAAACAATATCTCTCAATAATTTCGGCAGTGGGTCTGAATCCTGTCCTAATAGATCTGGACGTATTTTCTCTGGCGACAATGTATCAGGAAAATTATCCCGATTCCGAGGGCCAGATAGCCTTGGTTAATATAGGCGCTTCTGTGACAAACATTTTAATATTACAGAGCGGAGAGGTAGTATTTGCAAGAGACTTGCTAATCGGGGGTGATGTTTATTCCCATACTATAATGACAGAAATGGACTTTACTTATGATCAGGTTGAAGAAGTTAAACACAGCCAGAGCGCAGGGTTCACTAGCCCAGTTGTTGATCAGCTTGCAAGTGATTTCATAAAATCCATATCTTCTGAAATAAAAGAAGCAACAGATTATTATTCAGCCGCATATGGTCAGGATAAAGTTAAACGAATAATGATCGGCGGCGGAACTGCTATGTTGCCGGGTTTAAAAGAGATGATTTCAGAGTTGACTCAATCTTATGTCGGGGTGCTTAACCCTTTTAGGAATATTGATTTGAGAAATGACATTTTTGATCCGGAATACGTTGAGGATGTTTCCCCCAAGATGTGTATTGCCGCTGGACTTGCACTTAACAAAGCCTAGGACATGAAATACTCACATATATTGAATTTAAGCGGTTACTAATAAATGCTTTCTTGGAATATATCATCTTGATGAATGTTGAGAGAATGATATCCTAAATTCCATCAAACAAGCAAAATATTTTCTGTAAACAGTATAAGGATTCTTATGAAGTGCGAACTTTGCAATAAGAGAAAACCTAAAAGATACTGCCCTGCAAAGAGAACCTCAATTTGTCCGGTATGTTGTGGCGAAAAAAGAGGAATTGAAATTAACTGTCCTCCAGATTGTCAGTATTATGTTGAGGGTCAGAAACATCACCAGCAGAAGATAATGCAGCAGAGAATTAAAAAAGACGGTGCTCGGAGCTATGTAAGAAAAGCAGAGCTTTACAAGCATAATCCGGAATTATTCGCACATCTTGAGAAGGGATTCGTAAGCATTTTCAGAGCCGACAAAAATTTAACTAACAAGGACCTTGTTTCAGGCCTTGATCTGGCCCACCAAACACTTGAGACGGAAAAGAAAGGAATAATATTTCAGCATCAGAGCGGCAATAATTATGCTGATGAAATTTCAAACCATGTTTTGGGTATAGTAAGACATTTTAAAGATAATCCGGAGGTCGGAGAAAATAGAATAAATCTCGATTTTGCAATATTGGTTGTAAAAGAGTTTTTAGATGAGGCCCGATTTTATATGAAAAACGATGCTAATTCCAAGAGTTACTTTATTTATCTATTGAGATACCACCCGGATGAGGAAGCTCCTGTTCAGGCAGAAAGTAAGTTAATCATAACACCCTGATATATTGGGTAGTTAATATTGTTTTTTATTTTTTGGAATTGCTCGATGGCACGGTATTGATAATAGCTGAAATTATAAAAGCAATTACTGCTACTACAGCCAGATATTTGAAATAGGGTTCCCAACTTATTGAAACTCCCAGATAAAAACCAATACCAACGAATGTGAACAATATAAGGCAAATAAATATAGCACCTGGAATATTTTTACTTAACACTTGGATCGTTCCTCCTGTAATGAATAAGGCTATGGAATTCTATCTGAATACAGCGAAACATTCAAATTTTGCAATGAAAAATATTGTCCAAATATTGACTCTCAATTTCCGCCGGATTGAAGTTACCCTTAAATGAATGTAGACTTATTTAAAATTGCAAAAATTTGATATACGGCACTTTTATCTATCCTTGTTTTAAAGCATACTTTAAGCGGCGATTAAAAATCTCCCGTGGTTATTTATGAACATCCCCAAACCTAAAGAAATTGTCAGATTGCTGAAGAACTCAAATGGCAGAGCTATGAGATCTAAAGAGATCTCCAGACGTCTCGGTATGCCCAAGGAAGCACGTCCGATCTTAAAAAAGATAATACGTAAGATGATATCACAGGGCAAATTAGAAAGGGTTGAGGGAGGAAAGTATACTGTACCCGGTTATAAAGAATTAAGATCTAAGGGTAAAGGAAATAATCAAAAACCGGCATCTTCGGGTTCAGGAGTCAGACTCAAAGGGGTAGCAAAAAACGGGCTTGTAATCGGCAAGTTCATAAGAACAGGAAAAACCGGCAAAATTATCCCAAGAGATGTGCTCATACCTCACATTCTTCTACAACCAGCGGATATCAAGCAAATCAGAAATAACACCCTTGTTGTGGCAGAGCTCCAAAACAAGATTTCAAGAAGCGGCAGGTTAAAAGGAAGGATTATTGAGGTCCTAGGCAGATCGGGTGATCTTGATACAGAGAAGAAGGGTCTTCTGGTAGAATATGATCTTTCTCAAGAGTTTCCAAATAATGTCAAATCAGACCTTGATAAAATATCCGAGCAAATCCCGGGCACAGAAATAAAACATAGAGTTGATTTAAGAAAAAGGACAATATTTACGATTGACGGAGAAGATGCGAAAGATTTTGACGATGCTGTGGGTATTCAAAAAACCAAGGGTGGATACAAACTCTGGGTGTGTATAGCGGATGTGTCCTATTATGTATCAATGGGAAGCGCAATAGATAATGAAGCTTTAAATAGGGGAACCAGTGTTTATTTGCCCGGTCATGTGATACCGATGCTGCCTGAGAAACTATCAAACAATCTTTGTAGCCTAGTGCCGTTTGAAGACCGTCTTACTAAAACTGCTGAGATGGATTTTAATTCCCAAGGCGAGATGACCGGGTTTAAAGTTTACAATAGCATTATTAACAGCACCGCCCGTCTGACCTACACGCAAGTTGTAAAAGATGTTTCCAGTAAAGGGCATGTTCCCAAAGAGAAAAAAGATATCATTACCGTCCTTAAAACCATGCAGGAGCTATATGAAAAGATAAGGAAGCAAAGGATAAAAAGCGGCAAGCTAGATTTTGATATACCTGAGCCGAACTTGGTTAGAGATGAACTTGGAAGAGTGGTCGACGTAATCAAATCAAAAAGGAACTTTGCCCACGAGATGATTGAGGAGTTTATGATTGCTGCTAACGTAGCTGTCGCAAGTTATCTCTGTGATCTGAAAGTTCCCTCGTTATACCGTATCCATGAAACACCCGATGAGGACTCGCTTATAAAGCTTAAAGAAGGTTTGAAAAAATTAGGCTATATGCTTTCGGCAAGCCAGGATATTAATACTCATGATCTTCAAAGAATTATTGACCAATCCAAGGGGACGAATGAAGAAGTGCCAGTTAATATGTTAATTCTCCGTTCATTAAAAAGAGCTTTTTATTCCGCACTTGATGAAGAGCATTTCGGTTTAGCTCTGGTGCATTATACACATTTCACTTCTCCAATAAGACGATACCCTGACCTCATAGTTCACAGAATACTCGATTCTATCTTTGTAAAAAAATCTCCCCCATATGATGAAAAAACCGTCGAATGGATAGCTGAGCATTCTTCCAAGATGGAGAGACTTGCCAACGAGGCCGAACGTGAAGCTATGAGTATTGAGAGAACTCAGCTGATGAAGCCATACATCGGAGAAGAGTTTGACGGAATAGTTATAAGCGTGTTGCCGTTCGGGATGTTTATAGAGATTAAAGAGATGTTCGTTGAAGGGCTTGTCCCGAAAGACAGTGTTCCCAATTGGAGAAACAGATGGTTTGATATAGGACAAAAATTAAGAGTTAAAGTTGTAGATGCAAACCTTGAAAAGAGGGGTGTTACGCTTAATCTGGTTCATTAAAGCTGATAACTATAGCCTCTTATATCTCTACTTTAAATAAACCTTTCATTCCAAATATAAGCACTATATAGATAGCAAAAAGATTATTACTATCCAGTCGACGTGCTATTTGTACACTCCAAATGAGTTTCTTTTGTAATCAATATGAATTTCCTTAATCACTCCGTCTTTTCCCAGAGGTTTTTGTCCGGGATAAACCAGAGAAGTCCAGAAATCTGCAACCAAAAACCAGTTCGGGGTCGGCGCAATCAAGGCCGATTATCAATAACTTCATATTTTATTTTCTTTTCGTTTCTTAATTAAAATGCTTCCGCCAAAAACTATAGCGGGGATAAATAATACAAGTAAATTTAATAAAGCGCTGTTTATCATGCTATTTGCAACAGGTCCCTGTAGCGAACATCCGCCGCCACCATCATTGTTATCATTTCCAGGCGGTTGAGTGGTAGATGGAGTTGGTGTACCTGTTGGAGTTGCTGAGGGAGTAGGCGATGCAGATGGAGTTGCTGTTGCAGTCGGCGTAGCTGTGGGGCCTGCAGCCAAAATAGACTGGACTGCAGCAAAGGCGTCTATTCGTCCAAATCCCGATGTGTTGTCGAATCCGGGTTGACCGAGATCCACTGCAGTGCTCGTCATAGCGTTTTTAACTTCAGTAACTTGTCTTTGTGCAATAGAAGGATCAGATGCAGCAGAAAGAACCTCTGTAGATTCCATGGCCTCCAATACTAATGCACCAACTGCTGCTGCATGAGGTGCTGCTGCTGAAGTTCCAAAGAAAGTCCCGAATCCCGGAGCCGTTGTTGAAACACCGTCAGGTGCTGCGAAGTCAGGTTTTGGTCTCAACTCAGAGACCTCAACTTTGGTGGATATTGCGGCATCTGAAGGTGAGATTATGGATACGGGTCCACGGGAGCTGAAAGATTCAATTGTATCTGGGGTTAGCCAGTCAAAGGCTGCTGTTGCCAGAACACCAGAAGCGGCTGGATGCCCAAATATGGCGTCTTCCGGTACGTTGTATTCAACGGGACCGCCGTCCAGATTAAATTGCAATTCAAGCGTCTGTGCCGTTCCCGAGAATTTAAGTACAATTATGTCAACAAAACTTGAGCTAAAACCACTATTTTGGACTGCAGCAAACTCAAGAGGATCATCATCTCCATTTTGCTCATCTACGCTGGAATTCAATATATCTCCTGTAATGCTATCTACGATATATAAGTCATAATCATTTGAAGAAGCCCCAAACGGATCGCTCCATTGTAAAAAGAATGCTGCAATTCCGCCGCCAGGGATTTCATATGTCATTCCCAAGTCACTGCTCTCCCCTGCCGCTGCTCCGAAATTATGTAAGTCATCATCTGAGTCTATTCCTCCGTCATCAAGATAAAATGCCTGATAGTGAGCTAGAGCGTCGTTTCCTGCTGCAGAAAAGAATAGGATTCCACTATCAACGGCATCCTGAGCTGCCTGGGCAACCTCTCCATCCTGGAAGTAGGGCTGAGTTAAAAATCCAACATCATCTACTATTATTTCGACTCCAATACTCATAAAATAGGATATAGCATTTAAAAACTGAGTGCTTGTAGGAAAAGCCGTGTGAAAAGCCAAATCTGCCCCGGGAGCTATGTCATGAATAATTTCAAGCATGGCTGTACCTTCGTCACCACCGAAAGCATTGCTGCCGACCTCAACAGTGCCGGGCAGGTCGCCTGTAGCTTGGGAAACCGCAAGACTGTCCACACCATCTGAAATAACTCCAATTTTTATTCCCGTACCGTCAAATCCAAGTACACTCCTTACATTATCCGAATTTAATACACCATCTCCCTCGGTAGTTACTGATCCTGCTCTTAAGTGCGCATAGTCAGGGGGCCTCACCTTGTCGACAAATTCCAACCCGGCGGCTTCTTCCAAATTTTGATAAGGGACCCAGCCATGAACAATTTTATACTCCTCATTCATGTCCTCAACAATGAGTCCGCTGGACTTAAGCTCAGAGAGATTTTCATTACTAACTTCATTACAATAGATGAATACTTCTACATTTCCTCTGTCATCAATTTTAATAAACGGGTTTGAAAGACTGCTTAAGTTTAAGTTCTGGTCAGTGCCTCTGGTTGCAGCCTTTTCGGATATCTTTTTCACTGTTTTTCTTAAATTTGAATTCAACTTTGTACTGCCGTTTAATTCTTTTGATTTATAAGCTGAAAAATCTTGTCCGATCGAATAGTGATATGGTAGCAAACAAAAAATACTAATAGCCATAAATAGAACTTTCTCGGATATAGTTTTCATAAAATTCCCCCGCATTGTTTAATATGATGTAATACTATAACCAATCTCTGATTTGTAAGTACAAATTATTGCAGGTCTGGTATGCTGCACTCCTATAATTAATATTCAACCATTGATTTGTTAAGAAGTATCCCAAACACATAATTTCAATACCCAGAGATTAACTGGCGGAGGGAGTGGGATTCGAACCCACGAGAATCTTGCGACCCCACTGGTTTTCGAGACCAGCGCCTTCGTCCGCTCGGCCATCCCTCCCGGCTTTTATCCAGATAAACTACCAAACCATCTATATTAAGGCAATAATCAGGAAGTTGTGCAGTCTGTGAAACTTTAATAAATAATGTAAACTTCACTCTGTGCAAAAAGATTTTTTCTCTAACGGCGTAAAATCAACCATTAAAACAACTATAGAAAATGCCTCGGGCAACGAGGTTTTTTTCGTAGGCTCTTTTTCAAAGGATAAAGTTATTGATAATGTGCAGGTGATCGCCAGGGGAAATGACTACTCTGTCCCGGCGGTAATAGAAGCCGCAAGCCCTGGAGAAGTGGTTATTCACAATCACCCCTCAGGCAAGCTTTCTCCGTCCAACCAGGATATTCAAATTGCCTCTGTTTTAGGTAACCACGGGGTGGGTTTTCTGATAATAAACAATGACGCTTCGCTAGTTTATGTCGTTGTTGAGCCATTTTTCGAAAAAGAAATTGAGCCGCTTGATGTTGAGGAAAACAAAAAAACTCTTCTTCCTGAGGGCCAAGTTGCTCGTGGAATGGGAGATAAATATGAGCTCCGTCAGGAACAGCTCCAGATGCTCGAATCTGTTACCACAGCATTTAATAATAACGAAATATCTTTGATTGAAGCAGGTACCGGGACAGGGAAAACACTTTCATATTTAGTTCCGGCTGTGAATTGGGCATTAAAAAATGAAGAGCGGGTCGTTATTTCCACCAACACTATTAATCTTCAAGAACAGCTCATAGATAAAGACATACCGCTTTTATACGACGCGTTTGATGATGATTTCAAATACTCTTTGGTAAAGGGGATGAGAAATTACCTCTGTTTATTAAGAACCGAGACGATTCAGGACGGACTTTTTGAAATGGCGGACGAGGACGAGGTCGGCTCTATTGATGACATCTTGGAATGGGCAAAAATTACTGAAGACGGATCATTGTCCGACCTTAACTTTACTCCTCCGGATAGTGTGTGGGAGAAAGTATCAGCGGAAAGTGACAGCTGCCTCAGGGCAAGATGTCCCTATTATTCCAGATGCTTTTTCTATAAATCCAGAAGAGAAATTGCATCATCTCAGCTATTAATCGTAAACCACCATCTCTTATTCTCCGACCTTGCCATTAAAAGCGCGTCTGAGAGCAGTGAAGCGGGGATTTTGCCGCCGTTTAAAAGAATTATTTTTGACGAGGCTCATCATCTAAATGACGCCGCAACATCACATTTTGGCATGCGCGCTACCAAGTTCGGAATTCTGAGAGTGCTTAGAAGACTCAAGCGGAAAGGCAAAGGAGGGCAGGGGAAGGGACTTATTTACTACACAGCCGCGCTGGCTACAAAGCTCATAAAAATGCAGAAAAAAGGGGTAGTTAACGACCTACTTAAAAAAGTGGATGACTTACTGTCTACTAAGGTAGATACGCTCGAGCAGTATGTTGGGGACTCTTTCGATGCTCTGTATACATTGTGTCTGGGTGTGGTGCAGGAGAATGAAAGCGGAAAGGAAGAGATCAATATCCGTATTACAGATGAGATCCTTAAGCTCGAAGGTTGGGGTAATATAGATAAAAAATTCTCCATCCTCAGAATAAGACTCAAAGAACTGCATGAAGAAATAAAAGCTATAACGGATATCTTGATTGACTACGAAGTTGAAAATGATATTGCTAAGCTCATAGTTGAGTTCAGGGGGATAGGAAACAAACTCGATTACTACTCTGACGTAGTTAGCACCTTCCTAAGCGCGGAAGACGATGGATTTGTTAGGTGGGTAGAGGGAAGGATGGGAAGAGGGGGCATTTTATCAGGTATAGGTCTGTCTCCTCTTGATGTGTCGCCTAGGCTCAAGGAAAGGCTCTACTCAAAATGCGATACTGTTGTTATGACTTCGGCGACCATGGCAGTTAATAAGAACTTCGGATTTCTTAAATCCGGCCTCGGCCTCGAAGACGAACAAAGAGTTGATGAGCTGATATTGCCTTCACCCTTTAATTATGAAGAGCAGTTGTTATTGATGATTCCCGATGATATACCTGAGCCCGGGAATATCGGATACGCAGAAGCAATCTCCGTCCTAATCAGGGATGCTGTAATGGCTTCTAAAGGTAACGCGCTAATATTGTTTACATCCTATGCTCTTCTTGAGACTGTTTATAGAAATATTCACAGTGAGCTTGAAGACGATGGGATTCTTGCTCTTAAACAGGGCGCCTTCCCAAGGGCGAGACTTCTGGACAAATTCCGAATAGAAGACAACTCTGTCCTCTTTGCTACAGATAGTTTTTGGGAAGGGGTAGATGTTCCCGGTGATGCGCTCAAGCTAGTTATTATCGCCAGGCTCCCATTCAGAGTCCCGACCGAGCCGATAATAGAAGCCAGGGTCGAGTATATGGAGAACCAGGGGCTCAATTCCTTTACCGACTACAGCGTGCCTGTAGCGGTGCTAAAATTTAAACAGGGTTTTGGCCGGCTAATCAGGACAAAAACTGACAAGGGTGCTGTACTCGTTTTGGATAAAAGGGTGATAAGTAAATTCTATGGTAAGTATTTTTTGAACTCCCTGCCGGACTGTGCCAAGTTAATAGACAGCTCAGATAATGTAGTATCCGTGCTAAAGGCATTTCTAATGTAATGAACATGGCACGATACTATATTTCTTTAAGTTGTTGTATTAAAAATATTAGCTCAAATTAATTGACGATGCGCTACCTTCGGGCACATCAACGGAGCCTGAGCAGTGAACGACTCCCGGCGCTATCAGCACAACGGCCAGGCTTGTGAATAGAAATGATACTCTAAGAGCTTTTAATAACTTTTTTGGCAATTTCAATTGGTAATCCTCCATATAAATCTGGTTTTTTTAAGCTAATTGCTTTCAACTATAGTGTTAAGAATTTTAATTTTTTCAGAGTCTTTTGAAGAGTTCCCTATACTACCCTCACACTGGCATCCGTAAATAAATGTCACCGTTATCAATAAGGTTAGTGTGAGCAAAGCATTTTTATTTTTTCTTATTATTGATATGAGCCTCATATCTCTCCTCAAATGGTAGTGATTAAATCAAAGGATATCATAGTAAGAATATCTGGGCAACAAGTTTTATACTTCCTTCCTTACTCAATTAGGCAGTTTAGGAGTTAAGTTTTTTGGCGATTTTTCTTACTAAAAGTCTTGGAGTGAAGCGGTTTAAGAATGGCACAATTTGCTGTTTCAACCCGGGGATTACAATTGTCTGACCTTTCCTGAATCCCTGGTATCCTGCTTTAACTACAGGTTCCATATCCATTAGACTGACTTTAAAAAGAAGAGAGTCTTCAAGGTCGGACTTTTCGCCGAACTCGGTTTTTACTGGGCCTGGCGCGAGGCATGAAATTTTGATATTAGGGTTTGATACCTCTTCCGCAAGTGCCTCAGTAAAAGAAAGCACAAAAGCCTTTGTAGCAAAATAAACTGCAAGGTTGGGTCCCGGTTGAAATCCTGCGAGTGAACCCACGTTTAATACACCGCCATAACCCCTTTCAATGATTCCGGGAATAAACAGTCTTGTCAGATGAAACAGCGCCACCAAGTTTACTTGTATCATATCCAGCTGGAGATCGGTATCAAGATCTGCGACATGTCCCTTGTTGCCAAATCCGGCGTTGTTCACTACTATGTCAATTTGGATATTTTCTTTGTTTAAATGGCTAAATATTTCTTTGGGGGCAGACTTTTTTGAAAGGTCTTTGGGTAGGACGTGGATTTCAACACCGTGTTCAGATTTTAACTGTTCAGCAAGTTCATTTAACCTTTCCTCTCTTCGTGCAACTAGGACCAGGTCCGACCCATCTGCCGCGAATAATTTTGCAAGCTCCATTCCAAGCCCCGACGAAGCGCCGGTAATTAAAACAGTTTCTTTAGCCATTTTTTACCTCGTTTAAAAATTGATTACTAATTGTTTTACACCTAAGCGTATATGATGTCAATTGCCTATGCCCATACCTATTTTATATTTTTTAGATAACTAGTTCCCCCCAAACCGTTTATCTGATTTCTTATCCATCTCTCTCTCTCAATCAGATAATCAGTGGGTTTTGCCGGGGACCACAGCCTAGGATTGGGAAGTATTGCAGCAATTAACGCCGAATCAACTATATCCAAATGTTTGGCGGATTTTCCGAAGTATACTTGAGCCGCTTTATCCACTCCATATATTCCGTCTCCAGTTTCTATGACGTTCAAATAAACCTCAAGGATCCTCTTCTTCCCCCATATTTTATCAATCAAAACTGTGAAATACGCCTCCATAAGCTTTCTCAACCAGGAGCGCTTTGGCCAGAGGAATACATTCTTTGCCGTTTGCTGGGTAATCGTGCTTGCCCCTCGCAAGCGGCCGCCGTCAAGTTTTTCGTCAATAGCTTCTTCTATCGCCTGAAAATCAAACCCGTCGTTAAAGGGAAAAGTCTGATCCTCTGCCGCTATAACGGCCATCTTCATATTCCCTGAAATCCCGTCATAACTTTTCCATTCTTTTTTGATTGATCTTGTGCTTCCATCCTCTTCAAAATAGCGGATTAGCATTAACGGTGTGACGGGAGGATTCACAAATTTATAAATCATAACCCAGGCGAGGGAAATAATTATTAACAAGACCAACAACTTGAGTATAAATATGGATAAACGTCTGAATAGCTTCTTCATAGGCTGTATTTTTAGTGCTTTGTTTGAGTTTTAATGTTATAATTATGTTTTAGTAAAATAATCTATTTTCTATAATATTTCCAGCATATTAAGGTGTCTGTTTTAATTGACTTTAGCTTTCAGTCATATAACATTATTGACCAATATTTAATGATGCTTAGGAGGGTTTTACCCAAGTGACAACACCATCTCAGATTATACCCATTAACATAGAAGATGAAATGAAAGAGTCTTATCTCTCCTATTCGATGAGCGTTATTATTGGACGTGCTCTTCCGGATGTGAGAGACGGCTTGAAACCCGTTCACAGACGAATTCTTTTCGGCATGGATGAGGTTGGCAACCAATGGAACAGACCGTATAAGAAGTCCGCCAGAATTGTGGGAGATGTTATGGGTAAATACCATCCCCATGGAGATGCCGCAATATACGACACCCTCGTTAGAATGGCGCAGGATTTCTCGATGCGCTACACGCTGGTAGACGGCCAGGGTAACTTTGGCTCAATTGACGGTGATCCTCCGGCAGCAATGAGGTATACAGAGGTCAGGCTCGACAGAATTGCAACGGAAATGCTTGACGATCTGGAAAAGGAAACAGTGGATTTTGTTCCTAATTACGACGGAGGTGAACATGAGCCGATTGTATTGCCTTCTAAAATACCAAACTTACTCCTAAACGGCTCCTCTGGTATAGCTGTAGGAATGTCTACAAATATTCCTCCGCACAACTTGACTGAACTAATCAATGCGGTTATTGCGCAGGCTGCTAACCCCGAAATTACAGTAGATGAATTGATGAAGCATTTGCCAGGTCCAGACTTCCCGACAGGCGGTTTTATAACCGGGAAAAATCCTATAAGAGAAGCTTATGAGACTGGTCGGGGAATCATAAAACTCAGAGCAAAAGCAAAAATTGAAAAGCAGAAGAAAGGCGATAGAGAAGTAATTATTGTAAATGAAATTCCCTATCAGGTTAATAAATCCAGACTTATTGAGCGAATTGCCGATCTTGTGAAAGATGACAAGATTAAGGGCATATCAGATATAAGAGACGAGTCCGACAGGGACGGAATCAGAATAGTAATAGACGTAAAACGCGGCGAGATCGCAGAAGTTGTATTAAACCAACTATACAAACACACGCCGATGGATACTTCCTTCGGCATAATAATGCTTGCACTGGTTAGAAATCAACCACGCGTTCTTTCTTTGAAAGAAGTTATAAATCACTTCCTGGAACACAGAAAAGAGGTCGTAACCAGACGAACACAATTTGAACTGGCAAAAGCCGAGGCAAGACTTCACATATTAGAAGGTCTTAAGATTGCGCTCGATCATCTAGATGAAGTGATTGCTTTAATCCGTAAATCAGACAGCCCGCAGGTTGCGAAAGACGGTCTGATGCAGAAGCTCGGCTTGAGCGATATTCAGGCACAGGCCATTTTGGATATGCGTCTTCAAAGACTCACTGCGCTTGAGAGAGATAAAATTCTTGATGAAAGAAAAGAGCTCATAGCAACTGTAAAACGCTTAAAAGAAATTCTTGATAATGAGAGTCTTATTCTCGGGATAGTAACAGATGAGCTTGGAGAGATCAAAGACCGTTATGGTGATGAGAGAAAGACTGAAATTCTGGACAGCTCAGAGGAAATCTCCATTGAGGACCTCATAGCTGATGAAGATATGGTTGTCACAATTACTCATGAGGGTTATATAAAAACCACATCATTGAGCGTATACCGCAGTCAGCGAAGGGGTGGGAAGGGTCGCACCGGTATGACTACCAAGGAATTGGACTTTGTTGAGTCCCTGTTTATAGCCTCTCAGCATAATTATGTCCTGTTTTTCTCTAACTTTGGTAAATGTTACTGGCTAAAAGTACACGAAATCCCAGAAGCGGGCCCTACGGCCAGAGGTAAAGCCCTTGTGAACCTGCTTAACCTTGCTGAGGGCGAGAAAGTGGCCGCTGTGCTACCGGTAATTGAATTTAACGATGATCAATCCATTATCATGGCTACCAAAGAAGGAATTGTTAAGAAAACAAAGTTAAGCGCTTACTCAAAGCCAAGGATTGGCGGGATAATTGCTGTGACTATTAGGGATGATGATGAGCTTATTGAGGCTAAACTTACAAGTGGAAGTGATGAAATACTGCTCTCTTCACACTTTGGACAAGCCATCAGGTTTAAAGAACAAGATGTAAGGGATATGGGTAGAACAGCAACAGGTGTCAGGGGAATCAAGCTAGATAAGGGTGACGAAGTTGTGAGTCTTGAAGTTATTCAGAACTCGGAAGCTCAAATTCTAACTGTCACAGAAAAAGGATATGGAAAAAGAACATTGGTTTCTGAATACAGAGTCACCGGAAGGGGTGGAAAAGGAGTTATCACTATAAAAACTACCGGTAAAAACGGTAGAGTTGTTGGTACATTCCAGGTTACAAATGACACAGAGGTAATGATGATAACCACTCACGGTGGCAAAGTGATACGTATGAACGCGTCAGAAATAAGCATATTTGGCAGAGGTACACAAGGTGTAAGGCTGATTGGACTTGCTGAAGACGAGCAAGTTGCCGCTGTTGCTAAAGTTGTAGAAAGAGAGCAAGGCCCAATAGATGAAATCCAGTGAGTTTCTATTATAGAATTTCCATTCAATGATTCGAGAGATTGAAAATATATTCCTTGATTTTCCAGACTACGGGTGTTTTGCCTGTGATCCGAGAAACAAGCTTGGGTTACGCCTGAAATTCTTTGCTGATGAAGATAAAGGCGATGTTTTTACTACATTTAATCCTGAAACCTATCTGGAAGGCTTCCCTGGAATTTTGCATGGGGGAATACAGTGCGCATTGATCGATGAGGTAGCCTTTTGGACAATGTTCGATAAATTCCGCAAAATCGCACTCACTTCCAAGCTCGATATGGAATTTTTAAGACCTGTGGACGCGTCATCCGAGCTGACAATAAGAGGCAGAGTAACAGAAACAGAAGGCAGGAAGGTCAGCGTAGAAGTGAATCTCTTAAACGATAAGAATAAAATTTGCACAAAAAGCAAAGTGGATTATACAATACCTAAAAGGGAAGTTACCTATAAAATTATAGGAAGAGATAGATTCACTGAAAAATTTGAGAAATATCTGGAAGACTGAACATGCTAAAACTTTATGATCACCAACTCTCGGGAAACAGCTATAAATCCCGGCTCTTGTTAAATCACTTGGGCATTGAATATGAGAGAATAAATGTTGATGTGTTTAAAGGTGAGCAGAACGATCCCAAGTTTGCGGCACTTAATCCTAACAAGAAAATACCGGTGCTTGTTGACGAAGATTTTGTAATGTGGGAATCAAACGCGATTCTCTTTTATATTGGGAAGAAGTATTTACCTAATATTTATTATCCTGAAAACCCAAGAAATCACGGCTTAGTAGCTCAGTGGCTCCTTTATGGAAAAACCACAATTGATCCTAATCTGGCAATGGCCAGATATTTGACCCGGTTTGTCTCACGGGAAGACCGCGAAGAACAGGATCTGGCTAAATTCAGGGCTCACGGAATGATGACTCTTAAAATACTTGATGATCATTTGCGTGATAATGAATTTCTTGCTGGGGATTATTCCATAGCGGACATCGGATGCTATCCCTATGTGCATTTAGCGCCTGAGGGTGAAATTGATATCGAAGCATACTCCTCTGTAATGTCATGGATCAAGCGTATAGAATCTCAGCCCGGGTATATTTCGATGGAAGATTAAGGAAGTGAGAAAAAGAAACATGGAGCGGGAAACGGGATTCGAACCCGCGACCTTCTCCTTGGCAAGGAGACGCTCTAGCCAGCTGAGCTATTCCCGCTTAGCAAGCCCATTAAATGTATCAAGCCAACTCATTGTTGTCAAGAATTACCTTATTTATAGACATTTAAGGTAAAATATAGGTTTGGAAAAAAAGATGAGCCAAAAACTGAGAAAAAATATAATTAACAAAGTGAGCCGGGTAATTATCAAAGTTGGGAGCAGTGTGCTTACTGACAATGACGGTAGTTTGTCAGAATCCATCTTTGAAAAGCTATCTCATGAAATTTCAAAGATTAGAAATAAAGATATTGAGGTAATAATAGTCTCCTCAGGGGCGATTGCTTCGGGCATGAAGAAGCTCAGGCTTACTGAAAGACCTACAGAAATATCAATGAAGCAGGCAATTGCCGCAGCGGGTCAAAGTACACTTATATGGCATTATGAGCGGGCATTTTCAGAGTTTAACCTCAATGTAGCACAAATTCTCCTTACACTTGACGGTTTATCCGATAGGAAGAGATTTTTAAATGCCCGTAAAACTCTAACTACCCTTCTTTCTATGGGGATAATTCCAATAGTTAACGAAAATGATACTGTAGCCGTAGAGGAGATAATGCTGGGAGACAACGACAATCTAGCGGCCCATATAACCTCACTTATTGAGGCTGATTTGTTAATCATGCTTACTGATATTGACGGTTTGTACAATAAAGACCCAAGGGTTAATAAAGACGCCGAATTTCTATCTCTGATTGAGAAAATAGGACAGGATGTGGAAAGCACGGCAGGGGACACCTTTGGAAGGACTACAATAGGCGGTATGAGGACCAAGATTGAGGCTGCAAAGAAGGCCGTAGCGTATGGAGTTCCGACAATAATTGCTAATGGAAACAATGGACACACTCTTGAGGAAATATTTGAAGGCAAAGAAGTGGGGACACTGTTTTTACCTTCGGAGCAAAGCTTGAGCGGGAGAAAACACTGGATTGCTTTTACTCTTAAATCTGCAGGTGAAATTGTCATAGATGAGGGAGCCATGAGGGCTATTTCCTCCTCGGGCAAGAGCCTGCTTCCCTCTGGAATTAAAGATGTAAAGGGTACATTCGGGGTAGGAGAGTCTGTTACATGTGTCGATGAAAAAGGTAACGATGTGGCGCGGGGCCTAACATCTTACAGCGCTCAGGACATAAGAAAAATCATGGGTTCCAAAACTTCTGAGGTTGAAAGTATTTTGGGATACAAATATAGTGATGAAGTTATTCACCGGGATGATTTGGTTGTAATATCAGAATAATTTTATTACCGATCCAGATATGAAGTCCAGAAATTTACTTTACATATCAATATTTTTAATACTCCTTTTAGTTACTCTTGCAGCTTCTTATCTTACTGTGTCGAACTACATAAACACCACTCCTAGTGTTACGGAGGATATTCGGATAGAGATTCCCAAAGGCTCAGGACTAAGCGGGATATCTCAAAAACTTATGGAATCAGGAGCTATAGCAAACGATACGCTTTTTATTTTATATGTTATGAAAGAAGGCTGGCAGGATAAATTAAAAGCCGGTGAATACAAGTTTGAAAAAGGCTCATCCATGGCCGGCGTAGTTAGAAAAATTGTCAATGGGGATGTTGAACTTCATAAAGTTACTATACCGGAGGGCTTGACGGCAAGGGAAATTGCCCGATTGCTAGATGAAAAAGGTGTTGTTACAGAATCGGAGTTTTTAGAAGAGACTCAAAACGAGACGCTAGTAAAAAAACTACTTGGACCCGATGTAACCAGTCTGGAGGGATATCTTTTTCCAGAAACTTACTCATACTCGGGGTCTCTTAAAGCCGGGGAGCTGATTGAGTTGATGGTGGAAAGGTTTAAAGCCGTGTATGAGCCGCTTTCGGAACAAAGAAAAGGCGTAAATCTGACTGATAAGGAAATTTTAACACTGGCATCAATTGTAGAGAAAGAAACAGGTGCTTCTTTTGAGCGCCCCCTGATCTCGGCAGTTTTTCAAAACAGGATCAAAATAGGCATGAAGCTCGACAGTGACCCGACAGTGATTTACGGAATGGGAGAGAACTACAAAGGCAACTTAAGCCGGGCAGATTTGAAGCGATATTCGGACTACAATACTTATGTTATTAAAGGACTACCTCCGGGTCCTATTGCCAACCCGGGCAAGGACTCCATACTTGCAGTACTAAATCCGGCTGACGTTAAATATCTATATTTTGTTTCCAAGGGTGATGGCACGCACCATTTTTCAAACAGTTTCAGAGAACACCAAAACGCTGTGAATAAATATCAAAAATAATCATCATTCAAAAAAGAATCAGGCAAAAACTTCGCTGAACGGATCGACTCTGGTCTGATCCGCAACGGGTTTAAGTATTTTTTTGTCCTGTCTTTCTATTCTGATAAGCCCGTTTTTCTTCTTAGTTGCTATAAATTGCGTGCCGCTTGTTTCCTGAGAAATCTTTTCAAGAATCCGGGGATAATTTTTGGATCCTATGAATATGGAATGAATGCATACGCCCAGCTTCTTGGCGCGTATTCTTTCATTTATTACATCACAGTCTCCCGAGGTCGGAATCCCGTCAGTAATAAATAGAATATGCTTGTTTCTGAGTCCTCGGCCCCTGAACTCTGAAATCGCGTCTTTTAGTGCATCTTCATAGTTCGTATTTCCTGAGCATTCGGTTTTTGAAGCCAAATCGAGCATCCAATTGTAGTCGCGGGTAAAGAATTTGGCGTTTCTTTTGTACTTGTATGATCTGTGATTAAATTCCACATAGCCCACTTTCATTCTCTTTGACCGGGCCAGTTCTACGACCCCTCTGACAACCGATGATGACCATTCGCTATAAACCCCCATCATTGAAGTGCTAACGTCGCGTAAAATGGCGATTTCCCCGCCCATCATTTCTTTTTCCCTCTTGTGTACGCGCGGCAGTGTAGGTGTAGTGTTATCCGTCCATATTGTTGCCTCATACGGATCGATATCTTCGATTTCATCAAAATAATTCATACGTTTCCATGTTCTCGGCATGCCGCCCGGGTGAGGCGCTTTAAGAGCTATACTTCTCTGGAAGTTCCCTTCCAGAACTTTCATTATAATTCTGACATTATCCGCTGAATCGGTATTTTTATTGCCGCCGATCCAGTAGTCCTCTTCATCTCCGGGGTCTGGAGATTTGCTGGCGAAAACCTTGTTTGATTCAGGCGGTTCCCTGTCTTCGCTATCTCCGCCGTCATCACTCAATTGACCGCTAGGATCGTTTGGAGCATTCTGGTCTTCGGGAGGGGACATCTGGCCTTCTTGTTCAATATTTTCTTTTAATTCTTTTAGGGCTTGAAAAAAAGTCTTCCGGGCTTCGGATAGCTCGTCGTGATCCTCTGACTGCTTTTCACCTTCATCATCGGGGATTTCCTGGTGCTGTTCCAAATCGTCTTCACCAGGCATGTTGGGGTCGGGCTGTGCCGCTTGTTCTTCCTGTTCCGGGTTTAGCTTATCCGGTCTGTCCCTGTCTTTTTTTTTTTAGAAGTCAGGTCCTCAAGAATCTGATCCAGCTGGAGAAAAACGTCTTCAGGGATTCTAAATGCAGTCATATACCTGAGCGCGTTTAAGTCTTCGATCGTACATTCTTCTCTGTCATGAAGAAGTGCATGCGCACGCATGATTTTTAATGTTTTAACAAAAAATGTCCTATCCGATATCAAAGAATTGGTTTCATTACATCCGTAATCTTCAATGAGTGTCGCAACGAATTTAGCTAAAGCCTCCTGAACTTCAGTCGGTATCACTACGCTTCCGAGCTTATCATAATATTCGTCAAACACTTCCCTGCTGACCCTGGCCGGAACTTCGTAATCGGTTGGTCTCTCACTATAAAGCTTGATAACCTCTTTTGCTTGTTCCCACTTTCTTCCATAAGAAAGCCCTTGGGAAGTTATCTGAAGAACAAACCTGTCCAGGTTTGCAGGATCCAGAGGTTCGTTGTAATACTCGTCAGCCGTAGGGTTACTTGTTCCAATGGCTGTAAGAAGGGGGATATTTTCATTAAAGAATTTTCTTTCGTTAAGAATTCTAAGAAGCACGTTAAGAGATTCACCGGGGGCTCTTGAAATGTCATCCAGCAGACAAATCTCTGATGTAAGAATGCCGCCCTTTACAACTTTCTGCTTAATTATTTCTCCATCCTCTGTAGTTTCTTTTGAAATTACCAGGTCACCAATTAATTCTGACAGCCTTGTATCTCTATGAAGCTGGTAGAAAAAAAATCTCAGACTTGCCGCAGCAGACACAATTTCTGAAAGCATGGTCTTCGCGGTTCCCGGAGGACCCTCCACATAAATATGTTCTCTTGCGATGATACCCAGCAGCAAGGACAACTTTACTTCCTCATGTCCTACTACCAGATTATCCATTTCTTCTTTGAGAACTACGAAAGGATTTTCAGTACTCATTATAGGGTCTTGCCTCCCTCTATTTCATTTCTATATAAGTGCAATTATTAATTGTACATAAGGGCTGTTTTTTTGCAATAAAATACTCATTCAAAAACAAAATACTCTTTTGCTCTCTTATCTCTTTCAGCTTTACTTTTCATAAACTAGTATGATAAGTTTAGAGCTACAATTTTTTTTGAGATAATTCAATGCAGCAGACAATATTAAACATACTATCTGGCCTGAGCGGGTTAGTTTGGGGCTTGCCTCTTATTATTCTTCTGCTCGGTACAGGTATATACCTTACTATATTACTAAGGGGCATACAGTTCAGGGCGTTAGTTCCCGCATTATATCTCGCACTGGTTAAAAGGAAGGATGACGGTGATCCAGAGGGGGACATCTCCCAGTTTCAGTCCCTTATGACAGCTCTATCGGCAACAGTAGGTGTCGGCAATATCGCAGGTGTCGCAACTGCAATTGCAGTTGGGGGGCCGGGCGCACTCTTTTGGATGTGGGTCACAGGGCTTCTCGGAATGGCTACAAAATATTCCGAGGCGGTTCTCGCCGTTAAATACAGAGAAGTAGATAAAACCGGGACTATGAGCGGTGGCCCTATGTACTATATTTCAAGAGGGCTCGGGCTTAACTGGCTGGGATTATTGTTTGCCGTCTTTGCTTCAATCGCGGCATTTGGTATAGGGAACATGGTTCAGTCAAATTCCGTAGCCGATGCACTGGGCGAGGCTTTTGGAATACCCTTTTGGATAACCGGATCTGTACTTTGTGTGGCGACGGGGTTAGTTATAGTTGGAGGCATAAAAAGCATTGCTAAGGCCACAAGCGCAATAGTTCCAATTATGATATTGCTATATCTTTTTGGGGCGATTCTTACGCTAATAGTATTTTGGAAGAATATTCCCCATGCTTTTCACCTAATTTTTTACCATGCCTTTTCACCCACAGCCGCAGCCGGAGGATTTCTGGGCGCAACGATAAGTCAAACTGTCAGAATAGGAGTTGCCCGGGGGATTTTTTCAAACGAATCGGGACTCGGCAGCTCGCCAATCGCTGCAGCAGCAGCAAAAACAAATAATCCGGTCGGACAGGGTCTGGTTTCAATGACTCAGACTTTTATCGATACAATAGTCGTTTGCACTTTTACGGGCCTTGTTCTTTTATCCAGTGGAGTCTGGTCCGACGGAGATACCGGGGCGGGACTTTCGGCCACAGCTTTTGAAAGCGCAGTGCCATTATTTGGGGCGGAAATAGTAGCTGTGAGTTTGGCTTTTTTTGCTTATTCAACTTTATTGGGATGGAGTTATTATGGCGAGAAGGCAATACAGTATATATTTAATGACAAAGCAATAATGCCCTACAGAGTACTTTTCACTGCAGTAGTTTTTGTAGGAGCCATTGTCAAACTCGACCTAGTTTGGACCTTTGCAGATGTGATGAACGGACTGATGGCTTTCCCCAACCTAGTCGGACTCTTGGGACTTTCAGGTGTTGTAGTGGAAGAGACAAAGAAATACCTGAGTCTCGAGTTATCAAAAAAATAATTGATGCCGTCTTGAATTATTCCCACGATATTTTTTGTTGATAATAATAATTCATGTTTTAAAATTACTATACATTTGTGAGGCATTATGATTAATACCAGAAATTTCGACAAATTCTCAAAACTTCTAATGATACTTTGTGCTGTTATTTTCATAGGACTTTTCTCCTGTGGAAATGATCAAGAATCTTCGGGAGATGAATGGACATATCTAGGAGAAGTCAGGGATGAAAAAGGGAAATACGTATCTGTTTACATTGATTTGAAAAACATGGAAATTAAAGACAAGATTAGAACATTCTGGATCAGATACTATGCTCCTATTAACGACGGCGAAACGGAAGAAAGGTATATTAGGCAACTAGGCTTATGGGAAGTTGATTGTCAAGATAGAAAACTTTATGTGCTGAAAGAAAAATATTATGGTCCCAATGGTCAGGTCTTGGGCAGAAGTGACAAGAAAATTAAAGAAGAATATGATGAGAACTCTATAGGTAACAAAATGTCTGCTGCGGCATGCCGTTATGCCGGCCGAAATTAATGGATAGTATTGTCAGGTATCAATACCATTTCCCAGAGTGAGATTATAATCTCTTCCTTTTCAGTGAGATCCGGCTTTTTCCCCTGTAGAGTGTCCTGGGCATATTTATTTGCAAACTCATTAAAATCATTTATAGAGATTTCAAATTCCTTGCTATCATCATGGCTGACTACATGAAACCCCTTGTTTGTTTGTGTGGCTGTGAAACCGTTTAATTGTCCGTTCATTTTTATACTCCTTATTTTTCAATATCTAAATTTTAACTCTTCCTTATATTAACTTCATACAGTTTAAATATATGTACGAAAAAAGTGTTTTAAAGGGGTATTTCTCAACGGGCGACTATAATTTAATAAAGAGAGCGAAAAGGGAGGACTGATCGGACTTAATCCTGCGCCTTTACTCTTATCTGCCTTTGAGAAGTTTGTTTTTGGCCTCTTTGGGAAGGTGTCTTTTCAGGTATTCAAGTACAGCTTCTCTTACTATCTGAGCGGGTTTCATGCGTAGATGCCATTGTGATTCGTTAAGCATATCGACAAATTCTTGGGATGCTTTTACATATATGGCTTTGTTCAGCATTTCTTTTCTTGTATTGGTTTTCTTTTTGGTGGCCATGTTATATATACTACCTATTTGTAATATGTTTTCAATAAATATGTTACCGGGGAGAAAATCAAAAATTATTGTTTAAAGTTTATTCTCTGTATTTCTTGTAGACCCTGGAAAAAAATATAACCCATTATTTGTATATATTGAAAGACTTTTTTGGTATGTCCGCTTGATTATAAGTATTATAATCTCCTGAATATTGCAGTATATTTAGTTAGAAAACAATTAGTTTTCAAAAATTACTATGTGGTACTCTATAGTGGATTGGCGTTTTAATATGAATACAAAATCTGATAAATATCAAAGCCTCTATGTATCTGACATTAGCTGTGCCAGCTGCGTAAACACTATCGAAAACACTGTAAGGTCTATTCCGGGAGTAAATAGTGTGGAGGTCAACTTTGCCGACAAAACCGTAAACGTTACCGGTGATGTGGCAGAGGATGTTTTGATTAAAGCAATTTCAGGCTCAGGTTATACAGCTTGCTCAATCGATAGCACATCAGAAACTGAAAATAAAGAGAACCAGGAACTGGCTCATTATAAAGAGCTTTTAAAAAAAACCGCAGTTGCGGGAGTTATTAGCGTAATCATTCTTGCGGTAACTATGCTGGACCTGATTCCTGATTTGAGTACTTTCAGGGGTCAGCTTTGGTGGGGTATTGCATCTCTACTATCTCTTTTCGTACTCATATATGCTGGCGGCAGGTTTTTTACAGGAGCTCTTAAATCATTTAGAAACCATAATGCCAATATGGACACCCTGGTCGCGCTCGGAACTGGAGTCGCTTGGCTCTATTCTACATTTGTCGTTGTTTTTCCGGGTTCAGTCTCAGAAATAGCAAGACATGTGTATTTTGATACTGCTACACTGATTATAACTTTCATAAATCTCGGCTCGGCGCTTGAAATGAGAGCGCGCGGAAAAACCTCAGAAGCCATTAAACGCCTGATCGGGCTTCAGCCTAAAACCGCAAGAGTCATTAGAGACGGAAATGAAGTTGATATTCCGATAGAGCAGGTTGGTCTTGATGATGTTATCCGCGTAAGGCCGGGCGAAAAAATACCGGTCGATGGAGTATTGACCGAAGGCTCATCACACGTGGATGAATCCATGATTACTGGAGAGCCGATACCGGTTGGCAAAAACATTGGCGATGAAGTTGTAGGCGGGACAGTAAATAAATCAGGAAGTTTTCTCTTTAAAGCGAAACACATAGGAAAAGATACGGCTCTGTCTCAAATAATAGAAATGGTTAAGAAGGCACAAAATACCAAACCCGAAATTGGGCGTCTTGCGGATAGAATATCTTCAATTTTCGTTCCAACAGTAATGATTATTGCAGTATTAACTATGCATGCCTGGTTTAATTTCGGCCCTGAACCTAAATTGACTTATATATTAGTTACGACGGTAGCGGTTTTAATCATTGCCTGTCCATGTGCTCTTGGTTTGGCGACTCCAATATCAGTCATGGTTGGGGTTGGGAAAGCCGCCGAATATGGAGTGTTAATTAGAAAAGGCGATGCTCTTCAAAAAGCGGGTCAACTTACAACTGTGATCTTAGATAAAACCGGAACCATCACCGAGGGCAAGCCTGCTGTTACAGCTATAGTGCCTTCTGAATTGTCTAACGATAACGAGCTGTTAACAATTGCGGCAAGTGTAGAAACTAATTCAGAACATCCTCTAGCCGAGGCTATTGTTGAAGCTTCAAAAGAAAGAAATCTATCTCTTTCGCAAGTCGAATCATTTGAAGCCATATCAGGTCATGGTGTTAAAGCGCAATATAATAATAAGACAGTGCTTCTCGGGAACTTAAAATTAATGAAAGACCATAATATAGATTTTGATATTCTGGAAGAGAAGTCACAGGGGCTGGCCAAACAGGGGCAGACTGTTGTATTTCTCAGTTTGGATTCACGTCCACTGGGGTTGCTTGGAATATCTGATCCAATAAAATCGGATTCACAAGAAGCTATCAAAAAACTTCAGCAATCGGGGATTAAAGTAGTGATGCTCACAGGTGATAACCGCGCAACTGCCGAGACAGTTGCCAACACTGTAGGAGTGGATGATTTTATAGCAGAAGTTCTTCCACAGGATAAAGCACATCAAATTACAATGCTTCAGGAAAAAGGTGAAAAGGTTGCCATGGTTGGGGACGGAATAAATGACGCACCCGCCCTTGCTGGAGCGGATGTGGGGTTTGCAATAGGAACAGGTACTGATGTGGCAATTGAAAGCGCCGACATAACTTTAATGCGAGGTTCTTTAAACGGAGTTGCCGACGCAGTGGCGATCTCCAAAGCAACTCTCAAAAACATTAAACAAAATCTGATAGGCGCTTTTGGATATAACACTCTTGCCATACCGATAGCGGCGGGTGTGCTATATCCGGTAACGGGAATATTGTTGAGTCCGATAATAGCAGGAGCCGCAATGGCTTTATCCTCGGTAACGGTTGTAACAAATGCCAACAGATTAAGGTGGTTTAAACCGTAATGAGCATTTTAGTAAACTTTGTTGGAGCATTACTGATTGTTTTCATAATCTGGTGGTTCTGGCTGTATAAAAAAAAGCAATCTGAAGCAACAATTGAAGGCAATTCGATAGATATAATTGTTGACTCAGGCGTGTATGAACCCTCTGTGATTCATGCTAAGTCTGGACAGGAGATAACGCTTCGATTTCTCCGCAAAGACACCAATCCATGTTCAGAGAAGGTCCTTTTTAATGATATTGATGTCAGTGCCGATCTCCCTATCGGAAAACCGTATGAGCTGACTTTCACACCTGAAAAAAAAGGTGAATTCGAATTCACCTGTCAGATGGCAATGTACCGCGGCAAGCTTATTGTAGAATAACAAACAATCGTGTAATTGATCTCATTTTAATAATAATCGTTTACCGAAAATTTTATTGACATTAAAGTCTATTCTATATAGCCTTGAATCGATTTTAATTACATTTGGAATCAAACTAATTAGGAGGCAGTTTATCATGGCAGAAGAAAGAACAGGAGTTGTAACTTTAAAAGGAAATCCGTTAACACTTATCGGTCCGGAAATAAAAGTTGGAGATAAAGCGCCTGATTTTTCGGCTTTAAAAGGTCTTGGAGCGCCTATTTCGCTTTCGGATATGGAAGGGAAAGTAAAAGTGTTTAACGTAATTATTTCAGTGGACACACCTGTGTGTGATGTTCAGACAAAAAAGTTTAATGAGGAAGCGGCTAAGCTTGGAGACGATGTTGAAATATTAACATTAAGCATGGACCTTCCTTTTGCTCTAGGTCGCTATTGCGCTGCAGAAGGCATAGACAAAGTAAAAACAGCATCGGATTACAAAGATGCTTCATTCGGAGAGGCGTACGGAGTGCTGATTAAAGAGCACAAACTTCTTGCAAGGGCCATATTCGTAGTGGATAAAGACAATATTGTAAGACATGTTGAATATGTCCCAGAAGTTGCAACAGAACCTAACTACGACCCCGCAATTGCAGCCGTAAAAGAATCACTCTGATTACTATAAAATTTATAGGAGCCTTCAATCGAGGGCTCCTGTATTCCTTATCCAAACACTAAAACTACTATGAAATCTTTACATCTTTGAAATGCATCACAATATATGTATCCTTAATTTATATTTATAGTTGTGTGTGAGGGGGTCCGAAAATGGGCATTGGCAATATGATCAACAGACTTTTGAACAATGAGTCAAATGAAGAAAAAGACGAAAGACTGAATATTTCAGAGGAGAAAAAAACTCAGGAGGATTCTGTTGCATCGACTGCAGAGCAAACTGTTGACGAATTAGTCGCGAAAGACTCCCCGAAAACCCAGCCTGATAAAGCTGGAGAAATTACGGAAGAAAAGGTTTTAGAAGTACTGAGTGAAGTTTATGACCCTGAAATACCTATAGATATAGTAAATCTGGGGCTTATTTACGGTATAGATATTAAAGGCAAAAATGTGGTGATTACCATGACTATGACCGCTCCGGGGTGTCCCGCTTCTACTCAAATTGCGGGGGAGTCTAAGCTTATGGTTGAAGAGCTTCCGGAAGTTGATTCAGTTGACATAGATATAGTTTGGGACCCGCCCTGGGATCCAAGCAAAATGAGCGAAGAGGCCCAGCAAAGCATGGGTATGATATAGTGAAACTTGTTGTTACTTTTCTATACTTCCTAATACTCAAAAAAGTCAATATTTAATAGACCAAATTTAATAGACCAAATTTTTAACAGGAGAATTTTATCATGAGTGATATACCCAAAGCAGGAGATAAGGCGCCGGGTTTTGAAGCTGAAACATATGGTGGCGAAAAAATCAGATTAAGTAACTACAAAGGCAAAAACACGGTCGCTCTGTATTTCTATCCAAAAGACAACACCCCGGGTTGTACTAAAGAAGCCTGCTCTATGAGAGACGGTATGGATGAGCTTAAAAAACTGGGAGTAGAGGTTTTAGGCGTAAGCACAGATGGTGTCAAGGCGCACGAGAATTTCAGGGATAAATTCGATCTCAATTTTCCTCTAATTAGCGATAAGTCAAAAGAGATTATTACTGCTTATGGGGTTGAAAGCGATTATGGATCTGCAAGAAGAATCACTTTTCTGATAGACAAAACCGGCGTGATCAGACACGTCTGGATGAAAGTCAAAACATCAGCGCATTCTGAGGAAGTTTCAGAAAAAGTAAAAGAGCTAGGTCTATAGAAAAATATTTATTGGATTTACAGATTTATTTAGATTACATATAATAGCTCTTTAGTATGAGCAAGTTCCCAGAGGGTATGTTTGTAACCGGAACCGATACCGGAGTTGGTAAGACCATAGTTACAGCGGCAATTGCCTGGAATCTTAATCGTGCAGGCAGGAGCGTTGGTGTTATGAAGCCCGTTCAAACAGGCACGGTAATAAGTGGTCCGACTGACATAGAATTTGTCCAGAAATTAATAGGTGAGGACGGTTCACTGGATTATTCCTGCCCATATATGTTCCCTGACCCTGTAGCGCCGCTTGTCGCTTCGATGCTTGCGGATGAAAGAATAGAGACCGGAAAAATTAAAGATGCATATAAGAAACTCAAAGAGGATAATGATACTGTTATTGTTGAAGGAGCGGGCGGCTTACTCGTCCCGATTTTAGAAGATTATTTTATGTCGGATCTAGCTCTGGATTTAAATATCCCGATTCTTATTGTCACGCGCCCGAATCTCGGCACCATAAACCATACTCTTTTGACTATTGAATATGCTAAACGAAAAGGGCTTGAAATAGCAGGCATCGTAATAAGCAATTATCCATGGGATCCCGGAATTCCCGAACAAACCAATCCCGAGCTTATTCTGAGCATGACGGGAGTAAGCATTTTGGGCATTGTACAAAATGACAATTCAATTTCCGTAGAAAAAGGAGATATAGGCAATTTAAGAGAGCTGGCTGGGACAGGTCTTTCACCGATTTTGGGCGGAACATTTGATATGGAAGAGTTTGTGTCTTCGTTTGAATAGGTTTATTTTAAAGGCTTTCGTTAAAATTAGGCTAAATTCTTCAATAAATCTGAACAATTTAAAAGAAAGCAGCTTTAAAACTTGACAGATTTCCACGGCATGATATATATAGTAGGCGTTTTAAGAATTTGGGATTTAAATCTTTCCAAATCGACACATTTCAGAGCTAAGGAAAAAGGATGAAAAAAGGGATTAAAATACTTTCTGTACCTCTATTATCTATCTTTATTCTTCTTGGTTTTTATTTCTATAATGCTGAAAGCAGTGACCAAGGCCCAAAACAACCAATCCCATTTAGTCATAAGATACATGCTGGCGAAGATGAGATTCCTTGTGAGTATTGTCATAGCTTTGTAGATGTGTCACCCAACCCTGGAATACCTTCAGTAAAAAAATGCATGGGTTGCCATCAACACATAGTAGGCCGTGATGTTGAATACGACTTTGACGGCACCACGATAAACATTAAAAACGAAATAGCTAAAGTGAGAGACTACTGGGCTAAAAAAGAACCCATACCATGGATAAAAGTTAATTCACAACCTGGTTATGTGCATTTTACTCATAAACGCCATATACAAAGAGGTTTTGAATGTGCTCAGTGTCACGGAGATGTGGCAAGCATGAATCAGGTGTACCCTGCTTACAGGTTAAACATGGGATTCTGCATATCATGCCACACAGAAAATGCTAAAGATCAAGTAGAACTTTCACACTTAAAGGATTGTTTGACCTGTCATTATTAAGTGGAGGATAAGATGTCCGAAGAGAAAAAAGGTGGTATAAAAAGAAGGGATTTTCTAAAAATCATTGGTGTAGCGGGTGGCACTGCGGCTGTTGCATCATCTTGCTCAGAACCAGTTGAGCAAATTATCCCTTATGTAATTCCACCTGAAGGAATTATCCCAGGAGTGCCAAATTACTATGCAAGTACCTGCAGAGAATGCTCTGCCGGGTGTGGTATAGTAGTTAAAAACCGTGAAGGTAGAGCTATAAAGATTGAGGGCAACCCTGAAAGTCCTATAAACGGCGGAGCTAGTTGTGCAATGGGCCAAGCCGCACTTCAAGGCCTATATAACCCCGACCGAATCAGATCCCCACTTTCTAACATTAATAACGATAAGCTTCAGCCACTGGGGTGGGAAGCCGCTGAAAAAGCATTAGCTGAAAAAATTGAAGAACTAAGAGGAAAAGGTAAGACCGGAAATATTGTATTCCTCTCAAATAACATTACGGGCACTCTAGGCACTTTGGTGGACGAGTGGATGGATGCGCTGGGCGGTAAGCATATTCAGTATGAAACATATGGTTATGAGCCGATGAAAGAAGCAAACAAGATTTCATTTGGAATAGATAAGATTCCAACATATCACCTTGAAAATACCAAATATTTACTTTCTTTCGGTGCTGATTTTATTGAAACATGGTTATCTCCGACAGAATACACAAGACAGTTTAGTCAGATGCATGGCGTCAGAGATAAAAGTGTGGGAAGATTTGTGCACATTGAACCCAGGGCATCTCTAACAGCGACCAACGCAGATGACTGGATTTCAATAAAACCAGGTACAGAAGCAATTCTTGCCCTTGGTATTGCAAATGAAATAGTAAGAAGCGGAAAATCACCAAACAGCGGGGGAGGGCTGACAGGGCTTCTTTCAAAGTATTCTGCCGATAAGGTTTCCGAAATTACAGATGTTCCTAAAGAGGCTATTGTCGAAATTGCCAATGATTTTTCTTCAATGCAGCCAAGCCTTGCCATTGGAGGCGGAGTTTCTGTTACAGGAACCAACGCAACTCAAACATTGGTAGCAATTAACATACTTAACTATATAGCTGGAAATATCGGTGATACTATCGATTTTGGCGATACGTTGTCTATTTCAAATACCGATTCGTTCCAGGATATCATTTCTCTTGTAAGCTCAATGGAAAACGGCGACGTTGACATACTATTTATATATGATGTAAACCCGGTATTTACTCTATCTTCTCAATTAAACTTTAAGGATGCTCTAGGTAAAGTTCCATTCATAGTCAGCTTTTCAAGTTTTATGGACGAAACAACTGAACTTGCTAATTTGATTCTTCCCAACAATACCACGATTGAGAGCTGGGGAGACACATTTCCTCGAGAGAGTGTGTATGGACTCATTCAGCCAGTGATGACCCCGGTGTTCAATACTAAAAATACAGGAGACGTAATCCTTTCTGTCAGCGGACAGGTTGAACAAATAAAAGGAAGGTTTACACAAACAACATTCTATGACTATTTACAAAATTCTTGGAAGGAAATTTGGGCTGGAACCTCGGGCGAAGGGGATTTTGAGACATTTTGGAACAAGTCGCTTGAGAGAGGCGGATTCTACAAGGATCTACCGTCCAAGCAAGTTTCGCTATCACCTGCCGTTGCAAGTATCAATTTTGCAGAGCCGGAATTTATAGGCGAAGGCGAATATTACTTTATGGCATACCCTTCCTATAAATATTATGATGGAAGAGGCGCTAATAAGCCGTGGCTCCAGGAATTGCCAGAAGCTATTACCACAGGTGTATGGAGCTCGTGGGTTGAGGTCCATCCGGATACTGCTGAGAAACTTGGAGTTAAGCTCGGAGACTTTCTTTCAATCGAATCACCTCAGGGTGTCATTGAGACACAAGTGTATGTATATCAGGGCATAAGGCCTGATACGCTTTCGGTTATGATAGGTCAAGGGCATACAAGTTATGGAAGATATGCTAAAGACAGAGGCGTTAACCCGATTACAATTCTCCCTCTTGCAACCGACACTAAATCTGGCGGGTTTGCTTGGCTGTCTACCAAAGTTTCAGCGGCAAAAGTAAACAAAAGTGAACAATTTGTACAAACTCAATATACAACAACACAGCACGACAGAGATATTGCTCAGGCTATTAGCTTGACGGAGCTTGAAAAAGGCATACCTCATGAAGAGCATCCCGAGGCTGATTTTTATCCTCCAAGGGAATACCATAAATACCGTTGGGGTATGGCAATTGACCTTCAGAAGTGCACAGGATGCGGTTCTTGCGTTACAGCATGTTATGCGGAGAACAATATTGCGTTTGTTGGTAAAGAACTCGTTGCAAAAAGACGAGATATGGCATGGATGAGAATAGAAAGATATTTTGAAAAATCAAACAATAATGCCGGTTTTCAAACCCGGTACCTTCCAATGCTGTGTCAACAGTGCAGCAACGCTCCTTGTGAGCCTGTATGCCCTGTTTATGCTACATACCACAACCCTGAGGGGTTAAATGGAATGGTTTACAATAGGTGCGTTGGAACCAGGTACTGCGCTAATAACTGCACATATAAAGTTAGAAAATTCAACTGGTTTACATACAAATGGCCGGAGCCGCTCAACTGGCAGCTAAATCCTGACGTAACAGTAAGAAGTAAAGGTGTGATGGAAAAATGTACATTCTGTGTACAAAGGATCAATCATGCAAAAGATCTAGCTAAAGACCAGGGACGTGACGTCCGTGATGGAGAATTTAAAGTGGCATGTGAGCAAGCCTGTGCCAGTGAAGCAATAGTTTTTGGGAATCTTGAAGATCATGACAGCAAAGTCTCAAAAATGTCACATGATGACAGAGGCTATAGAGTGCTTGAGCACGTGAATACTCAACCTGGAATTACATATCTTAAAAAAGTGACACAGGATAAGGCATAATGAGTGAGCAAAACACATTAACTTACGCAAGAGTCAATGATGATATAATAAGAATGCTAGATAAGCCCACTTTTAAGTGGTGGGCTCTATTTTTGCCGACACTTCTTTTTGTTGGTTTCGGTTTATTCTGTTTTATATATCAGGTTCATACCGGACTTGGTGTTGCAGGTTACAGACACCCTGTTTTCTGGGGAGTCTACATTACTGATTTTGTGTTCTGGGTAGGTATTGCGCACTCAGGTACTTTGATTTCCGCAATTTTATTCTTGTTCCGCGCCAATTTCCGAATGTCTATTTACCGTATTGCTGAAGGTATGACTGTTTTTGCTGTGTTAACTGCCGGACTATTTCCTATTATTCACCTCGGTCGTCCATGGAATTTTTACTGGCTATTTCCATATCCCAACCAGAGAGAGCTTTGGGTAAACTTCAAATCACCTCTTCTCTGGGACGTTTTTGCGGTAAGCACATATCTTACCGTGAGCTCAGTATTCTTCTTTATCGGATTAATTCCAGACATAGCAGCCGTAAGAGACAGAGTAAAAGAAGTTCCAAGAAAAATTATCTATTCCGTGCTTTCACTAGGGTGGAAGGGTTCAAACTGGGAGTGGCTGCACTATTCCAGGGCATATCTGTTTTTTGCCGCATTTGCAACTCCGCTGGTCCTATCAGTTCATAGTGTTGTATCTTGGGACTTTGCAATGTCCAACCTGCCTGGATGGCATACTACTATTTTTGCTCCTTATTTTGTCGCCGGTGCTATTTTCTCAGGTCTGGGAATGGTTATTACACTCACAGTTCCTATTCGAAAAATATTCCACCTGGAAGACTACATAACTCTTGATAACTATGACGGTATGGCAAAGCTTATAATGCTTACCTCTGGAATAGTGGGTTATGCGTACGGTATTGAATTCTTTATGGCGTGGTATAGTGGAAGCCCTGCTGAATGGGGTCAGTTTTACTATAGAGCAGTAGGTGAATATGCATTATTTTACTGGATCATGGTCGTATGCAACGTGATCATCCCGCTACCGCTCTGGTTTAAAAGCGTACGCCGAAACATAAAAGCTCTATTTATTATTTCTATCTTCATTAACATCGGTATGTGGTTTGAAAGGTTTAACATCATTGTTATATCCCTGTCCCGAGGGTTTGATCCTGCGGCATGGGGTATATACAAGCCTTCATGGGTAGAGATAGGTATTACTGTAGGAAGTTTCGCTTGGTTCTTTATGTTCTTCCTCCTTTTCTTAAAAACTCTGCCATCAGTTTCAATAGCTGAAATGAAGGAAATATTGCCTATACCTAAGAAGGAGGCAAAAACATCATGAGCGATAAACAAGGTGTATTAGGAGTTTTTTCATACGTTGATGTTACAATAGAAACTATTAAAAAACTCAAAGACGCAGGATTTAAGAATCTTAGAGTTTTCTCGCCGCTTCCCAACCATGAGATTGAACATGTAATGGATGAACCCGAGAGCATTGTGCGGTTTTTTACTCTCGGAGGAGCTATGCTGGGAGCTGCGTGCGGCGTGGGTTTTACTGTTCTCACATCAATGGACTGGCCGATATCCGTAAGCGCAAAGCCAATTGTTTCCTTGCCGCCTTTTATGGTAATTATTTTTGAGCTTACAATTTTAATGGGTGCTCTGGCCACACTACTTGGTTTACTTGTGAATTCACGTTTAAGAAGGAATGCCCCAAGGACTATGTATGATCCTAGGTTTTCGGAAGATAAGTTCGGAGTTATGATTACGTGCTCCAAAGACGGGGTAAAAGATGTAGAGGAGATATTAACTTCTCAAGGCGCCGAAGATATCAAGATTGACGGTGTGTAATGGTTTCGACTATTAGGAGGTAAAACGGGATTGTTTCTACTAAATAGGAAATATTGTCTGCTTTTAATACCTGTTATGTGTCTGATAGGTACAGTAAAGGCTTTCTCATTCCCATGGTCTTTCGACATGTGGATTCAGCCTTCTATACTTCCATATGAAGAACCTGTGATTTATCCGGATCTTTCCGTTTCAACTGGAGGACTTAGGATAAAACCATTGCCAAGAGAAGATTTTGAAAATATTTCAGTAAACCCGGTTCCTGCAACAGAAGAATCTCTTGCTCAAGGAGAAAAATTATATAACAGATACTGTTTTGTATGTCACGGGATGCAGGGTCAGGGAGATGGGCCTGTAATCAAAAGAGGTTTTTATCCTCTCAATTTGACAACACCAGGAGTAATTGCAAGAACAGACGGATACATATACGCATATATTAGATATGGTGGAAAGGTAATGATGCCCAGCTATCGTGAAAGCATTAGTTCAGAAGATGCCTGGGATGTAGTGAATTACGTAAGAAAGCTTCAAGGCAACCCAGTCAGAGAAACTGCAGTTGAAGAAACCCCTGCAACTACTGATGCCCCGGCAACTGAGGACACTGAACAGGAGAGCGCTGAGTAAGATGGATGATAAAATGAGAGACGATATATTAGCCAAGAGATCGCTGATCCCCACTTGGTCTGTTTATTTATTCCTTATAATTGCTGTAATAGGTTTCGGCACTTTTGTTTACAAAATAACCGGGTCTACTCCCGAAAACGCTTGGGAAATATTTTTGATTAACTTCCTCTTCTGGACCGGAATTGCGCAAGCCGGAATAATTTTTTCCTGTATTCTCAGGATTACTAACGCAAGGTGGGCAAGGCCTCTTCTAAGGATAGCCGAGGGGCTTGGAGCCTTTCTGCCTATCTCTCTTATACTTCTTTTAGTTGTTTTTGCCGGCAGGGACTATGTACTGCCCTATGCTACAGAGCATTATCACCATCCAAAAGACGTATGGCTTAATATGACTTTTGTTTTTGCTAGAAACATGATCTCATTCATTATTCTTTTAATATTGAGCGCTTTTTATCTTTACTATTCACTAAGACAGGATCTGGGCGGGTCGGGAGAGAAATTAAGCGGTATGGCAGCTTGGATAGCTTCCGGATGGTCTGGAGAAGAAGAAAGAAAAGCAATATGGAAGAAGTTGGGACAGTTCGCTCCCGCAGTGATTATCTTCTATGCAATAGCCTTTAGTTTCTTCGCCTGGGATTTCATGATGTCGCTTGATCCTCACTGGTTCAGTACTCTATTTGGACCTTATTATTTCATGGGTAGTTTCCTGGCAGCTCTTGGTACAACAATTGTGCTTTCAATTATGCTAAGGAGAAGACTTGGGCTGGAGGAATATCTGGTTGATACCCATTATCACGATATGGGCAAGTTGCTTCAGGGATTTTCCCTGTTCTGGGTCTATCTGTTCTTCTCACAGTTACTCCCGATATGGTATGCAAATATGCCTGAGGAAACAGCTTTTGTTATCAAAAGAGTTCAGGAAGAGCCTTTTCAGTCTCTTGCGTGGACCGTGTTAACATGTGTATTTATCTTCCCATTCCTGTCACTCATACCTAGAACTAATAAGATCGTAAAACCAATAGTTGTTTTTATAGCTGGCGTATCGTTAACAGGACTCTGGCTGGATAAATTTGTACTTGTAGTTCCTTCTTTATCCAATACAATTAATATTGGAATAACGCAAATACTCATAACTCTTGGTTTCTTGGGAGCCTTTGTTATGATGTTCCTATTATTTATCAGAGCATTTCCGTCAATACCTGTGGGTGATCCATTCTTTGGCGGCAAGGCAAAAGGAGGACATTGATGGACGATAAGCATCTCGATATAATAGCTCAGGGAGTTGTTGTCGGTATTTGTCTTGGAGTTGCGGGATTTATTTCCTTAATAGCAGCCGTCGCCCTTTTTGGTCCTCATATAGCTCCTTTGATGAATAAGCTGCCCTGGTAGTATCTCGTAAGTAATTGTTTTCTGATTAATAATTCCCTCTATCTAGAATTGCCCTGATTGTTTTATTCTCCAGGATTTAGTTTGTAAATACTTCCGTTTAATGTAAAAATTCTAGTACTCAAATACATAGTAAGGAGAAAATAATGGCTGCTACCAAAACCGCTACAAAAAAAACTACTAGAAAAAGGACTGTAAAAAAGAACCACGGTTTACCTTTAAAGAACGTGCTTTATGAAAAAAAAAGGAAAGTAGCTTACGTCACAATTAACAGACCTGAGGTGCGTAACGCATTAAATTCACAAACCAGGGAAGAGCTGGCTATGGCACTTGAGGACGCCTGGCTTGATGACAGAATCGGGGTAATTGTCCTCACGGGTGCCGGAGGGAAAGCCTTTTCGGCGGGGGGAGATCTATCTTGGATTGTCGATCCCAAAAAGAAAGTTGATGCCAAATATATGCTGGTTCATTACAGGCTGGCTACAGCCATGCGTTGTTGCGGAAAACCTATCATAGCCAGAGTAGACGGTTACTGTGTTGGCGGCGGGAATGAGCTCAATATGCTTTGTGACCTTACCATAGCTTCAGATACTTCGATTTTTGCGCAAGCCGGCCCGTTGGTCGGAAGCGCTCCTATCTGGTACGGGCTTCAGCAGCTTCAGCATTCCGTAGGTGATAAAAAAGCAAGAGAAATAGTTTATCTATGTGAGCGCTATACTGCGCAACAGGCGGCCGACATGGGTTGGGTTAACAAAGTAGTGCCGAAAGACAAGCTTGATAAGGAGGTAGACGCATGGTGCAAGAGCCTTCTTCAGAAAAGTCCTCAATCACTCAGGATTGCCAAATTTCAGATTAATTTCGCTTCCGACATGGCTCACCCGCAGATAACACACGGACTGGAGCTGGCCAGGTTTTTTATGAAAGCCCCCGAAATGGTGGAGGGAGCAAATGCATTCCTTGAGAAGCGCAAGCCTGATTTCTGGGGTGTTAAATAATAAGTATAAAATTCAAAAAGCAGGGGTAATTAATGGCCAAAGAAGCTGAAATTAATTTTATTGTAAAGCTGGATGAGGACAATTCACCTTCAGAAATATTCTGGGGGGCGTCAGAGGCGGATTTTGAAGGGTTAAAACCATGCGAATCGCTCATGATATCAATGTGGGACAGGGTTGAAAAAAATACACTAAGTATTGATCTCTGGACTAAGGATATTGAAGTCGGCGAGATGAGCGCTCATTTTTATTTCACTTTTATGAAAATGGCCGATACTTATCAAAGAGCGACAAACAATAATGAACTATCAGAGATGATAAGAAATTTCGCCAGGGAATTTGCCAGGAAAGTTGAAGAACTGGCTAATGACTGAATTATATCAAGCGGTTAATTTATAAAGCCGACATAACCTCTTTCGCGAAGAACCTGAGAGTATCGTGGTTCATAATGTCTGAAAAGAAAACTGTGTATTTAGTAATGCCTTTCTTTTCATTCTCCAGTATTTTTTCTATACATTGCTCTGGCGTTCCAACTATTCCAAATTTGGAAATATCACCAAAGAAGCCGTATCTCTTTTGACCTTTTTCAAGCTTGACCTCAAACTCAGCCTTGTCTTTAGCAATTACACACACTGTTTGCTGTGAAATTCCTATCTCGTTTATATCCCTTCCCACATCCTTGCAGTGTTGTTTCAATACATCTAGTTTGTGATCATATGCTGTGGCGTGATTTGCCGGGCAGTTCCATTCATCCGCAAGCTCAGCTACCACTCTGAGTAAATATTTTTCTCCGGCTCCCCCAATCATAATCGGCGGGTGAGGGGTTTGCACGGGCTTAGGGTTACAGAATGCCTCATTAATGCTATAGTGATTTCCATTAAAAGAGGGCTTTTCTTCGGTCCACATCGCTCTGATTATTTTTACAGACTCTGAAAGCTGCTCTATTCTGGTTCTGGTATCTGGGAATTCATATCCGTATGCTTTGTACTCAGCCTCAAACCATCCGGCTCCCATCGCAAATTCAAGCCTTCCGTTGCTGATAACGTCCAGAGTGGAGGCCATCTTTGCCAAAAGTGCAGGTGGCCTAAATGAATTGCATAGCACCATAGTGCCGATTTTGATCTCGTCAGTCGTGCTTGCAAGGGCCGCCATTGAGGTCCAGGCCTCATAAATGTCCATCTCTATCGCGCCCATCCCGAGTATGTGGTCGTAAAACCAGACGGAATGGTATCCAAGCAGATCGCATAGCTCTGCTGTTTCCCTTATCTGAGAGAAATCTATCTTCTGCTGCCTTAACATTACTCCAAACTTGATTCTGCTCATTTGTTCACCTTTATGCCGTAGTAGTTAGAATGACAATTTAACAGAGGCGAACTTTATAATCAAATAATACAAACAGCCAGTTTGACACCCTATGGCTTATCCTATAAATTAAGAGGCCGAGAGAAACACAAAGGAGGCTATAAGCCATGTATAAATCTTTATCAAAGTATTCATTAATTCTTGCGTTAATTCTGTTGATTCCGGCGGTTTTTTATTTAACCGGCTGCAACCAGGAAGAGACCCAGAACGAGACAGCGACCGAAACTGCTTCAGAGACTGATCAGAGCACCGAAGAAACTCCTGCAGCTGACGCGGCAACGGAAGAACCTAGTGCGGAAGAGACCACAAATGATCAAATAACCAATGATGAAACAAGCAGCAATGACGAAGCGGTAGAAAAAAAAGGAGGCAATCCAGTGGTAATAATCAAGACTACAAAAGGTGATATTAAAGTTGAATTGGACAGGGAAAAAGCGCCAATAAGCACTGATAATTTTTTAGCCTATGTTGAAGACGGTTATTATGATGGAACTATCTTTCACAGGGTCATAAACAATTTTATGATTCAAGGTGGGGGATTCATGGCCGACGGACAACAAAAGCCTACTAAAGCGCCTGTTAAAAATGAAGCAGATAACGGGTTAAAAAACAAAAGAGGTACAATAGCCATGGCACGTACAGGAGTTGTGGACAGTGCTACATCACAATTTTTTATTAATACTGTTGATAACGATTTCCTAAACCACGGTAAAAGGGATTTTGGCTATGCGGTGTTTGGAAAAGTGGTTGATGGAATGGATGTTGTTGACGCTATTGCCGTTGTTCCAACTGGACCCGGAGACGTTCCCGATGACCAGATTGTTATTGAGTCGGTCACCGTTGTGGAATAAATAAACTTTATGCTAATACGCCCTTGAATGATTTCCTGTGAATAGGGCAGGGGCCATGTTTTCTGATCGCATCATAATGCTCTTTTGTCGGATATCCTTTGTGTCCCTTAAAATTATATTCAGGATATACCAAATCGTATTCCTCCATTATTGAATCTCTTGTTACTTTGGCCATAATGGATGCCGCGGCAATGGAGCAGGACTTGGAATCTCCTTTGACTATGGTTTCCTGCATTAGAAGCAGCGAAATTCTCTGGTTTCCGTCAATTAGCAAATGATCAGGTTTGGTCGTGAGTTTCTTGACTGAAATTTCCATCGCAAGCAAGGCCGCGCGAAGTATATTGATCCTGTCTATCTCATCAGGTTCAACTATCCCGATAGCATATGAAATGGCAACTGACTTTATTTCCTCAAAGAGGATATTCCTTCTGGAAGGGGTAAGTTTTTTTGAGTCATCAAGACCCTTTATTTCGCAGTCATCTGGCAATACTACAGCGGCTGCAACTACAGGGCCCGCAAGTGGGCCTCTACCGGCTTCGTCAACTCCGGCGGGTATTCGGCCTTTTGCCCATATTTCTTTTTCATAGTTCAGGTTAGGCGGGCTCAAGGTATTTCTCCGGCCAATGTTATCAGCTGACCAATCCGTAATCTAACAGAGCCGCTTTAAGCTCTTCAAAGTGGGCGTCAGTCATTTCGGTCAATGGTAAGCGATATTCATATTTGATCTTGTCCATAATGCTGAGAGCGGCTTTAATAGGAATGGGATTCGTCTCTATGAATAATGCTTCATTTAATGGTTGTAGTTTATAGTGCAGTTCTCTGGCTTTCTCAAAATCACCGCTGCTGAAATGGTTATATAAATCGGCAACATCTCTTGGAGCAATATTTGCTGTAACAGTGATAAATCCTCTTGCACCTATTGCCATTAATGGGAAATTAAGCGCGTCCTCACCTGAAAGAACTATAAAATCCGGGCCGCAAAGCTGAATAACTTTACTTGCCTGCGGCACTGATCCTGTCGCTTCCTTTACGCCAACTATATTTTTGAAATCCCCCGCCAGTCTGGCAACTGTCTCAGGCGCCATATTCACCACTGATCTGCCCGGTATGTTGTAGAGGATAATCGGTATATCTACCTGTGAGGCTATTTGTTTAAAGTGTTGATAAAGCCCTTCTTGAGTAGGTTTATTGTAATATGGAACGACAACCAGAGCCCCGTCAGCCCCGATTTCTTTAGCAAATCGGGTGAGCCTGATAGCTTCCTTTGTACTGTTGGATCCTGTTCCTGCTATCACGGGAACTCTTTTGTTAACCGTCTTTACCGTGAGCTCGATTACGTATTCATGCTCTTCATGCGAAAGGGTGGGCGATTCCCCTGTTGTTCCGCAGGGCACAATTCCGTGAGTGCCGTTTTCTATTTGAAATTCTATTAGTTCAGTTAAGGCGTCTTCATCTATTTTGCCGTTTTTAAATGGAGTTACTATTGCTACCAATGATCCGTGAATCATAATAAATCTCCTCTGCTTTCATTATATTTAAGCCGGGATGTAAATCAAGGAATCCACTAAAATTGAAAGATAGATAATGTTAAAATGCGTCTAATCTGGCTCCACATTCCGAGCAGTATTTGCTTTGACTTTGTATCTTGCTTCCACATTTATTGCAGTTGATATATTCGTTGTTGCCGGATTGTGCAGTCCTTTTCTTCGCGTTCTCTAATGCCACTTCTATTTTTATCTCCAGATTCCGACAATGCTCAGCTCCGGCTTTTGTGAACTCTATTATGTCTTCATTACCTGGTGTTGTGATTGAAATTCTGGGCTCTGTGTTATCCATTTCATAAAACATCTGTTTTATTTCTCTGAGCGGTATGTCTCTGAATCTTTTAAACTTTGAGGAGTTTCTTGCAACGATAATTCTTTCATTTGTTAGAATGAACCATGAGTTAAAGAATGTGTTGCTATCTATAAATTTAGGGGCTTTGTAGATTGCTCGATAATTCAAAAGAGTTAGGATTACTTCTTCGTCACTTTTTAAATAATTCTGAAGTCCGGAGTTAATATTCTCTGGTAATTCAGTGTAGTTTGTAGTAACAAAACTGCCTACAAGATCCTTAATCGAATCAACAATTGCCATTATATATAGTCTCCGATTAATAGTTCCGCAATTTGTACGGCATTTAATGCGGCTCCTTTTCTTAGTTGGTCGCCTACTACCCAAAAGCTAAGACCGTTAGGCACAGTATAGTCTTCCCTAATTCTTCCGACTATACAATCATCCTTTCCTGCAACATCAATCGGCATTGGATATTTCAATTCGGAAGGCTCGTCAAGAACTTTTACTCCCGGAAAGTTGCTCAAAGCTTCCCTGGCTTCTTCTGCCGAGATTTTCCTTTCGGTTTCTATATTTACCGAAACGGAATGAGCTCGGAAGACAGGTACTCTGACGGTTGTAGCAGTAAGGGCCATATCATTATCGCCCAGTATCTTACGGGTTTCGTTATGAAGCTTCATTTCTTCTTTTGTGTAGCCGTTATCAGTAAAGCTGTCGATTTGCGGCAAGAGATTAAAAGCAATCTGATGGGGGAAAGTTGCAGAGTGAATTTCTTCAGAGTTTGCCCATGCAAGGGTTTGCTTGCGGAGCTCTTCAATGGCTTGCGCACCGGCTCCAGAAACGGCCTGATAACTTGAGGCGATTACGCGTTTGATTTTCCCTAAATCGTGAAGCGGTTTTAAAGCCATTACTGTTACGGCAGTTGTACAGTTTGGGTTTGCTACTATTCCTTTTTTCTTGTATCCAGCTAATGCCTGAGGATTAATTTCAGGAATAACCAAAGGAACGTCTTCGTCCATTCTGAACGCGGAGCTGTTATCCACAACGATAGCGCCGGCTCGGACCGCTATTGGAGCGAATTCTTTGCTCCTTGAGCCACCCGCTGAAAATAGCGCTATATCTATATCTTTGAAAGAGTCAGCATCCAGCTCCTGAACTGTGATTTTTTTGTTGTTGTATTCAAGTTCTTTACCCGCAGACCTGTTTGACGCCAGAAGCCTTAACTCGTTGATGGGAAATTTCCTCTCAATAAGAATATCCATCATTTCTTGGCCAACTGCGCCTGTTGCGCCCGCTATAGCAATATTGTAACTTTCTTTCTTCATCAAAATCTCCAAATCAATTTATCAAATTTATTCTACTTTTTTACTGTGAATATTTGCGTTCTATCTCGTGTACTTTCTCAATATTAACCTTCTCTTCATCTTCAACCGATGCATTGAACCAGGCATCAAGAATCTCTTTTGCAACCATCAAGGAAGTTGCTCTGAGGCTCATTGTGAGAATATTCGCATCGTTCCACTTTCTCGCACCTTCGGCTGTTTGTGCGTCAGTACATAGTGCGGCCCTTATTCCGGGAACCTTGTTTGCAGCTATAGTTACACCTGTTCCTGTCCAGCAAAAGAGTATACCCTGCTCGCAAGCCCCGTCTTTCACCCTTTCTGCAACTTTGTGTGCAACTTCAGTCCATTGGATGTCTTCATCATTTAAAGGACCGTGCAATTCTACCTCAAGACCTCTGTTTGATAGCTCATCTAATACAAAGTCGGTTAGGTGATTTTTTTCATCACTGCCTACGGCAATTTTCATTTTTCAGTCTCTGTGAATCAACTTTTGAACTAGTTTAATTAAGTTGTGCGGATGCATCAAGTTGAGGATGTTAACAACTCTGCAATTTGTTTAGAGTATTACTT
>CBDUCG010000002.1:0-37731 GCA_965365595.1 uncultured bacterium
CAGCTCTTGGTCCAACTGAACCTGAAGATGAAGTAGATCTATACGGCGCTGTGCAGCCACGGAGCCGAAATAAGCATCTGCCACCTCCGCACTCAATGACAACCTGAGCGCCTCTAAATCTTCGGCGCTTGCTTGTGCTTCATAAGTGTCGGCAGTAACGGCAGAGCCTATACGGTTAAACAGATCAATTTCCCATGTGAACAGACCCCCAATATCCGCAGTTCTTACGCCTGTGTCGTTATCTTCCCACCTTTGGTCTGCAAAACCTATTGCCGAAACCTCGGGCAATCTAAAACTGCGGGTCTGCACTACAATAGCCCTAGCCTGCTCTACTCTAGCTACTGCCTGCACGATGTTTTGATTTGCTGAGAATGACTGCTCAATGAAATCATTTAACTCCTGACGGTTAAAGGAGTACCACCATGGAGTATTTAAGTCCCAGTAGCTCTCAGTTTCACTAGAGGGTGTAGAAGGATACTGTTCTTCTGATTCGATCTCAGGCGCTGGATTCTTATCAATTTGGTGCAATGAGCATGCACTTATCAATAAAGATATTGTTATCACTATAGAAGGTATTATTGAAGAACTCACAAATAGTTCATCCTTGTTTTTTGTCTATGCGGCTGTTTTTAATTTTTATAGTTAAATGGGATGGGAAAATAGATTAACATTTCGATAATATAAGATGCGTTTAGTGTGGTTTAATGTCAAGCTGAAATTAATAATCTTCACGGATAATTAACAAAAGATTATGAGCAAGTAGCGAGGTTTCTTTTGATAAGATACATTGGTAGCGGGGGTAGGATTTGAACCTACGACCTTCGGGCTTGACGTAAGAAGCTACCCTCACTCTGCTCTTGAATACAGAACCCCTGTTCGAGCAGAAGCTGAATTTTGCAAGAACAATAAGTCACATAAGAGTGCTGCTTGACAAAAGTCGAATAAGATACTAAAGATTTGTTTGATAAAAATCTAGGGGGATGAATAGGTATGAGTTGTATATTCTGCAGAATTTTGAAAGACTCTATAGTTATATTTGTAATTTTATTATCTCTAAGCAATAAGTCCTTAAGTGACCATCCACAAACTGGTAATGATGAAGGGTTGCATTTCTCACATCCACTAATTTCAGAGTCTCCATCTCCCGATACTAAAATTAGACTTGACTACTTTTTATTAGATGTTGATGGAGAAGTAGAAGATGAGGAAATCGGGGAGGAAGGAGAAGGACCTTCAAGATTTAAAGAGAGCACCATAAGACTTGAACTGGAGTATGCATTTACTAGAAATATAAGCATAGAAGCCGACATACCCTATACATTTTTAAATGTAGAAGACGGTAATAATGAGAATAACTTCAACAATATTGAGTTGGGAGTAAAGCTGGCAACGTTTATATTGGAAGAATTTGGAATACTCCTTGGTGGTGGGCTTGAGTTTGGACTTCCTACAGGCAATGATAGAAAAGGCATTGGGAGTGACAACATTATTGAGATAGAGCCATTTGTTGACTTTGGGTATAAACTTCAGAGCTTTGAACTAGTAGGATTTTTGTCTCTTGGATTCCCAGTTAATCAAAAAGGAGACCAAGATGAGGGCGATGAAATGGGCTACAATCTTTCAATGCTTTACCATTTAGGTGATGTAGTAGAAGTTCTACTTGAATTTGACGGTGAGACTGTTTTAAATGGAGAGGAAGATGGTGAATTTGTATTAAACATTGATCCTGGTATCAAGGTTGCCCCTTTCAAGAACAAAGACCTACAGTTAGGATTTGGTGTAGGATTTCCTTTAACCGATGACGAGGAGTTTAAATACAGATTAGTCGGCTCTATTTTTTATCATATGCCTTATCTGAATTGAAAATAAGATACATATCCAGCGGTGTCTGTGTAATACTAAACAAGACTTAAAACACATACTAAAGGGAGCTTCGGCTCCCTTTTTTGTTTTTTAATGCTCAAAATTCCGACTTAAATTCTACTTGACACAAGGTTGGCAGTAGAAAAATTACATCAATTTAAAGCAATATTTGCTGATAACATGGTCACATATATGGTCACATTGCTAATAAATTTAGGAAGGAATCTGGCCTAAGCAACTGTAATCATTGGTAGCGGGGGCAGGATTTGAACCTGCGACCTTCGGGTTATGAGCCCGACGAGCTACCAAGCTGCTCCACCCCGCGTCAGATTGAGGGGTATATGGTATGGGATGAATTGGGGGCTGTCAAGTTTTATGTATAAATTACAATAGTTTAATAATTTTTATTGACAAGTCCTCTCAATAAATATAGATTAAATTAACAATAAGAGAATCTTTAGGAGGAGTAGAATTATTATGAAAAAAATCCGCGCACTATTATTAATAACCGCCCTATTTATATCAGGATCATTAATGACCGGATGCGAGAATAAAGCAAAAAACGAAGCTTACGAAAGCACAAAATCCAGTCTTGAGCAAACTAAAGAAGAGCTTGATAAAATCAAGCAGAACAGCGAAGCTCTGGACAAGTATATTGCTAATTTGAAATCAAACATTAATGACCTAAAAGTTGAGAATCAAAAGTTAATAGCCGAGACAAAAAGGCTTGAGGCTGAAATAATTGATCTAAATCTTGAACTGGGTAAAATTCCAAATTCAGATTCCGGGAATGGACAATCGACAGACGAACCTGCGACAACTGACGCTCCCCCTGCAGATGATAACAGTTCTGATGACACCAACGGTTCCGGAACAACTGATAATCCTGAACAGCAAGTTTGATTTAGGATATATTCCGTTTAGCAACAGTCTTGATATCTAGAATTCTGTCCAGTCTAAATGTACATTTTTCTTTTCTAAGGTGGCAGTAAGCGTGTATATATGTGTTTGTTTTACTGACACTAATATCAAATGGCTCAATAATTCTGGTGGATGTTTCTTCTTTATAAGCTGACAGATATTTAATCTCGAGACTGCTTTTCTCCCTTAAAGCATGTTCTATTTCAGCCGGTAAAATTAATTCGTTGGATTCCCTGAGCTCAACAGATTTCCCCTGAAGCTTTAAAATATCCTTTAGTCTCGTTAACCGGATCCCCCTTCTTTCCAAATCTTTCAGAAAGAATTGAAATATATCCTTAGTAGTAGTCACATCAGCCAATGCTCTATGTTGTTTATCCAGAGGAAGCCCTATGTGACGGGCGATATCGCCAAGGCTATTGCTGGGGAAGGTGTAGTATCTGCGGGCAATCCCCAAGGTATCTATCACATCATATTCCGGCAGAGAGATACTTAGACTTCTTAGCTCGGTTTTCAAGAACTCCAGATCAAATCTTGCGTTGTGGGCAACGATGACAGAATCCTGCAAGAAATCCAGCAGGTCATTTGCCACTTCTCTAAACAAGGGAGCCCCGTGGACCATTGCCTGGTTTATACCATGAATCGATACCGCCCTCTCAGGGATACTGCGTCCGGGGTTTATTAGAGTTGCAAATTCGTCCGCTATCTCGCCGTTAACTGTTTTAAGTACAGCTATCTCGCAAATCTTATCCCCTGAAGCAGGTTCAAGACCTGTGGTTTCTACATCGAGAAAAGCAAAATACACTTGGGAAGGATCTTGTGGTAACACAGGCAACTCCTTTTATACATAAGGTTACCATTTAATCTAAACTTTTAATCCTATATTAAAACTTTTACTGAAATCAAACAAGTATTAAGTTTGACCGAGTTGTTTCAGTATCTCATTGCCGCCTGATTCTAAAATCGCGTCAGCGAGCTTTACACCAAGGTTTTGTGCTTCTGCAAGAGAACCACGCGCATCTTTCCTAACTATGGTCTTTCCGTCTGGCGAAGAAACGATCCCGGTTATTATGATATTGAGACCCTGAATTTCGGCGTGACAGCCGGCAGGGACATTGCAGTCACCGCCAAGTCTTAAAAGAAAGGCTCTTTCAGCTCTCGCCTGATTCTCTGTTTCTCTGTGATTTACAGCATTTAGGATATCTATTGTATTTCCGTCGCTTTCCCTGCATTCAATAGCGATCATGCCCTGCCCTGGCGCCGGAAGCATAATATCCGGGGATATAATTTCGGTGATTTCTCCCCCCAGTCCCATTCTCTCAAGCCCCGCCACTGCAAGAACAATTGCGTCATAATCCTTACCATCTTTTAACTTTTGGATTCTTGTATCAACATTTCCTCTAATAGACACAATCTCAAGGTTGGAGTTATATTTTAAAAGTTGCGTAGACCGCCTCAAACTGCCCGTACCCACCCTGCTTCCCTCCGGGAGTTGAGCCAGAGGTAAACCGGACTTGGAAATCAACGCATCTCTTGGATCATGCCTCTTTGCAACAGCTCCTATAAAAAGCCCATTGGGCAAAACCGTTGGAACATCTTTCATGCTATGAACAGCAATATCTATTTCTTCAGACAAGAGAGCTTCTTCTATCTCCTTAACAAATACACCCTTGCCGCCAATTTCCGACAGAGGAGAATCTAAAACTGCATCGCCTGTCGTTTTTATAATCCGAATTTCTATGTTTAATCCGGGATTTTCCGCAGTAATGAGTTGACTGACATGATCAGCCTGCCAGAGAGCAAGCTTGCTGCCTCTAGTTCCTATCCTGAAAGGTTGTTTCATCTTCCTCTTCTTCCAGGAGCAATAGCTCTTTTTCCAGTTCAAAAAGTTTTTTGATAGAATCTACGTATAATGCGCCCAATGAGGTAGAAGACTCTTTTTTTAGATTGGTAAGCGGGTTATGGAGTATCTTGCCGATAATCCTTGAGGCCATCAGCTCAACCACATATTTATCCTGCTCTGAAATACCGTCAAGTTTATCAAAGGCTTTTGCAAGCTCATTATCCTTTATTAATTCAAATCTCTTCTTCAGATTAATAATTGCGGGAACAGCTTTAAGACCTTGCAACCATGACTCAAAAGACTTCTCCACTTTAAGTATTATTTCTTCAGCTTTGCTTAAGCTCTGTTTGCGTGTTTTAATATTTTCTTCAGATACGTTTTTTAAATCGTCTATATCATACAAATAGATGTCAGTCATGTCTTCAATCCGCGGGTCTATATCTCTTGGTACTGCTATATCTATCAAAAACATGGGGTCGTTATTTCTCAGCTTGAGCGCTTCCTTGAGATGGTTGGGCTTTAGAATGAAATCCTGAGAGCCGGTTGCAGTAATTACAATATCAACATCTTTCAGATGATAAAAAATTTCATCAATACCAATTGATTTTCCGTTTAATTTGCTGGATAACAGATCTGCGTTCTCAATCTTTCGGCTAGCTATCAACAAGTCATTTATACCCGCTTTTATTAAATGCTGAGCGGCTATTTCAGCCATTTCCCCAGCGCCTATCAACATCACCGATCTTGAAGAAAGATCATCAAAGATTCTTTTTGCAAGCTCAACTGCCACATAGCTTATTGATACCGCATGGGATCCGATACCTGTCTCGGTTCTGATCCTTTTAGCTACAAAAAATGCCGTATGAAACAGCCTGTTCAGTATAAGCCCCACTGTACCCTGCGCGGCCGCTATCTTGTAAGATTCTTTAACCTGACCCAAAACCTGGGGCTCTCCGACCACCATGGAGTCTATGCTGGAAGCGACATTAAATAGATGCCTCACTGCCATATGTCCAACCGAGTAATATATATGAGATGCAAATTGTTCCTGAGGTATTCCATGAAACTTAGAAAGGAATTCTTTTATACTTTCGAGGCAGAGATCAAGATTCTCTGAAACAGCATATATTTCGACTCTGTTGCAAGTTGAGATAATTGCGCATTCTTCAACATGATTTTTTTGGATCAGTTCTCCAAGACCCGCCTCAACACTTTCTCTAGAAAAAGAGAACAACTCCCTTAGCTCAATTGGCGCAGTCTTATGACTAATTCCCAAAACTACAGTTCTAAGCATTTATCCTCTCATGTCCCTTATTGCCAGTATTTTATATTATATATAGAGCGTAAAAAAAATCATCTTAACAAGGCTTTTTTGTAAAAAATTATTTCAAATCCCTTCCTATAAAGCTTAAAAACTCTCCTCTGGTCCTTTCGTCCTTTTTAAATGTGCCCCGCATTGAGCTTGTTAACATATTTGCCTCCGATTTTTTTATCCCTCTCATCGCCATGCATAAATGATATGCCTCCACTACCACGGCAACACCCTGAGGATCGAGCTCTTTTTTAAGAAAGTCGGCTATTTGTACCGTCATTCTTTCCTGCACCTGGAGCCGTCTTGAGAACACCTCTACAATTCTAGGTATTTTACTAAGCCCCACGACCTTTCCGTTGGGTATATAGGCAATATTACACTTTCCGAAAAAAGGCAGCATGTGATGCTCGCACAAGCTGTAAAACTCTATATCTTTTACCACAACCATTTCGTCATATTTGATCTGAAATACAGCTTCGTTAATGACTTTTTTAGGATCCATATGATATCCCGAAGTTATTTCTTTAAACATCCTTTCCATCCTATCAGGGGTATCCTTTAGCCCTTCCCTCTTGGGATCTTCGCCTATCTCAAGCAAAATTTCCTTTATAGCTTTCTTAACGCTCATAGGGGTAATTGCCCTCCTCATAGTATTCAAAATAACTTCTTGATGTCTCACTTAGCTTGAGATGTATTAAAGCGTCTTTCAATTCAGGCTTGATTCTATCCCAAACATATTTTGCAATATTTTCACCGGTCGGCTGTTCATTTTCAAAATAAGGGACTTCAATATCAAGTCGTTTATGGTCCAATTCATCAATTACAGGGTTTATTATTTTGTCCAATTCATCGAGATTAAAGACCATACCGGTTTGAGGGTGTATATTTCCTTTTAGTTTAACCTGGATGGAATAATCGTGACCATGGCCGTTTGGGTTTGAGCATGTATCAAATATTTCAAAGTTCTCTTCTTCAGACAAATTTTTTATGAACAGTCTGTGTCCTGCCGAGAATCTGTAAGTTTTTGTAAGGCTTACGTATTCTTTAATTTTTTTCTCTCCAGTAGTCAACATAAAGATCTTGAGTTTCATAAAGTCTTACTCTATATAAAGAGCATTTCGGGTTCGCCTCAAGTTTCTCTTCAAGCAGATTCCAGAGCACTTTGGCTATGTTTTCAGTTGTAGGAACAAGATTCTTGAAATTCTGATTGTCTTCATTTAAGTGTTTGTGGTCAAAATCCTTCAGCACTTCAGCCATAACAGACTTAAGTTCGTATAGGTTAATTATCATTCCCGTCTCGGCATCAACCTCACCTTCTACACTTACTTCAAGGTTGTAATTATGCCCATGCCCGTGAGGTCCAGCTGACTTTCCAAATACCGAAAAGTTTTTCTCTTCACTCCACTCCGGGTTCCAGTACCTGTGCGAAGCGGAAAATTCCATTTTTTTCGTTAAAAGTTTTTTAAATCCCATAGATTACATCACCTTTAAATTTGTATAGCATAGCATAGTTAGCAATCTCCACAACTTCCAAAGTCCGAGGGTGTGAGGTAATATTTTATATTCATGGACAGCTATGATCCACGGAGCAGACTGGCAAATATTACAAGGAGTCTAAAAAAGCAGACGTACGGGTATCTGCTTCTCAGAGGCGCAGTTATTCTAACTATATTCTTTTTAATCTCCATAGGTCTCGCTTCAATTCTCTCATTTATATCCACAAATCCTTATTTTCTTGCAACTCTAAAGATACTGATAGCCCTGTTTCTACTCTACCTGTTAGCAAAATTAATAATAAGCCCCATATATATGCATACCGGAACAAACAGTTTTCTTGAAAAACTGGACGATATATCACCCGGGCTCAAAGAAGATTCGTTAAATGCTCTGGAATTGACCCAAGATTTGGATCAGTCCAGGAATGTGGGAACATCTGAAGATCTTGCGTATGGTCATATTTCAAAAACTACTTTAAAACTTGAATCTTTTGATCTTTCGTCAATATATCATTTTAATGAGTACAAAAAATACTTGGCACCTCTATTCAGCTCAATCATTTTTGCCGTTTTAGCCATTTATTTGAGTTCGTGGAGTTTTAGCAGCTTTTTTTTCAGCACGGACCTGATTCCCGGCAAAGCCGGAGACTATCTTCAACTTGCTGATATTGAGATAACTCTAAAATATCCCGAATATACCAAGCTTGAACCTAAAGTTTTAAAAGACGGCTCCGAGGAAGTGCGCGCGGTAAAAGGAACTGAGGTTTACTTCCAAGCTAAGCCCCTTAATGGTTTTAATACAGGGGAATTAATAATTAATAACGGAATTGCCGTTCCCGTTGAGAAAATAAAGGCGAAGATCAAATCAGAATTCTCAGTGATCAGTGACGGAACTTTTTTTATCAAAGAAACTACTAAGGGACTAAGCTCACAGGTATTTAATGTGATATCAGAAGAAGACAAAAAGCCCGAAGTAAAAATTTACAGCCCTTCCGGAGACAGATTGGAACTTGGATCGGAAGAAAAGATTGATATTTTTTATGAAGCAGGGGACGATTTTGAAATTTCGAAAATCACACTCAACTGGGAAAACCAGAAAGACCACTCTGAAACTCCAATAAAAACGGATGACAGTTTAAGCGATGAGACAAAAGGTAAATTGATATGGGGCCCAGCTGGAGTTAACCCTGAAGACGGGGAAACCATAAAACTTAGAGTAGTTGCATATGACAATGATACGATAACCGGACCTAAAGCGGGAATTTCCAATCCAATCACGATAAAGCTCAAAGATGCCCGATCCAAACACAGGGAAACTCTAAATTTCGCGGAACAGTTCATGGAAGAGCTCATAGACATTCTGGGGGATGAAATAAATTTATTCTCAGAAGGCGAGAAAATCATTTCAGCTTATAATTCAGAGTCGGCAATTAAAGTAACTGATCCCCCAGAATTTTTTAACAAACAAAAAAGGTTAACCCAAAAGATAGAACATGCTGTTAGCACTCTTGAAATCGCACTATCAAGCATGGCTGAGGATGAATATTCAGATTATACATTTTTTGTCGGACTCACCAATATGGAATTCAGAATAAACGACCTGTTGGATGAAAGAAAATATTTGATTGAGTCTCACAAAAATATAGACATTGCTAAAATAAATCACCTTATTTACAGAGAAATAACAGAGTTTGAGAATGACATTTTACTTCTGGATTCCATACTTAAAGGAGATAAATTGATAGACTCTCTTCGAGCAAGCAACGAACTCATAAATGAGTACAGCGAGTTATCAGATCTGTTGAATCAACTAAAAGAGGGAGACAACGAAGAAATCGCAGAACAGATACAAGACAAGCTCGACCATATTAAGGACCTCATGTCCAAGCTTGCAAAACAAATGAACGGACTCGGAGGAGAACTGCAGGAAGGATACTTAAATCAAGACGCTTTTGAAGCGCTAAACATGCAAAAGCAGCTAGACCAAATTTCCAAACTCGCAAAGGAAGGAAAATTACAAGAAGCCCTTAATATGCTCGCAAGCATGTCACAAAATCTTCAGAAGATGATAGCATCCCTTGAAAATGGAATGCAGTCATTTGGGTCTTCAATGATGGCAAAGGAAATGTCCAAATTAATTGAATTAATATCGCGGATCCAGAATATAGAAACACAGGAATCATCTTTAAAGGATAATACGGAGAGGCTTAAGAAATCAATGCTGGACAACCCGGGTTTACCCGGGCAAAACCTCCGGGATTTTATAGAAAAAGAGATGGAAAAAACCAACGAACTGACAAAAAGCCTAAAGGACGCCAGAACCAGAATATCTAAAAACACACCTAAAGGAAGTAGTCCTGAGGGAGCTTATCTTATTGAAAAAATGATTGAAAAAACGGAGCAGCTAAGCAATTGGCTCCAAGCCATGGATTTTAACGAAGCGGAAAAAAATGCACAAAGCATACAAGAAAGCACACTCGGACTAAAAGAAATGAGCAATATTAATTACGGCAGTCTTGGCAAAGCATATGAAGAAATTAAGAATGCCAGCAGAATAGCCAGAGAGATCAGAGAGGACCTGAAACAATTTGCTACAAGCGGCGGCAGGAAAGGACCGTTTGATCAAATGGCATCAAGACAGAGTGAGATACAATACGAAACCGGAGATCTGAACAAAGAGCTTTCTGAATCAGGGAGCGGTTTCTTTATTACGCCTCAATTGAGTGAAAAGTTGGGACAGGCAGAGAATTTCATGAAAAACGCAACTGACGACCTGCACGGGAGCCTGGTTTCAAAAGCAATATCCAATCAGGAGGAAGCGTTGAAATCACTAAGGGAAGCAAAAGAGCAAGCTCAGGATATGGTGCAGCAAATGAAAATGAGCGCCGGAGGTAATGGTACTCCGGCTCCTATGATGCTTGGGCAAAGACAATCGGGGCAAAGCTCTCAGGGAAAAGACACCAGATATGTTGAAATCCCCGCAGTTGACGAGTCACAGATTGGAAAAGAATATAAACAGCAAATTCTGGAAGCAATGAAGGGAGGATCTCCAGAGGGCTACATTAAGCTGAACAAAAAGTATTACGACAGGATTATCAAATGAAGCTAAAATCAATTATGACACTGATAATAATTTTGGTTATTTACTCGTCTGCCATAGCCCAGAATATGGAAGGGCCTGATATAGATAAAGTTTTAGAGAAGGTAGAGAATGATATAAAGACATGGCAGATTAATAGCGCCTCTGAATCCATCAATACCGTCCTGGATGCTCCAGCAACAGAGAGGCAGATGTACAAAACCTTCTATTTAAAAGCACTTGTAGATTTCTATAAAGGAGATTATAGAAGTGCCAACGAATACGCAGATAAAGCGTTATCCTCAAAAGAAAAGGAAGAGGACTCAAGTTTTCTCTATTTTATTTCCGGCGCTTCAAAAGGAAGTCCGAAATTCAAAGAAATCCGCTCAGAGCATTTTGTGATTCGCTATGCTCATCCGAAAGATATAATACTTGCAGAATACGCCAAGGACGTACTGGAAAAATCCCGTTTTGAAATCGGACTCGACCTCGATGCTTACCCCAAGGACCATGTAATCATAGAAATCTATCCCGATATGGAAAGCTTTACACTGGCTTCAACGCTTCCGGCTGCAAATGTAGAAAAAACAGGTGTTGTAGGAATTTGCAAATTCAACAGGATAATGATTCTTTCTCCGAGGCTTTTACCCAAGGGTTATACTTGGGCCGACACTCTCGCTCATGAATATGTTCATTATCTCGTATTTATTAAAAGCCACAACAGGGTTCCGGTATGGCTCCATGAGGGTATAGCAAAATATGAGGAAAAGAGATGGAAGGAAAAAACGAGCGATGTAATCAGCCCGATTTATGAAACTATCTTATCAGAAGCGTTAGATAATGGCGCTTTGGTGCCGATCGAAAAAATGCATCCCTCTCTCGCAATGCTTGAAAGTGCGCATGAGGCACAACTTGCATTCGCTCAATCAGGAACTATGGTAAGCCACCTGGTGGACAACTGGGGAAAAGAAGCTCTTGTAAACCTGATCGAATCTATAAAAAAAACAAACGACTACCAAACCGCAATAGAGACTGTGACAGAACTCGAATTCCCACGGTTCTACGATTCCTGGGAAAGAAATCTCAGATCAATGAACCTCGAACAGAAAATCCCTGGGGTCAGCGTAAAAGGAGTCAGAATTAAGGACAGGGAGAAAAAGTCAAAAGACGGTAGTGAGGATTTGGTAGATATTGACGATAAAAGAGCCAGGGACTATACCAAGCTCGGAGATATGCTAAAACAAAGAGGGCGATTGAGTCCGGCAAGTTATGAATATAAAAAAGCTCTTGAACTAGACCCCTATTCGCCGATAATTTCGAGCAGGCTCGCATCGACTCTTAACAATATCGGGAAATCCAAAAGAGCCAGGGAAGTCCTTTCTCCAATGATTGAATTCTATCCAAGCCATATGGATATCCATATGATTCTGGGAAGAATATATATGGACGAGGGTAATCTCAATAAAGCCGAAGAGTCCTATTTAACCGCGGCTACAATTAACCCTTACGATCCCGAGGTACATGCCTCACTAATTGTCCTGTATGATAAAGAGGGCAATTTGGAACTAAAAGAGAGAGAAGAAAAATTTCTAAAAATATTGCTTAATGAGGAAATCGCTGATGGAAAACAATGAAAATAGCCGGCTGGATATAGAAAAAGTTGAAGAGCTTGCAAGAGTTAAAAATGAAATCGTATCCGAAATCGGCAAAGTAATCGTCGGTCAAGAAGAAGTTATAGAGCTGTTATTAATTTCTTTAATGTCTTCCGGGCATTCTCTTTTTGTTGGCGTTCCGGGTTTGGCTAAAACTCTATTAGTCAGCACACTGGCTGATGTCTTAAATCTAAAATTCAACCGGGTTCAGTTCACGCCCGACCTTATGCCCTCTGACATAACCGGGTCTGAAGTTTTAGATAAAGATGATTTATCGAACAAGAGATATTTCAGGTTTATTCACGGTCCTATTTTCTGCAATATATTGCTGGCAGATGAAATAAACCGTGCATCTCCCAAAACTCAGGCTGCTCTTCTTCAGGCAATGCAGGAGAAAAAAGTAACTGTTGGCGGAGAGACTTACCCTATAGCCTCGCCGTTTTTAGTATTTGCAACTCAGAACCCGATTGAGCAGGAAGGCACATATCCGCTACCTGAGGCCGAGCTTGATAGGTTTATGTTCCAGATTGAAGTATCCTACCCTTCTTACAGTGAGGAGCTAGAGATTGTAAAAACCACAACAGGCACATACAGACCTGAACTTAGAAAGATTCTCGACTCAAATAAGATTATAGAATTTCAGAATCTAGTTCACCGAGTACCCGTTACCGATCATGTGGCTTCATACGCTGTTAAAGTAGCAAGGGCTACCCGTCCGGACGATCCGGGGACTTCTGAATCTGTCAGAAACAGCCTGGCGTGGGGAGTTGGCCCCAGAGCGTCTCAGTATTTGATATTCGGCAGTAAAGCGAGAGCAGTTTTAAATGGAAGATACACACCCACAACGGAGGATGTAATTGCGATTGCTCCATCAGTATTAAAACATAGAGTTGTCTTGAATTTCAGGGCGGAGGCCGAAGGAATAAAACCTGAGGAAATTATTCAGGAAATACTAAATGGAATCCGTCATCAGGATTCTGATCGTCTCCAGGCTTAGACTCAGGTGCCATCACGCTGAATTTGGTCTTTAGTAATGCCTCAACCGACGGCTCAATTCTTTCCAGGAAAGGTTTTGGATAAATACCCATAACAAACATCATTATCGCAAGCGGAAGCACAACGATTATCTCTCTTAAGTTAATATCCTGAAGGACCTTGTTTGCAGCATTATTAAGCGGGCCGAAGAATACTCTCTGATAAGCCCAGAGCATATAGATTGCGCCCAATATAATTCCCGTAGCCCCCAGGGCCGAATATATCCAATTAAATTTGAAAGCTCCAAGCAATATCAGAAATTCGCCTACAAAACCGTTTAATAGAGGAAGACCGATGGAAGCCAGTGTGGAAATCATAAAAAACGCGGCAAATATGGGCATTACCTTGGCAATCCCTCCAAAGTCGGCAATTTTCTTTGTATGCCTCCTGTCATACACCATACCTACCAATATAAACAGAGCGCCTGTTGAAATACCGTGGTTTATCATCTGGTAAACCCCACCCTGCATGCCCTGAATATTGAGCACAAAAATACCCAGCATTACCAAACCCAGATGGCTTACGCTTGAGTAGGCAACCAGTTTTTTAAGGTCCTTTTGAGCAAACGCAACCATAGCGCCGTAAATAACACCGATAATTGCCAACACTATAAGAATTGGCAGATAGGCAATAAAAGCGTCAGGGAAAAACGGCATCAGAAACCTTAGAAATCCATACGTTCCCATCTTCAGCAGCACACCGGCAAGAATGACGCTGCCCGCGGTCGGTGCCTCAACGTGGGCATCGGGGAGCCATGTATGGAACGGAAACATCGGCACTTTAATTGCAAATGCCAGGAAGAAGGCTAGAAAAGCCAACCCCTGCGGGCTCAATATACTGTTAAACGGTACGTCTAACTTGTAGAAATCCAGAACGTCCATCGAGGCAAAGCCAAACTGATCAATGTGAAGATAATAGAGATATAAAATGGCAATCAGCATTAGAGCGCTTCCGAACGCCGTATAAATAAAGAACTTTATTGCTGCGTAAATTCTCCTCTCCGTACCCCATATTCCTACTATAAAGTACATAGGAATCAGAACCGCTTCCCAGAATATGAAGAACAGAATCATATCCAGAGCAGCAAAGGTACCTATTAAAGCGGTTTGAAGCACAAGCATTAATATCAGAAATTCCCGCATTCCTTTGTGTATAGACCGCCAGGAGCCAAGAATTGTAATGGGCATAATAAATGTGGTGAGCAGTACCAGAAAGAGACTGATACCGTCAAGCCCGACATGGTAGCTAATACCAAGGCTTTCTATCCACGGGATCTTTTGCACAAACTGCATGGCAGCCGATCCGCTTTCAAAATTGGTGAATAATGGAATGGAAATCAGAAACTCTACAAGGGTTACAACCAAAGCTCCTTTTTTTATGGAGTCTTCAGAATTTTCATATATATATGACAGAAAAAGAATGACAGGTATCCCAATAAGTGGGAAAAATATTACCAGTGAGAGATTGCCGCCAAGAAGCGATTCCATGTTGTTAGATGCTGTCCTTTTTAACGTGAATGAATGCTAGAATTTATGGGCTGTAAATATACTATAGTGAGTAGATGTTTCAAGGCGCAAAAAAATACAAAATTATAGTTTGTTAACCACACTCGCCGCAGATGCCTTTCAGGTGTAGGTCAAGGGAGTTAATTTTGGCTTTTTCAAGATGTGAGCGTCCAGCATCCATCTTATAATTGATATCTTGCAAATAAACGTCGAAGACTTTACCACATTTGGTGCATACAAAGTGGTGGTGCTCTTCTAAATTCGTATCATATCTCATTGACGCGCCGCCCAGGTCGAGGTGTTTAAGAAGGTCAGACTCAACCAATTGCTCCATGTTGCGGTAAACAGTGGCCAAAGAAAGCATCGGATATTCTTCCTTTGCCCTCCGATATACTTCGTCTACTGTAATGTGCTGGTTGGCCTCAGATAAAATACGGAAAATCACCATCCTCTGGGGCGTTAATTTAAGATTACGCTCTTTAGACAATGATATAAGTTTATTAAGATTTTCAGTGTTTGGAGTCATTTGTATTCCTAAAGAGTAATTTAATATATATTTAACCTTAATGCCGACTTAAATGCAAATAATTCTCATCTAGTTTCTATTCTTATTTGATATTGGGTATTGCCCTGATATAATAATGCCTCTAATCATAAATGCCGTTGGGATAAGACATTTATCAAAATAATGGTACTCTTATTTTTAGCAAGCTCTAAGAATGAGTGGAAAATAAGGGAGGTTTACAGCATGGGAATGAAAAAAATAATCAGTATTATACCTGACACACCTTCAGAAAAGACTGATAAAGGCGTGAGTTTTAAGAAATTCGATAAGTCTAATAAGCCTGCGGCGGATTTAGATTTAACTGAGGAAACAGTATACGCCGCGCTTAAGAATGTATACGACCCAGAAATACCGGTCAGTATAGTCGACCTTGGACTAATTTACGATGTAGGAATTTCCTCTGGAAACAACGTAAACCTTAAAATGACGCTTACAACACCCGGATGCGGAATGGGCGCCATGATAGCAGGGCAGGCCGAGGAAGCTATTAAAAATGCCGGCGCAAGGAATGTGCTGGTAGAAGTCGTATGGGATCCGCCGTGGAACCCGGATATGATGTCAGACGAAGCTAAAACGAAACTTGGAATAGAATAAGGAGCAATATACAAAATATGGAACTTAGTCCCGATGCGATAAAAAGCGCTCTTCAGAGCGTAAAATACCCTGGTTTTACTAGAGACATAGTCTCGTTTGGTCTGGTAAAAGATATAAAAATCGACGGCAATAAAGTTAATGTGTCATTAGTATTGCCGAAACCAGATGACAAACTTAAATCTGAAATCGGTGAGTCCGTTAGGACCGCCGTCCTTGAAACCCCTGGAGTAGCTGATGTGAGCATAGATATTTCCGCACGTCAGCCAAAGACTGCTCCTCCGGGCCAGGGCCCGCAAAAAGCCGAGAAATCGGCAAAACTTCCAGATATCAAATATTACATTGCAGTTGCCAGCGGAAAAGGCGGCGTGGGGAAATCCACCGTTGCAGTAAACATTGCGGTGGCTATGGCAAAAATGAGAGACAGGGTTGGTCTAATGGACGCGGACATCTGGGGACCCAGCATACCCACTATGCTAGGAATAAAAGACAGACCCAAAGCAACTGAGGAGAACAAGATTGTACCTCTGAACAAATTCGGTCTAAAGCTAATGTCCATAGGTTTTCTTGTGAATGAAGATGAAACAGTAATCTGGCGCGGCCCAATGGTGCATGGTGCCATAAAGCAGTTTATAGAAGATGTAATTTGGGATGATACGGACCACCTGGTAATAGACCTTCCGCCCGGAACAGGCGATGCACAGCTATCACTCGTTCAAACAGCTCCTTTAAGCGGTGGATTGATTGTTACAACACCTCAGGATGTAGCGCTGATTGACGTTAAACGCGGAGTTCAAATGTTCAGGAAGCTAAATGTGCCGATTCTGGGAATAGTTGAGAATATGAGCTATCTTGAGCAGCCCGGCGACGCGGAGCCGATCGACATATTCGGTAGAGGCGGCGGAAAAAAAATGGCCGAGCAGTTCGGAGTGCCTTTCCTGGGAGAAATACCTATAGATCCTGAAATCAGAAAAGGCGGCGACAGCGGAACACCAATCGTTGAATCTCACCCAGAGAGCACGGCGGCAAAAGCGTTTAATCAGATAGCCGAAACAATTCTAAACACCATTGAAAAAGTCTAACACGGCTTTTATGATTTGCCTTTCTACCTTGAACCAGCTTAAGCAATGACTATCTTATGATATATCACATAAATATAGGAGATTGTTGGAGTTTTAATGCTGTACAAATAAATTGACGTATGTATAGCGAGTAGCTATTCTGTCATTTACTATATAATTTGTTACGGGCAGCAGTTTAACCAAAGATACTTAAATGGCTTCAGTTAAAGATTATTATAAAATTCTGGGCGTTTCCAAAAGCGCTACAAAAGAAGAGATAAAAAAGGCTTACCGGAATCTCGCAAGAAAATACCATCCCGACCATAACCCGGACAATAAAGACGCTGAGGAAAAATTTAAAGAAGTCCAGGAAGCTCACGAAGTCCTTTCTGATGAAGAAAAGAGAAAAACCTATGATATGTTCGGAAGTGCCGAATTCAGACCTGGCGGCCAGACCACCTGGAGAAGAGCGGGAGACACCGGAGGGGGAAATTATCAATACACCTACAGCTCTCAGGACTTTCCGGGGTTCGAAGACATATTTAAAGACATATTCGGATTTGGCGGGGAACCGCGGGCTAGAAGAACTGCAGGAGGAAGAGGCGGAGGAGGTTTTCGTGACATCTTCAGCCAGGCCACAAGAGAACAGCCCTCAAAGGGAAAAGATCTTGAATATCAAATTGAGATAGATTTTGATACCGCGATCAGGGGCGGCGTAAGAGATATCACAATTAGTCGTCAAAAGTTGAACAATGTAAGTACAGAAAAATTATCCGTCAAAATCCCGCCCGGCGTTACTACAGGCTCAAGAATCAGGGTGCAGGGCAAAGGAGAATCCGGGACAAGGGGCACGCAAGGAGACCTGTATCTTAAAATCAGGGTTACACCGCACCCTATATTCAATCGCAGACAGGATGATATATATCTGGAAGTACCGATTACAATATACGAAGCGGCGCTCGGAAAGCAGGTTGACGTACCTACAATCGACGGAACCGCGAAAGTCTCCATTCCCCCGGGTGTGCAGAACGGAACAAAACTCAGACTTAAAGGCAAAGGTGTTCAAAATATTAAATCCAAACAGCGCGGGGATCAGTATGTTGAGGTGAAGATCGTTATGCCTGATAATATAAAAGAGAGTGATAAAAAAATATTTGAACAAATGGCTGAATCCAGCCCCTATGACCCGAGAACGAAATTTAACAAGTATATGAACTGAATTAACCTTAGGAGGTTATAGAATGAACGACGAACAGAAACCAAAATACAGCGGGGAATTAACAATGGATTTTTCAACATTCATCCTCTCGCTAAACGCATCGTCTTTAATACATCTGGGAGAAATTCACGATCCTCAGCTCAAGGAGATCAGCGTAAATCTCCCAGCGGCAAAACATACAATAGAAATTTTGGAAATTCTGAAAGACAAAACGGTCGGCAATCTGGATGATAATGAAAACAAACTTTTAAATGATATTCTTTACAATTTGAGATTGAAATATATGCAGCATTCAAAGTCCGGTTAAATCATTTCACAGTTGGATCCTAGGCGCCGGAAGCAAGACCGGCAAACATACAAGAATTCTCAATAATTTTATCAACTTCATCAATCCCTAGTTCATTTTCCAGTATTTTAAGCCCAGACGATAGTGTGGGGGCCTTCTCCGGCTGGAATGCGCATCACTTGCAACAATATCTATCACACCCATACTAGCAAAGCTCAATGAACATTTTTCAGCCTTTTCTCCAAAATCACCGCTAAGATTTGATGCGGTTATCTGAACCGAAGCTCCAAGTTCTTTGAAGTCCAGGATACGTGACGGGTTCTCCTAAAATTCTTTTACTCTCTCAGGATGAGCCAGAATGGTTTTTCCCTTATCTTATCCAAACTTTCTATTATTTCTTCAAGACAAAGGGGAAGCTAATAAAAGGCTATTTCTAACAAGACATATACTCCCTCTGAAAGAGGCAATATGCAACCAGAAGCAAGTAAATTATCTAAATTAGGCGTTATAGCTATTTTCATTCCGTGATACACCGTAAACTCCATACCCGCATCCTCTATTCTCTGATTTAGCTCTTCAGCTTTTTGTCTTATACTTGCGGCTGAAGGCTCCCAGTCGCTGCCCTGAATCCAGTGGGGGAGTACAAACAGCTCATCTGATGCCGTCATTATGGGCGATAGAAACCATCTGCAGGCTTTCTTCCCAGCTCTTTAACCCGTCGTCAATGTTCTGTAGCATATGACTATAGAGGTCTATCATAGAAGAGAGTATATTCGAGTTTGTTTTCAGGTGAAGACAATTATAAGAATCAGGCCGTTTACGGCTAGCTTTAATCAACTTTGGAAAGTTTTAAGAAATCCGCAAATCTTGAGCTGATCTCTTCTTTAGTAAGTCCAGATAATCTTCTGACGCTGAAATTCTCAACAGTAAAAGACGCAACGACGCTTCCGTTTACTACGGCTGTTTTAAATCCGGACGGATCAGTAATGTCATTGCCTGCTATGTATCCCATAAATCCGCCGGCAAAAGTGTCTCCCGCCCCTGTAGGGTCGATTACTTCTTCAAGCGGAAAGCTTGGCGCCCAGAATATATCATCGCCCGCGAACATGAGCGCGCCGTATTCGCCTCTTTTAACAATAAGAACTTTCGGGCCCATTTCGAGCACTGCTCTTGCCGCTGTTGTTATTCGCGGCTCTCCCGCAAGCGCCCTGGTCTCTGAATCATTGATAAGAAGTATGTCTACATGCTTTAGTACTTTTTTAAGTTCTTCGACCTTATTATCAATCCAGAAATTCATAGTATCGCACGCGACCAGCTTGGGATCTTTAACCTGGTTCAACACGCTTAGTTGCAGTTCGGGATCAATATTGGCAAGGAAAACATAATCGACATTGCTGTAGCTGTCCGGTATTACAGGGTTAAAATTTTCAAAAACATTCAGATAAGTGCCCAGAGTATCTGGATCTCCCAGATCATACCCGTATTTACCTTCCCATTTAAAAGTCTCACCCTCTTCTCTTGTTACTCCCTTAAGGTTTATTTTCTTTTCCCTAAAAAGGTCCAGATGCCCTTCCGGAAAATCTTTACCAACGACAGCCACAATACCGACTTCTGTAAACATGCTGGCCGCCAGTGAAAAATATGAGGCCGAACCTCCGAGGATATTATCTTCCTTTCCAAATGGGGTTTCTATAGTATCAAGCGCCATGGAACCAACTACGAGTAATTTCATTATATATACCTCTTTATTAGTATTTCGAGACGGTCTCTAGCCTCTTTTGTGATAACTTCCTTCGGTGTTATTATCGCATTCTGGAGTGCGTAGCAACATGGGCATTCCCTGCTTTCTTTAATTTTAGGAACTGCGGTTTTTATTATATTTCTGGCAAGCGCAACATTGCTGTTTAAGGTCTCTATTAGGTCCTCGACACTCACATCATCGTGATCATCGTGCCAGCAGTCATAATCTGTAACTAGGGAAATGCTGCCGTAACAAATCTCGGCTTCTCGGGCAAGCTTTGCTTCGGTGGCATTGGTCATGCCGATAATGTCTACCCCCCAGCTCCTGTATACGTTGCTCTCGGCTCTGGATGAAAATTGCGGCCCTTCCATGCACAGATACGTACCGCCTTTGTGGACATTAGCACCTGAGCTGATTGAAGCATTAAATAGTTCTTCCGACAATGATCTGCAAACAGGATCAGCCATAGACAAATGCGCTACTATGCCGTCACCAAAAAATGTTGATGCTCTTGTTTTTGTATGATCATAGAATTGAGATGGGATAACAACCTGTCCGGGAGCAATATGTTCTTTCATGCTGCCTACCGCGCTTACAGAGAGAATCCATTCCACACCCAGTTTTTTCATCGCGTAGATATTTGCCCTGAAATTTATCTCTGACGGCATAATCTTGTGCCCGCGTCCGTGTCTGGGGAGAAAAACCATCTTGGTATCTCCCAAATTTCCTGTAATTAAATCGTCGGACGGACTGCCCCAGGGCGTATCAACAGCAACGGACTCCACATCTGAAAGTCCCTCGATTTCATACAAACCACTTCCCCCGATTACTCCAACTGTCTTCATATTCACCTCATCAATTAAGAGCACTTAAACTAACATTCAAACTATTTACGGTCAAGAATTTACTATTGCCCTATCGGTTTTAGAACAAATATCGATCTTTTTTTGTTACTAAAAGGTAGTTCAAACTCCTTATTGTCCAAGAGCTTTACTATGCGCGGATTTTTCTTCTCAAACTCATTCCATTCCGAAATCCCCCGTTTACCTCTCATCAGAATTATAATTCCATTTTCCGCCAAATAGGGAGTGCATAAACTTACTATTTCTTCAAAACTTCCGACAGCTCTAGTGATAACGTAGTTAAAACTATTTCTCTGAATATTATTATTTTCATCTTCAGCTCTTCCCCAGATCGCACGTATGTTCTTCAGTTGAAGTTTCCTGATAGTGTCATTCAAAAAAGAAACTTTCTTGTTTACAGAGTCGAGCAAAGTTACCTCGAGCTCAGGTAATGCAATCTTAAGCGGTATTCCCGGAAATCCTCCTCCCGATCCAATATCCAGCAACTTCTTGTCGTCATTAATAAAAGGAGCTGCTGAAAGGGAATCGACGAAATGATGCAAAACTATCTCCCTTTCATTCTTTATAGCGGTCAGATTTATTCTGTCATTCCATATTTTCAGATTTTCCAAATATGACAGAAAGAGGTCTATCTGAGAATTGGAAATTCTAACCCCAAGCTCCTTTGCCCCTTCAGTTAATAATTCTTTCAGAGTCAATTCAGATTCCTCATAAGCATAGGATGATAGACAACCATGCTTGGCTTTCCTTTCCACATCCTTACCCTGCCAATTACTTCAACATGCTTATTCTTGTAATAATTATCCGGTTCTATTCCAAAATACTCAAAGTTTTCAATGTCATCACTAAAGATAACAATATCGATCATATCCTGCATATTTAAAACAATCACCTTATCCGACTTCCGGGTATCTGTAACGTACCCATCTATGACTACCCGCTTTCCCTCGTAGCGGCTTACCTTGTCCAGGTCGATCAGGAACCGGTGGTTTCCCTCCGGAGGGGGCAGCTTACTCAAATTTGCCCATATACCTTTTCTCTCTTTTTTGGCTTGATTGACCGCATCACTAATTATTTCTGAATAATTGTCATTTGACTCTATTATAAGAACAGTGGCAAGACCCTGTTTGAGAAGCTCCTCGTTCACCATGAGATCATCTATATAGACATGAGCAATAATCCTCCCGTAAGAATCATACTTTTGCTCATCAAACTCAAGCCTGACTTTCTTCCCCTCTACGAGCCCGGAGTTGAAATCCCATGCCTCAAGAGACATTGGGTCTCCGGGGCTGTTTTGAAGAGGAATTTCCGGCGTATCTATATCCCGATATCTGACGCGTGAATGTTTTGTGTCGTCAATAATTACAGTGTCCCCATCTAACACTTTAATAACGGTGACCTCTTTGGAATCAGGTCCTGCATCTGTATTTTTTTAAAAAATAGTAGGTACCGAAAACTAAAATGAGAAAAAGAAGATATAGAGCCTTTTTGTTCTTACGTTTCATTATATAGCGTCAATGGTTCTTATTTTCTAAGTATCTATAGGTGCGGCAAAAGGATTAAACTCTTTAACCGGTGTAGTGCCGTCAGAGATTAATTTTCTGCCGAAGGTGAGAAATCCGGTGTGGCTCACCATACGGTCAACGGGCCGGGTTTTACCAGTACTTACCTGTAAATATCTGAGTAATAGCTCAAGAGTTTCTATGTATACAAAACCGTGTTTTTCCAGATTCTCAACACATTTTTCGACCTGATTAAATGTGGGAGAGAGGCTTGCGATTCTACCACCGCCCCTTAGCGATTTAGCGGCGGATGCTATACCATCCCATGGAGAGGGCAGGTCTAATATTACAACATCAACATCTTCCTCATCAAAACCCTCCTGGGCTTGGCGTAATTTAAACTCTACGTATTCTGAATATCCCGCGTTTTCAATGTTCATCCTTGCGTTCTCGAGGTGCTTTTCCCTAAAGTCATATGTATAAACCATTCCGCCCGGTGCCACGGCGTTGGCAAGAGCCATAGTGAGAGAACCACTCCCTGCTCCGCACTCTACAACTCTCATCCCCGACTGAATGCCCGTTTTTAAAATCATATAAGCCGCGTCTTTCGGATAAATTATCTGAGTATGCCGCTTAACCTTCATCATCTTGTCTTCGAGCGTAGGTTCCAGAAGTAGAAACGTATGTCCCATGTTGGAATAAATTCTTTCCCCAAAGGATTTCCCAATACATTCGCCGAGATTTATCTCCCCTTTATGGGTCCCCATTTTCTTGCCCTCAGAAACGGTTACCAAAAAAGTTTTTTCATCTGGAGAAATAATAAGAACATGATCGCCGGTTTTTATTTTCATTGTCCGCAAGAGTAATTCATAACATTCATATTTTCAAGATTCGCTGTTCGGTTCAAAAAAAGTGAACAGTAAAAATCCTAAAAACACTACACAGCCAGTCGCGAAATACATTATTTCATAACCGTAATCTCTGGCAATAAGGCCAAGCGGAAACGCAAGGAAATTTATACCCATGCTGTAAGAAGCATTAAAAGCCCCCATGGCTTTTCCCCTTTCATGAGATTCTGCTTTATCTATAACCAGAGCGCTCAACGTTGGGTATAAAAATCCATACCCGATGCTGAAAAAGAGTGATATCAGAACAGCGCTTACTGCGTTATCAACGAAATACATCGCCGCAAGCGAAATAGAAACCGCCAAAAGACAAGGTGAAGCTATCGTCTTTCTCCCCAAACTGTCTGAAATGCGTCCGCCGAATATTCTTACTGCAGTTACCGCTATAGTGTAGGTCAGGAAAAAATAAAAAGCCGCCAATCCTTTGGATCTTAAAAAAGTAGCCACAAAGTTCAATATCGACCCGAGACCGCCGGCAAGAATTAGATTGGAAATTAAAATAAGCGCATATCTCCTGGACGCTATTAACCGGAAAAAACCAAGACCATGGGGATCTGTAGATTTCACAAAATCCCCGTCATGGGTGAAAAGGGTGAGTATAAATGCTATAAAGCTAAATAGTGAAGCGTATATAAAAAATGAATAGAAAGTGAAAAGTTCGATGACAAGCTCACCCAGCGAAGGACCGATTGCGTAGGAAGCTATGGTAAATGCGCTGAATATTCCAAGACCCTCGGCTCTTGTTTCAGGAGGTATGTAGTCGGACACAAAGGTGCCGGCAGCTGTAAATGCAAACGCAAACGACACACCCTGAATAAATCTTAGCAAATAAAACAGCGGGGAAAGATGATCTATAAATAGATATCCGAGCGAAGCGACAGCCATAATTCCATAACCCATAAGCATAAATCTTCGCCTGCCGTATTTATCCACCAGATAGGCGACAAAGGGAATTGCGCCAAGTGACGTAATGCCGAAGGAGCCCATAATGAAGCCGATATTGGCTTCGTTTCCACCAAGGTCCTTTATGTATATGGGCAAAAGGAAAAACGACGAAAAATTGCAAAAGAAAAAGAAATTAGCCGCGGTAGCCAGTGAAAAATTTTTAAATTGCGAGGATGAGAAACGGGACGCCATTTTTTTATTAAAACCTGCCAAACAGTAACTTCATTAGGTGTTTAATATCAGAATAGTGAATAATAACCATATTCTTTGACAATGCATAATCACGTGATATATTTTTGGCCTTGTTAATGAGCCGTTAGCTCAGTAGGTAGAGCAACTGCCTTTTAAGCAGTGGGCCGCAGGTTCGAATCCTGCACGGCTCATTCTTTGCCAGTCCCCATCGTCTAGCCTGGCCCAGGACATCGGCCTTTCACGCCGAAAACAGGGGTTCAAATCCCCTTGGGGACGCATCTTACTTTAATGCGTTATATCCTTAGAAATAATCGTTTTTTATTTCTATTCGTGACTTGAATGAGCGTTTCAGATACGCCAGATCACAGCAAGATAATATTCAGCAAAAACCCTAGATAAGCTTTACATATCCCGCCCTATTTAATGAAGTCATTATTCAGATTGGTCAGAGCAATTATAACGAATTTGATTTACGACTGTTATCTGACAAGTCTAGATATCTGCTTGAACTCTTCAGTGCCGGCAATTTCAAGAAGCTGGAACAGAAAAGTTTCGGTAGTTCCAACGATAGCACCTGCTTTTTCAATCAAGTTGATACCCTTTTCCCAGTCTAACTCACGGCGCGAAATCACTGCATCAGCAGGCACATAGACCGTGTACCCCTTGTTTATCATATCTAATGCTGTCTGAAGCACGCATACATGTGTTTCAACCCCGCATAACAGAACCGATTTTCTGTCTATATTATCAATCTCGGACTGGAATTCCGGTGATCTCGCACAACTGAACACAACTTTTTCTACTGGAGAGAATCCTTCACCGATAGATTGTTTTATCTCTTCTATCGTAGGTCCAAGCCCTTTTGGATACTGCTCTGTAACTGTTACGGGAATATTTAGTACTTTTGCGGCTTCGAGCAATATTTTCATATTTTTTAGATTTGTTTCCGTAATATCTTCGGGCATTGCACCCATCAAACGCTCCTGAACATCTACAACCACAAATGAGGTATCGTCTCTCTTAATAAAGTCCATAGTTAGTCTCCTGTTTTGAATATATACCAATTTTGTAGCATATACTGGGATTAAATTCCAGTTTTTGGAGATTAACAAACTTAGACAGGAACAGGTATTTCTGGGTTGGTTAGGCTTTGGGAAGATATTGGGGCAGCCGGATTCACTGCCCCGGGCATTTTGTTTTTATGCTTTATGTTTAGCGAACTCTTCTTCAAACTTTGAAGCTAATTCCTTGGCTTTGCTGTCATACTCTTGGGGATCGCTCCAACTCTTCTTAGGCTCAAGGAGTTTCTTATCTACGCCAGGGCATGATGTCGGAACTTGCAGGTTAAATATATCGACAGTAGTAAAAGAACCTTTATCTAAAGTCCCGTCAACAGCTGCTCTAACCAGTGCTCTTGTCTGAGGAAGCGGCATTCTGTCTCCGACGCCGTAAGGACCGCCCGTAATACCTGTGTTCAGAAGCCATACAGTTGCTCCGCTTTTCTCAAGCTTTTTCTTTAACATCCCTGCGTAAAATAAAGGAGGTCTCGGAAGGAAAGGCGCTCCGAAACATGAGCTGAATGTAGCCTGAGGCTCACTCACGCCTTTTTCCGTTCCCGCAACTTTTGCCGTATAGCCTAGAGTAAAGTAGAACATTGCCTGCTCATTAGTAAGTTTTGAGATTGGAGGTAGAACACCAAAAGCATCGTATGTGAGCATGAAAATTGTTTTCGGGATCCCACCAACACCCTCTGGAACAATGTTTGAAAGAGAATCTATCTGATATGCTACGCGAGTATTTTCGGTATGCTCGATGCTGTCAAAATCTATTTTTTTTGTCTCACTATCAATTTTTACATTTTCCAGCACGGAACCAAATTTAAGTGAAGCATTGTAAATCTCAGGTTCCGTTTTAGCGCTTAATTTAATTGCTTTCGCATAACATCCACCTTCAAAATTAAACACGCCGTTATCAAACCAGCCGTGCTCGTCATCACCTATTAAAGCACGCTCAGGGTCTGCGGACAATGTGGTTTTCCCAGTGCCAGACAGCCCGAAAAAGAGAGCTACGTCACCGTCTTTTCCAACATTTGCCGAACAGTGCATAGGAAAAACACCTCTTCTTGGTAGAAGGAAATTTAAGGCAGAGAATACCGATTTTTTCATTTCTCCCGCATATTCAGTACCGCCGATTATAGCCATGTTTTTCTCAAAATTCAGTATGATGAAAGTCTTCGACCTCGTTCCGTCAGTCTGAGGATCGGCTTCAACTCCCGGTGCACATAGAACTGTAAACCCGACGGACTCGTGCGGCAGATCTTCGGGGGAAGGTCTCAGGAATAGATTATTTACAAACACATTGTGCCAAGCATATTCGTTAACAATGCGTACATTTTTACGGTAGTCAGGATGTGCACCTACATATAAATCTCTAACAAAAAGATCTTTACCTTCATAATAATCAAGTATTTTCTTATGGAGCTTATCAAAGTGTTCGGGAGATATACCCTTATTTACAGGACCCCATAAAATATCATTTTCGGTTCCTGGTTCCTGAACAATAAACCTGTCTGCCGGAGAACGACCAGTATGTGTACCTGTATAGGCAACCAGAGTTCCGCCTTCGGCGATCAACCCTTCTTCTCTTTTGATTACTTCTTCGTATAATGTAGGAATCGGAAGATTGTAGTATATGTTAGTAGGATTTTTAATACCATGCTGATCTTCTAATTCTTTTGCTGTTAATTTATGCACTTGGCTAATTCCTCCGTCTGTTAGTCTCTATACTCTGAGTTATTAAAACGTGCCTTGAAAGGGAGTAAATACTATACAAGGATCAGCATTTTGGCAAGAAATTGGAGATTCAAATTTTTACTACTGATGATCAATACTTAATTATTAAGTTTTTTGACCAATTAGTCGATATAGTAGCACTATTCAGAACGAGATGACTTTACATTAGCACATTCGGGCAATTATAGTATATATATTATATATTATTATGAACTTTATGCTGTGTAAATTCCTAATAATTCTAGGCTCTTTTATATAAATGCTCTACACAGAATCATTTGACCTGAGCCTCAATTTGTGCTATCTTGTTTAGGTCTGGAATCAATAACTTGGGATGGGAGATCACAATAATATGATGTTCAAAGTAGGCAAGAAAGCGGTATATCCCGCTCACGGGGTTGTTCAGGTTAAGGCAGTAGAATCTAAAGAAATATGCGGTACAAAAAAAGATTATTACATCCTTCAGGTTATTGACAGCGATGTCACAGTCATGGTTCCAACAGATAACGCCGAGACTGTTGGTCTTAGGCCTGTAATTTCCAAATCTCAAATAACAAGAATTTACAAAATCCTGAGAAATAAAGACAAAGACTCTGAACAGCTAAACGGTCATCAAAGTTGGAACAAACGCTACCGCGAATATTCGGATAAGTTAAAGAGCGGTGATATATTCGAAGTAGCAAATGTTCTCAAAGATATAAATTTGCTGCAAAATGATAAAGATCTTTCATTCGGAGAGAAGCGTATTATGGATTCTGCATTGTCTCTTTTAGTGAAAGAGATATCAATTGCAAAGAACCTAAAAGAAGAATCAATTACCAGAGAGATAGATAAAATTTTGACCACAAGCGATTGATTTTTCCTTCTCATCAAACCTTCTAATATGTCAAAAGAAATTTTAGACATAGAAACCGCGATCAGACTCAAAAATTTCAATTTCCGCATCTCAACAAAAGTACGGGCTTACAAATCTGGCATACATAAAAGCTCCTATCACGGTATGAGTCCCGATTTTATGGATCATAAAGAATACAACAGAGGGGACGAGCTCAAACAGATTGACTGGCGACTGTATGGAAGACACGACCGGCTATATGTAAAGAAATTTCAAGATGAGGTAAACCTGAGCTGGTGCATATTGGTCGACAATAGCGCATCCATGGGATATGGGGACGGATCATCCAACAAACTTCAATACGCCAAGACATTAAGCGCGACGCTCGCTTATTTGCTTTTAAAACAGGGAGACGCAGTGGGCTTATTGATATTTTCAGATGACGATATGGATTTCGTGCCTCCCAAATCAGGAAGCCGCAACATTGCGCCTATATTAAACAAATTGGAGAACATTGAACCTGCCGGCAAAACAGGGCTTAAAGAACCGGTTTTGAAAACTCTTGAAGCATATAGGTCTGACGCCTCCTTCATACTAGTCTCAGATTTTCTGGTTGATATCGAGACCATAGTACAAACGGTTAAGTTAATCAAAAATTCCAAAAAGGAATTATCTCTCTTTCATATACTTCACCCCGACGAAACGGAATTTAACTTCACAGGATCAATAGAATTTGAGGATCTGGAAACAAACTCCAAGGTCATAACAGATACTGACTCATTACGACAAAGTTACAGGCAGAGAGTTGGTGAATTCATCGAAAATATCAGACGTATATGTCATGAAAATGAATCCAGGTATGTGCTTGCACCAACCAATGAGCCAATAGAAAAACCTATTATCCAAATTGCGGACAAATAAAGGAACTAATATTGAATTTAACTTTCCTGAGCCCACTTTTTTTTATAGGATGTGCGGCAATCGCACTTCCAATAATAGCTCATTTAATAACCCGGAAAAGCGGAGTGCTCAAAAGTTTCCCAACGGTCAAGTTCTTGATATCGTCCCAGGGGGATACAGCTTCAAAATCAAGAATCAGAGACTTGATATTACTGCTTCTTAGAGCGCTGATACTGGTTTTCATAGTACTGTTATTTACTAAACCTGCGATCTTCTCTTTCTCAGCAAAATTGGACAACAATCCGTTATCTCTCGCAATAGTAATAGACAATTCTTTTAGCATGGGATTCCAGAACAACTTTCAAAGCGCAAAAAATCAGGCCCGGGACATTATAGATACTGTTACTGACGGGAGTTTTGTGTTAGTAGCGCCGCTGGTAATAGAGTCGGAAGTTGACTACCAAATCTTAGAGGATAAAAATGAGTTAAAGAAAGCGCTGGAGAGTATTAAACTATCAAACAGTTTCACACAAAATGAGTCCAGGCTGCAGGATATATATTCGGAGTTACAAAGTTCCCCCATTGAAGATAAAAAAATAATTCTAATAACTGATCTTCAAAAAAACGGCTGGGCAAACGAGAAATTCAACTTAAGCTGGCTTGAAGTTATAGATATTTCCAAGATTTCAGACCCGTCCAATCATACGGTATCCGAGACAAATCTTGACCTTGAGAACAAATCTGTGGTAGTCAGCTCTAAAATCTCTAACTTCTCGAACAACTCAATCACACAACTACTTACAACCAGCAGATTGAATGAGCGGGAAGTGAAAGAATTAGTGGATGTTGAACCACAAAACACTGTGAATGTAGAAGTCAAATTTTTTACAGATCCGGAAAATTCACCGGGCATAGGACTTGTGCAAACTACTAATGATGACTTAAAAATCGATGATACAAGATACTATGTTTTTGATAGAAACAGTAGCTCAAAAATATTAATTATAGACGGTGATCCCAGAGAGGATTCAAGACTAAGTGAAACCTATTACCTAAGAAGCGTTCTTGAAACTATATCGGAAAACACTTCAACAAACCTGACTATTTTGGACAACAACAGTCTTTTCAAAGAAGAATTATCGGGATACAAGATGATCTTTATGGCAAACGTCGGCGAGCTGACTCCACGAGTTGCCAATGAAATTGAAGCTTTCGTTAACAATGGAGGAAGCGTAGTAATTTTTTTAGGGAATCTGATTAGAGCCGGCAGCTATAACAGTCTGCTAAAAAATATACTACCCGGAGAGCTTCAGGTCTTAAGTGAGGGGAATTTTACGATATCAGATTCAAACTCAGAAATTTTTTCGAAAGACATATTAAGCAAGTCAGCCCAGATTTCTATAGAAAAACTTTATAAAACAATACCATCATCGGAATCCGAGACGCTTATTTACGCATCAGACAATTCACCCCTGCTGTTAGGAAAAAATTACGGAAATGGGCACATTTTTATGTTCACCACATCAGCTGATACCGCGTGGAACAACTTTTCCATTACTCCAGTATTCCTACCCATAATCAAGAACCTTATGGACATACCTGGTATCGAGAAGAATAAAAACAGACATTTTATTATCGGAGAGCCTGTAAACATTGAAGTTTCTGACGGACGTACGGACACCGTTGTAAGAGATCCCACAGGAAATGAGTATCAGTTAGATTCTGGCGCAATTGAGTTTCTTCAAACTTATATTCCGGGGATATATACAGTAACAACCGGTGGACAGTTCGCCTACAATTTTGCCGTTAACATAAATCCCGATGAATCAGATTTGAGAAAAATATCTATCTCGTCCGCAATAAAAAACGAGAGACCCGAAAAAGGCTCGGTAATGGTCTACAAAGAGATATGGCGTTATTTTCTATGGGGTGTGATTGCTCTCTTTGTATCGGAAGCCGCATTCAGAGGGATCTTATCCTGACAATATTGCCCTAACTATATAAGACTTACACCGTCCAGGTTGTCTGGAACGGGCTGATTCAGACAGTTTAAAACAGTTGGGAAGATGTCGACTGTTCTTATGAATTCTTTTTCCAATTTGGCATTTATTACAAAAGGAACAATCATATGATCTCTAAACAAAGCTCCATGTGATGAGCGGTGCTCAGGATTCTCATGTCTTGCTCTTAAATCATAACCATGTGCTGCACTTAAAACCAAATCGCCTGTGCGAGGGCTCTCAAGCAACTGTATAATTTGAAGAAGGGCATCAGGATATTCTGTATTGTAACTATGAATCAATGCCTCATCCAGACTCATTTTCTTTGGCATTCCATTATAATTAAAAGGATCTTCTTTAATCTTTTTATAATTCACAAGGCCTTCAGAATCAAGCCAGGCAGTTGCTTCACCATTGGTGCTTTTAACTCTGGCATGGCCATTTTCATCCAGCCCAGCGACGACGTCCACTTCAGGCCTTTCAACAAAGCTCTCAACTAGGTTGCTCAACTCTTCAAATGTGGATTTTCTCCCCCAGCCATCTTCGCTCTTTACATAAATATTGGCCATTGCATTTCCGGATATCAAGCAAGCCGCTTCAGCATCGGTGAAGTGTTTGAAAACATTGGGGTAATAAAATGTCTTGTAGCCCTGGTGACTCATGAATTCAAGCGAATCAAAATGCGAGTGGGTCTGAGTAAGGCCATGATCGCTGGAAATAATTAGAAGAGTTTCATCAAGCCTTCCCTCTCTTTCAAGACTTTTTGCAAGAAGCCCCAGCGTATTATCAATACGCCTGTATGAATCAATGACTTTTTGATGGAACGGATGATTAATATGAGAATATGTGTCTATGCCCAAAAACACAGTATAAATGTAATCGGGAAACTGTTTTAGAGATTGAAGCAGTATGCGCTCCGCAACTAAATCAACTTCATCGGATTTATCCGTAAAGTGGCTTTTAACTTTGTAGTAAAGTTTTGAAAACAGTGTTTTGTCATTCTTTAAATTAATTCCTCTAGAAAGCTCATTGAAGATATTTATACTTCTTGGAAAGATTTCAAAAACCGTTTTGAAATCTTTTGAGACATCTGAATTCATAAAATAGGTTTCGAGACCTATATAACTCCTGAAACGGTCAAACGACAGCCGCTTGTCTTGATAAGCATTTCTGTCAAACCATCTGATGCCGGGCAAATTGCAGCGGCCAGGATATTTTCCGAAAATATATGGTGTATAAGCAGGCCCTGTTGTAGAAGGGAAAACAGTAACAGCTTCCCGATAAGTACCGCCTTCAACTATATATTTTGAAATGTTAGGTAATTCGCCTTTTTGAAGAAGCTCAGAAAAGACATCTGCTCTTGCACCGTCAGCCATTATAAATATACAGCTCTTAAATTCAGTCATTATTTAGTCCCTTTGATAGTCTTAAACATATGATGCATGTCTAGTTAAAATATTTGTCATATATCTCTCTAATTTGGTTAGTTGTCTGAATGTATTCTTTTTTTAATTTTTTTGGATCGTTATTATCACTAAAATCTGAAGCCAATTTCTCAAAATCCCTCTCATATAGTTCATTTATGGACCGGTCATGAAGAAGCCTTAGCAAATTCTCCATCCTTTTTAAGAAATATAGCCCTTCTTTCAACACTTTAAAATCTTTATTGGTAATAAGATTATTTTTATTTAGCGCATTGAGAGCATATACAGTATTCTGCACCCTAAGTTCTTCATACTTGCCTCCGTTTTTCAATTGAAGCATTTGAACAAGAAACTCGATATCTACCGTCCCACCCTTTCCAGTCTTTATATTCACTTTGCTTGAGGTTTCTTTTGCCAGCTCTTTCTCCATTCTCGAGCGCAGATAGTTAATTTCTTTTTGAAAGTCTTTTGGATAGGATTCTTCAAACACAAAACCTTCCACAGCTTCCATGATCATTGTACCCAGTTTTTTGTTGCCGGCCACGGGAGTCGCCCTGATCAGAGCCTGCCGTTCCCAAATCTGGGCACTTTCCTTGTGATAATCTTTAAATGAATCAAACGAAGTAACGAGGGCCCCGGAACGACCTGAGGGTCTGAGATCCAAATCTATTTTATAGGCATATCCCTCCCCTGTAGGAACCGAAAGAACCGATATGACTTTTTGACCGAGTTTGGAATAGAACTCATGGTCATCTCCCTCATATATAAAAATCACATCCAAATCCGAATTATAACTCATCTCACGACCGCCGAGTTTTCCCATGCCCAAAATACACATCAGCATGTTTTTTTTCTTTGGCTTCTTGTTACTTTTCACAAGCTCAAAAGCAAGCTCAAGGCCAACTTCAAGTACAGCCTCGGCAACCATAGACAAATACTTTCCGACATAGAAAGGACTTACTTCACCATTTAAATCCCTGAGACAGATTTTTAGCGTTTCAACATGCCGGAATTTCCTGATAGCATCGAGCTTGTCCTCATCATCTGTGGCCTCTTCCACGCTCAGCTTAAGACTTTCAAGCATATCTTCTTTGGAAGCAAATTCTGTTCTAACATCCCGTAGAGTAATAACATCAAGATATTCGGGATGTCTTATTAGGAAATTAGACAAATAACCGCTGGTAGAAAACAGCTTGGCCAGGAGTGTGATTATCTCAGGATTTTCAAGGAGTACTGAATATATGGAAGATCTCCACCCAATTCCGGATATAAACCTTTCAAGATTTACCAAGGCAGAATCTGGGTTATGCGATTTAAGAATCTCTCTAAAAAAAGCGGGAATGACTTTTTTTGCAGTTAGTTTTCCTTCTTGCGTAAGAGCGCCTAATCTCGGATCAAGCAGTTTAGAGAAAAGGTCGATTGCGCTTCCTGGATTTTTAAAGCCTAATTTCCCAAGATTTTCTATGGCGTCCTGCTCTTGAACATTTCCGTAAGTTAAAAAGTCGGCTAACTCCCAAAACTCTTTACCATATTCCTCTGTCTGCTGTGAGGGATCGAAAAACAGTTGCTTGTAAATAAGGGAGACATGATTGGTATTTTCAAGATAATGCTGTTTGAATTCATCCTTATTTCTAAGACCGCATCTTTTAGCCAGAGCCTCCAAGTCCTCTGAAGAACAAGGTATTTTGTGAGTATGTCTCTCGTCAACAAGCTGAATCATGTGTTCTACTTTTCTCAGAAAGAGATATGACGAAGTTAAGGTCTCAAAAACAGCATTATCTATAAAGTTAACTTTTCTAAGTTTTTTAAGAGCCTGGACTGTATTTGTTCCCCGAATACTTTCAACCTCGCCGCCGTTAACCAGCTGAAGAGCCTGTATATAAAACTCTATTTCTCTTATACCGCCCTTTCCCAGCTTTACGTCATCTTTTTTCTGAAGTTTGTCGAGCTTTGTTTTCATATCCTTTAGTTCCTCGATTGAATGATAGTCGAGAAACTTTTTGTAAACAAATGGCTCAATTTCGTTGACAAACTCATCCCCGAGTGTGATATCACCTGCTATGGGTCTGGCTTTGATCATAGCAGCCCTTTCCCAGGTTTCTCCCCAATAGAAATAGTGCTCTACCGCGCCTTCTATCGGCACAGCTACGGTACTCTTGCTGCCGCCAGGTCTTAGGGCAAGGTCTACTCTGTAGAGAAAACCGTCTTCTGTAACAGCGCTTAACAGTCTGGTTATTTTCTCGGCAAGCTTAAAGAAGGGGTCGGGGTCACCTTTGTCACGGTATAGATAGATTAAGTCAATATCCGAGCTTAGGTTAAGTTCCCTTCCACCCAGCTTTCCCATACCTAAAACTACAAACTCTCCGTGTGATTTTGCATCCAGTTCAGCGCTATAAAACCTGAATACAGATTCCACTATACCGCTTGCGAGGTCCGATAGCTCCTCCATTGTCTCGGAAAAACTGCAACGCCCCAAAATATCTCTGTAAATTATTCGCGAGAATTCCCTGTACTTATAGATCCTTAATTCAGACCCGAGAGCATCCGCTGTTTCAACTTTGTTTCTTATCGCGTCTGTTTCTTTAATTATCTGAGCGGCTGTTTTTTTCTTTTTAATATTTTTGGTCTGACTCAAATAATCCAACACATAAGGGTCTCTCAGTATCACACGGGCCAGAAAACTGCTGTATGATGAAAGTATTTTCAGGATTTCGGCTTTTTTTGACGAAATTCTTTTGTAATTTTCTTTGTAGCGATCCAGTATGGTTTGAGCGTTTTTTGAATTGGGTAAAACTCTATTCAACTTCTATCTTCCTGCTTCTGTTTTTACGTGTTCTCTTGGATTTGCTCTTTTCTTTTTCTTTTATTTGCTCCGTAAGTTCAGTTAGGAATTCCAATCCCTTTCCGGCGGCTTTAGATGGCAACTCCTTCAGAAACTTCCTGCCTTCTTCATTTTTAAGGAGATCTTTAGCTCCTTTTATGGCAAAACCAGTGCCCACAACAAACTCGGCTGCGCTTGTAATAAAGTGTTCACCCGCCTTGCTTAAATCACCGAGATCTATATCGGACGGATTAACTCTACTTTTATTACCACCCCGTTTTTTTACCATTGTTTTTCTCCTGCAATGAAATTATACACAGCATTAAAATACTATAAACAAGTAGAAAGAGTCTACCACAAGGCCTCCAACTACATAATACAAAATGACCTGTTAACTGAAGTAATAGGGATCCACATCGATTGTGCATCTTACGCTGGATGAAATTTTCGAAACAGTGGTGAGCAGTTGCTTGGAAAAACTATGAAGCACTCCCGCATTTGTCGATTTAATAAGCATCTGAAAGCGAAAACGGTTTCTTATTTTATATATGGGACATGGCGAAGGGCCCAATATTTCCAGTGCCCCAATAGGCAATTTAGATGTCATCCTGCGTGCTATATTATCCGACTCTTCAATTACCTGCTCCGTCTCAGATTCAAATCGTCCTGAGAACCTCAGATTTACCATTCTTGAATAGGGTGGATATCTGAGCTCTTCTCTCAATTTTATTTCCTGTTCCAGAAACCCCTTACTATTCTGATCCGTAGCATATGTAATGCTAGGGTGGTCAGGATTATAAGTCTGAACTAGGACTTTACCTGGGTGATCACCCCGCCCGGAACGTCCGGCAACCTGAGTTATCAACTGAAAGGTCCTCTCGCCTGAGCGGAAATCCGGTATTCCAAGAGATATATCCGCTGAAATAACACCTACAAGGGTTACTCCGGGAAGATCGTGCCCCTTGGCAACCATCTGAGTTCCTATAAGCACATCTATTTCTCCACGTTCAAGTCGGGAGTAGAGTTTAAGGAGTTTATTTTTACCGCTAGCAGTATCTCTATCCATTCTCGCGACAGTCGCATCAGGCAGAATTCTTTTAACTTCCTCCTCCACTTTTTGGGTTCCTATCCCTAGACCCCTCATATGCGCCCCACATTTACTGCAGTCGGGAATAGACTTTTCCGATAACCCGCACATGTGGCACTTAATAGAGTCATCCCCTACATGATAGGTCAGAGACACACTGCAGTTGGGACATTTCAACATTTCACCGCACGACTGGCATATTAATAGCCCAGAATAGCCTCTTCTGTTTAGAAAAAGAATTGTCTGCTTGTTTTCCTCAAAGTTTGCCATTATTGATTGCTGTAATGTTTGGGAAAAAACAGCCCCTTTTTCATTTTTCATATCCACTACCTGTATTTCAGGCAAGGACTTATCTTCAACCCTGAGAGGCATCGAAAGATATTCATATCTGTTTTTCAGTGCGTTGCTATATGTTTCAACCGATGGAGTGGCTGACCCAAGCACTACAACAGAATGCGTCATTCTTCCGAGTACCATAGACAAGTCTCTCGCATTATACGGCGGGGCTTCTTCCTGCTTGAAACTCGTTTCATGTTCCTCATCAACGATTATGATTCCCAAATTTTTAAGCGGAGCGAAAATTGCCGACCGTGCACCTATTACAACACTGGCCTCTCCCCGGCTTGCCATTCTCCACGCGTCAAACCGCTCTCCGTCCGAAAGAGCACTGTGTATAACCGTGACCTTATCACCGAAACGTGATCTAAACCTTTTAACAAGCTGCGGCGTAAGCGAAATTTCGGGCACCAAAACGAGCGCTTCTTTTCCTTTTTTCAGAACCTTCGAGATCGATCTTAAATAAACCTCCGTTTTACCGCTTCCGGTTACTCCGTGCAGCAAAAAAGATTTAAATTTCCGGTCTTCAACAGCCCGGGTTATCTTTCTATAAGCCAAATCCTGATCTAGGTTAAGCTCGGGAGGCTTAGTTTTTGATATCTTAATTTGTGAGAAAGGATTTCTCGATATCTCCTGATACTCTATTTTAATGAATTCATTTTTTTCAAGCCACGGCAGATGCGACCCTACATTACCGAATATTTCCTTTAAATCATTTAAAACAACCTTCCTGTGCCTAAGTATGTATTCCAGAATTTCAGCCTTTGCGTGTTTTCTTTCAAGGGATTTGCTCTCTAGACTCGCCCCGTCTCCGGCCACTATTATTTTCTCCGTTTTTATTTTCGAATCAGAGGCAAGCTCATAGCTGAATTTAATTAAATTTCTCCTCTTAAATGAGTTGAGAAGCTCGTTAGAAGTATTTTCAACCAGATTTAAAAGCTTTTGGGATGTTATTTCCTGAGA
>CBDUCG010000003.1:0-35500 GCA_965365595.1 uncultured bacterium
TCGTTTTCTTCATTAGGATCAAACCTCGATACATCATTTAAGAGCTCCATGACCGCCGCAATTGCCGTATTAAAAGAGAACCTGTCCAGATCATCAGTAACTTTTTTTATGGTTTTATGTGTTTTTGTTAAGAGCTCTTTGGCAGGCTTTGATATTTTCCCTGGCTCAGTAGTGACACCCTTAAAATCCTTAATTTTCTCATACACATCGAAGACAAGACGCCATACACGGTTAAGAAAACGAAAGGAACCTTCAATGCCTTCGTCGCTCCAGTCCAAGTCTCTATTGACCGGTGCGGCAAACATGATAAATAGCCTGACTGTGTCGGCGCCGTATTTTGCGATCATGTCGTCAGGATCAACGATGTTGCCAATGGACTTTGACATTTTAGCCCCGTCCTTAATAACCATGCCCTGAGTGAGCAGGTTCCTAAATGGCTCATCCAGATCACACATACCGAGGTCTCTCAGAGCTTTGGTAAAAAATCTGGCGTATAGCAGATGTAGGATAGCGTGCTCAATTCCGCCAATATATTGGTCAACCGCTAGCCAATATGAAACTTCTTCTTTATCAAATATTCCTTCAGTATATTTTGGCGATGCATAGCGCAGGAAATACCAGGAGGACTCTACGAAAGTGTCCATAGTATCGGTTTCGCGTTTGGCATCTCCGCCGCATTCAGGACATTTTGTATTTACGAAACTTTCTATTTTTGATAGAGGCGAGCCTCCTTTGCCTGTGAATTCAATATCAAGCGGTAGCTCTACAGGGAGGTCTTTGTCAGGCACAGGTACTGCTCCACATTTGTCGCAATATATTATAGGAATTGGAGTTCCCCAGTATCTCTGTCTCGAAATTCCCCAATCGCGTAGCCTGTAATTAATCTGCTTTTCGCCGAGACCCTTCTCTTCAATAAAATCAATTATTTTTTCTTTTCCCTCTTCAGATGGAAGTCCTGAGAAATCCTGAGAATTTGCCATAACTCCTGGCTCTACATAAGCCTCAGTTATTTTACGAGGATCAAGCTCAACTCCTACAGGCTGAATTACAATCCTTATAGGCAAGTTGTATTGTTTTGCAAATTCAAAATCTCTCTGGTCGTGAGCCGGAACACACATGATTATTCCAGTGCCGTATTCTACTAATACAAAGTTGGCCACATATATAGGAATACTCTGATGCGTGAATGGATTAACCGCATAAGCGCCGGTAAATACCCCTTCTTTTTTCGTGCCTTCGGCGACTCTTTCAAGACTGCTCTGTTTTTTGACCCTGTTTACGAATTCTCTTACTTCCCCTTCTTCAGGTTTTCCTTTTATTAGTTCCTCTACAATAAGATGTTCGGGAGCTATGCTCATGTATGTGACTCCAAACACTGTATCCGGGCGGGTAGTGAAAACTTTAAGACTATCTCCGCCGCTTACAGGTTCCTGGAGCTTAAACTCAATCTCGGCCCCTGTGCTCCTGCCTATCCAGTTTTTCTGCATAGAAAGCACTCTCTCGGGCCAGCCGTCTTTTAATTTGTCAGTCCACTCTAAAAGCTCATCGGTATACTTTGTAGTTTTGAAAAACCAGCCTACCATTTCTTTTAATTCAACTTCCGAGCCGCAGCGCCAGCAAAGCCCGTCTTCAACCTGTTCATTCGCTAATACGGTTTCGCATGACGGGCACCAGTTAACCGTTGTTGATTTCTGATAGGCAAGCCCTTTTTTGTACATGTGGGTAAAAACCATTTGCTCCCACTTGTAATATTCAGGATCGCATGTTGCTATTTCCCTTGACCAGTCATAGCTGAAGCTGAGCTTCTTGAGTTGGGATTTCATTTGTTCTATGTTTTCGTATGTCCACTTTGCCGGATGGACCCCGCGCTCAATCGCCGCATTTTCAGCCGGCAGGCCAAATGCATCCCATCCTATCGGATGGAGCACGTTGTATCCCCTCGTTCTTTTGTAACGGGCGGTCACGTCTCCGATTGTATAGTTTCTGACGTGGCCCATATGAATACGACCTGACGGGTAGGGAAACATCTCCAGGACATAATATTTTTTCTTATCTTTATCAACTTCTACCTGATATAAATTTTTCTCATCCCAGTTTTCCCGCCACTTCGATTCGATCTCTTTTGGTTTATAACTCTCTTTCATTTTTAGTCTTATCTGCTCCAAAAAGTTTTATTTAGGATAGAACTATTTAACAGAAACACAAGAAGAGTTCAAAATGTTACGCAATAAAATAAATCTATTTTTACAATTTATCTATGTTGTATTATATTAGGGTCATCCATATGAGCAGAGATACCGATTTAAAAGAAATAGTGGAGGAGCTTAAAAATTATCTTGAGTTTCAGAAGTCTATGGGTTTAAAAACCATACCTGCTTGGAAAACTGAAATGCAGGAAAGCATTCCAGAAACACCTCTGAAAAAAAAGCAAAGGACTGAACTCATGACAAAATCCAATGCCTCAGTAGATGAGGACATAATTACAATAGATGAGCCAGCAAGTCTTTTTGACGGCAAAGTGATGACGCTTGAAGAAATAGAGGAAGAGATAGGGGATTGCACCAGGTGTCAGCTGCATGAGGGAAGAACCAATCTTGTTTTTGGCGACGGAAACCCCAAAGCAAGGCTCATGTTTATCGGAGAAGGCCCCGGGCGTGATGAGGATATGCAGGGGAAACCATTTGTAGGGCGATCGGGCAAGCTCTTGACTAAGATTATCGAGGCAATGGGGCTCAAGAGAGAAGATGTATATATAGGTAATGTAGTTAAATGCCGTCCTCCTAACAACAGAGCTCCGGAACAGAGTGAGATGGACACATGCGAGCAGTTCCTCTTTAAGCAGATAAGATTTATCAAGCCCGAGGTTATAGTCTGCCTAGGAGCTACAGCTGCGAAGTCGATTCTAAAAACCAAGGCGAGCCTAGGTAGTTTGAGGGGGAAATTTCATATGTATAGCGGTTCAAAACTCATGGTAACATATCACCCCGCAGCACTTCTCAGAAATCCTAACTTTAAGAAACCGGCCTGGGAAGACATGCAGGTAGTCATGAAAGAGCTTGGACTTCCTTTACCAAAAAGATAGATACCAGGGCGATTAGCTCAGTGGATTAGAGCGCAGGCCTCCGAAGCCTGAGGTCGGGGGTTCGAATCCCCCATCGCCCGCCATTATTGTCAATGATTTAGGATAGTTAGCGTTATTTTACATCAAGGCAAACATTGATGAAATATTTCTAGGTGTCTACTAAAAAATAAAGAGTTATTATTTCACTTTTTACTATCAGAAGTAATAGCTTAGGCTCAAATCTACAAAGCTATCATTTGAGAAACCGCTAAAAATTGTATCTTGCTCAGGATTCATAAATAATCTGCACACAAGCTCTAGAACAACGCTGTCCCCGATTCGCCTTGATGCCTCAACAATGCCTAACATCTCAGCATTTTTAGTATCAGTCGTTAAACCGATTAAAACTTGAGTGTCATTGGTATCGTTGAGCGCTAACCGTAATCCCCCGAATATATCATTATCAAAAAAAGTAGGAGGCGCGAATTCTATGTTTCCATCTCGTCCATCATATAAATATTCTGAGACGAATCCCAGATCTGCGTCAGTATTAAATAATTGAAAGGTGGTGTATTCAAATCCGAATACAGTTGCAAAAAAATATGGCCCCTGTCCTCCCCTCCCAATTGCTTCTAGTTTAAGAAGCCAGGCATCCCTTGTCCATTGAATATCAAGTCCAACTTGATTTATTATTGTGTAAAAGGGTCTGAAGAACATGTTCCCATTTTGCTTTTCTTCAACAAGAAATATAGGCTCTCTGCTTGTTCCCCAAAAAAAAGAGAGCCCAATATCAAACTCTTTAATAGTGTTAAACCACCTAAATGCAAAATCAGGATGAAATTCTTTAAGATCTGATTCATATTTAGGATCGTCACTGATTGGCAGAGGTCCCCTTAAGCGTGCATCCGCTGACGGGAAGGTCCTCTCTCTAAAGAAAGGCATATAGTAAAGTTCAAAGGCACCGATATTACTATCATATATTATATTTATCATTGGTTGGCCTAGCTTATCTTCATTATCTAGATCCTCAACAAAATCGATTTGGTTAATAATATCAACAAGATGTCTAGATTCCGTAACTCCCCAAAAAACAATGTCATTTCCGACAAGCAGCGACCAATTCGTTGCAGTGTGCAACCAATTTCCTTCTCTAATGTCAAAGTGCGTTCGATCATCGTCCTCTAGATCATATCTAAAAAAAGGTATGAGGGTTAATCTGTCATTTCCACCACTGAATTCATAACTAACCTCCGGCTCTAGTTTGATTGAAGGATCAAAATGGTAATTGTCTTGGTCCGAAAATTTGACATCTTCAGGGAAAATTCTCAAACCAATCGATACATTACCACCGTAATCCCACTCACCAGCCATTACATCCTGAAAAAAGAAACATGTAATAAAACTGATGAGATAAAGACTTATACGCACCAGTATCACCTTTCTCTTTTCAACTTGTTTGGAGTATAAAAGTTTTCTTTTTGTCCTAGATTGAATTCCCATTTTTCAAACACAAGATCAGTGCTCTTTCCTGTTTGATGGTTCTGCATACTCAACAAACGGGCTCTCCAGTAGTTATCCAGATACTGGCTGTAATCCGAGTATACTAGTGTTTTGAGAAGAGAATTTTTTCTGTCGTAGAACTCAATTTGCTGAATTCTAAATTCTTCTTTATCCCACCATATGATCTGTTTTGTATAGCCAGAATTATCATATAACGGGACTCTCTCGACTTTATAACACTCCAGATTATCACAGAGCTCCTCACCCAAGAACTTATAGCTGTATTTGTCCACTTCCTGAGACAAAAGGTCTTCATAGGCAAACTCGCTCCCGACAAAAGGACCTGACTTATTTGAAGAAGATATTCTTTTCACTCTCTTTAATGCCGGAAGATAAAGCCATTGATCGTCCGGTTTGAGAATTTTTGTGTGTGAAAGTAGAGCTGTATCCTTTATGTCTTTAGGAGAATCAAACACTACGATACTCTTATCTCCCATACCCGGCTCATTTACCTCAAATGCAAATCTCCTGAATTCTCTAATGCTCTCCTCTCCTTGACTGTTTCTTAGTACCATTTTGGACGCTGATTGATTGTCATGCCAACCCATATCCCTTTTATCAGCCTCCACAGCAATTTCCATTCCCTGTTCTTCAGGAGTTTTTGCGCTCGCAGCAACACATAATCCCAAAATTATTAACAAAACAAGATTTAATCGATATATATACATCAGACACCTCCGAAAATTTTATCTTTTATTTGAACGCTTTCCGCAGCGCTTTCAACTTTTTCTCTATCCAAAGCCAGCAGAATTGCCGGTAGTAGTAAGAAATCCATAATAAGTGCACATATTATTGCGAGTGATGTTAAGAGCCCCATGTACGACGTAACACGGAATGTGCTGAATCCTAACATTGCAAAACCTGCAGAGATTATTATAGATGAGCCAAGCAAAGCTGCACCTACCGTTTTGAACGCATATTCGATCGCCTGTTTCTTGTATAGACCCAACTCTTTTCTAGCTAAATGGTACTTTGAAAGGAAGTGAACAGTGTCATCTACAATTATCCCAATTGAAAGGCTAGCTATAACTGACACCGCAAAACCGACCTGACCTTTAAGAATTGCCCAAATTCCAAATGCCATCATGACAGGTAGAATGTTTGGAATCAAGCTAATTAAACCCATCCTGACACTTTTAAGTGCGATCATCATGATAATAGATATCATAGAAAAGCCTGCTAGGGTCCCCAGAATCATGCTGTTTAAATTCCTTCTTGTTATATTCGCAAACATTAGCGGCGGACCTGATGCTTTGGCATCTTTCATGGACAGAGTCCCATTCTCTTTCAGCCAAATTGATGCCTCTTCTGAGTTCTTTTCCATTTGATTTAGGTCAACGTCTCCAAATGTGACATTGATCCGCAATGAGCTCTTGTCAATATTTATTTGGTCATTAATATCAAGTCCGTAGGGTAGTGACATCTCATATAAGAGAAGGTACTGTGCTCCGAGTTCACGATTCTCAGGGATTCTATAAAAAGACGGATCGTCGGCGTTCATATTCATGTTAAGACGTTTCATTGTGTCACTGAAAGAAACAACATGCGATACCTCAGGTCTCCGCCTCAGCCAATCAGTAAACTCCTCTACTTTTGCCATATATACTGGATCGCTGACTCCGCTTGTTTCGCCTGAATCAAGTGAAAAGCTGGAAACATAAACTCCATTTATATTTTTAAGCGAGAACTCCATGGCGGGTCTTATATCCAACGATTTGGCGAAGTATTCATGATATTTATCATTAATCTTAATTGTTGGAATAGAAATCATTAGGAGAAGTACAACGGAGCCTAGTACAATAATAATTTTATTGTTATGAGTTGTTACAAATCCGCTCAGTTTGTCCGTTAACACATCCATCAAGCCAAAATACTTAGGGGCTTTTATTGGCAAAATTGCCAGTAAAGACGGAAGAAAAGTAATCGAATACAACCAGGCAACCATAACTCCAAACGCAGTTATATTTCCAAGCAGACGAAACGGCGGCGAGTCACTGAAATTGAGGCTCAGAAATCCTATAGCCGTAGTAATACTTGTAAGAAATACAGGTTTAGCGTTTACTCTGAAACTCTCCTGTATTGCTTCATATCTGTTTTTACCTTCACGTAATGACCCGAAAAAAGTAACGATTATATGAATTGAATCCGCTACCGCAAGAGTGAGGATAATAATTGGTGCCGATGCGCTCACAGGGTCAAGGAACGTCCCTAGATACCCCGCCACGCCTAACGCAGTTAAGGTGCTTAGAATTATTAGTAACAATGTTGCACCTGCTGCCAAACCCGATCGCAGGAACCCAATCAATGCAAGAACAAACACAGCAAACATCAGAGGCATAGCAAATTGCATATCTTTAATAGGAGTTTCAGCAAAAGCATTATTAAGCATGGCTATCCCAACCAGTTTTATCTCGTGATCAGGATATAACTCGCTATATTTATCGCGAAGATTTTTTGAATATGCAGCTACAGAAGGTAATTCGTCCAGTTTCTCGCCTGGAAGCTGAATCCTTACGTTTATGCCCGTTGAATTTGAATCATGAGAAATAATTCTCCCATATAAGAGGGGCTCATTTAAAGAAACATTTTTAGCCCTTTGTATATCTTCATTTGATATTTCTTCATTCGGAAGCAAGTCTTGAACTATGAGGTTATCTCCGTCGGCCCATGTATGCTGGTAATTGGATAATGAATCAACACGAGTTGAGTAAGGAATTTGCCAAGATTCTTCTGTTATTTCATATACAGCTTTAAGCGTCTTCTTATTGAATACATCTCCGGTTTTGGGACGTAATATAATAAGGACATTGTCATTTTGTGTATATATCTTCTCTAGGCTATCAAATGCTATTAGGTCTGGATTATCCTTGCTAAAGAAAGTCCTGTAATTACTAGCTAGAGAGAGATTTTTGGTACCTATCGCTAGTAACATTACAACTAACAAACATCCTATTAGTACAAACCATCTACATCTAATTATCCAGTTAATATATCTTGTAAGTCTACTATTTCCCTCCATGGCTTATCATACTCCTCTATACAGTTTTTTTACTCCTCGAATGTTTGAATTAAATAGTTAGTAAGTATTTCTTCATCGATTCTAAAATCATTATCCGATAGAGGTTCCTCGCCAGTAGAATTGAGGCTTTTGTTTTTAATAGTAAGGATATGATGTGGCGATCTCATTTTCTTATCCGTACAGGAAAAATGTTTCATGGTTTTGTATTATATAGTAGTTGCTATATAAAAGTCAAGTTCTTATTATAAAAAGTTGAATTTTTATTTTATGTGGTTATACTTTTGAAAAATGAGTAAAGTTAAACGGTCTTACAATCAGTATTGTGGAGTTGCTAAAGCTCTTGATATAATTGGCGAAAGATGGACGCTATTAATAGTACGCGATCTTCTCATTGGTCCTAAAAGATTCAAGGACCTTCTGGATTGCCTTCCTGGAATTGGTACCAATCTTCTTTCATCACGACTTAAGGAATTAGAGCAAAACGGAATAATAAAAAAAGATACGTTGCCCCCACCTGCTGGATCTAGTGTATATATTCTAACAGAGCGAGGCAAAGCTCTTGAGGATACACTAACTTCATTAGTGAAATGGGGTATAACCTTGCTGGATTCAAGTTCAGAAGAAGATTTTTTTAACCCTACCTGGATCATGTATGGTATGAAAATATATTTCAGACCTTCAGAAGCTCAAGGGGTTAATGAAACATACGAGTTCAGGATTGACGGAATTGTTTTCCATGTCCTAATTCAAAATGGAGCACTTTATACAGCACATGGATCCGCTATAACCCCAGACCTCATTATAGAAACAGATACTAACAATCTGGTGACTCTGATGAGAATGGAAAAGGATCTCACTGAATTGGTAGATTCTGGAGATTTAAAATTTCAAGGAGATAAAAAGTCATTTGCCCGTCTTTTAGATATTTGTGGTCCTTATCAAAAGTAGTTTCTAGGTTACAAAAAAAGACTAATACTCTTGTCATTGCATCAGTTCAATTTTCATTACCGCAAAATGTAACTTCTACACTTTTAGTACACTAGATATTGATTGAACACTTTAGGAAATATTTAAGAGGTGTCCAAATAGGTGTCAATTTTGGAACAATTTGTCATGATTTGCCTTGGTTAGTTTGGATTGGATATATGAAAATATTTTAAATGATTAAAGGTTGTTAGAATTTGTCTCTATTGGTATAGATTAGTCTTCGTCTTTAGAAAATAAGCCCTCCGAAGCCTGAGGTCGGGGGTTCGAATCCCCCATCGCCCGCCATTTTATATTGATGATTAGTATCAGAAAAGCTATCTTTGACAAATTTTCTTCTGAAAACACCTCACTTGATTTCTGCTAAGGGTAGAACTTTTAATTTTGTCTAGGAATTTACTCATGATGTTATGGTATTCCTATGAAATCATTTGATCTTTTTATCTTCCACTGTTAGTTTATTTAATTAACCAGATTTATATATAACAGCTGCTCCGTAACCGACAACAGAGCCATAATCTCCTGATATTTCACCTGAATTTGAATAGTCAAGAACACTGACCTTGTTAGCCCCGAGTTCACGGCAAGCATATAGCACAGTTGATATCGCCCCCCTTCCGCAGGCAAAACCTTTTTTCAGAATCTCGGCTTCTATAACACCCTCGGGATCAAATGCTTGGATGCGCCTCAGCATCTCATGATCGAAATCTCTTGCGATTCTATCAGGGTAGAAATGAGATAAGTCCGAGCTCGCAACTAATAGTGCATTACGATCAGCAATTACTTGAGCAAGTGAGTGTCCTAAAGCGCTGGCTATCTCATTAGATTGGTTAAAAATCATAATAGGTACTAAAAGAAACGACTTCAGTACATACTGCAAAAAAGGCAATTCTACCTCTATTGCATGCTCAGGATCTTTACTTACATATACTAACTTTTCCTCAAAATTTTCCCTGAGCCTGTTGTCGATCTCGTTCAAAAAAGCTTTGTCTATTTCAATTGCACCCATCACGGTTAGATAGGCGTCGTGAGAAGTGGAAAGAATATTTCCGTCAGCTAGAAAATGAGAGGGAGACACAACAATAACAGTATCAAAATCCATACCTTCTATGCATTTGAAAGCATGCGCTGCTACTTGGCCTGAGTAAATATGGCCTGCGTGGGGAACTATGATTCCGTATAATTTCCCACTCGGTTTTTCCACATCCGAGTTTGAGAGATATATATCCAGATTATGAATGATGAGTTCTTTAGTATTTGGATACCACTGTCCGCCAATACAAGGTCTGATGTCACTCATTTCTAAATAATTGTATCCCCACTGATAGAATTTTTACTTTATTCGGCTATGTAGATCCATAATTCATGCTGGAAATGTATCATTCTTGAGCTTTGATACTTCGCGTTTCTTGGAACTAGAATGTATAAACACGGGCTGTCTTTTCGATCCCCAGTTTCCTGGTTTAGCATCAAAAAAACCTGCTAATCTCGTTCGACAGAACTTACAGCATCCATCTTTATCGAGATTCCATTTTCCCAATTCATACCAGTTACGCTCTATTAGTAAATGATCGCAGTAGGAGCAATATGTGGATTGTCCTTCTACGTCTTGAACATTTCCTGTATAAACATGGTGTATGCCCTCCTCTTTAGCGATAGTGCGTGCCCTGCTGAGTGTAGAAGGTGGGGTAGGGAGTACATCAGTCATTTTAAAATCAGGATGGAAGGCGGAGAAATGTAAAGGCACCTCAGAGCCAAGATTATCTAATATCCACTCGGAAAGTTCCTTAATCTCTTCGCTCGAATCATTGTGGCCCGGAATTAAAAGAGTAGTTATTTCAAGCCATACATCCGTTTCATTTTTAATCCATTTCAGATTGTCCAAAACTGGCTCAAGTCGAGCCAGGCAAAGCTTGCCGTAAAATTCCTGGGTAAAAGCCTTTAAGTCTACATTGACTGCATCTATATGAGTGAAGAAATCCTCTCTTGACTCATCTGATACATATCCTGAAGATACCGCAACGGTTTTTATTCCCTGTTCATGCGCCGCAACAGCAGTATCCATAGCATACTCGGCAAAAATAATGGGATCGTTATAAGTAAAAGCAATGCTTCTGCATCCATGTTCTTTTGCTTCCAAGACAATATCTTCAGGAAGAGCTGGAGAAGTAAGCCTATAATCTTCCCTTACCTTAGAGATATCCCAATTCTGGCAGAATTTGCAGCCTAAATTGCACCCAGCTGTCCCAAATGACAGCACGCTGCTGCCAGGATAAAAATGATTCAAGGGCTTTTTCTCTATAGGATCGATACAAAAACCAGATGCGCGGCCATAACTTGTAAGCACAATCTGCTTATTACGTGCCTGCCTTATATAGCAGAATCCATGTTGTCCCTCTCGAAGTTTGCAGTATCTTGGGCATAAATCACACTGTAGTCTTCCATCATCAAGACAATGCCACCATTGACCTTTAATTGTATATGGAGCAATGATTTTACGTTTTTTCATTAGTTCCCTTTCTTATTCTATTACATATATTCTACATCAACCATAAAGTGTATGGTAGTTGCGATCACTCATCATAATTCTTAGGATTATATAGAGTAGAGCCGCTGAGTGATGCTTGCAGGGGGGAAAACTGAATTTCTCCTTATTCTTGCGTATCTATTTGAGAACTCCAACAAATTAATCTATAAATATCTTCGCAACAGTTTTCTACTGCCCCCTTTTTTCAAGTAAGGAATAAGATAGAATTGTAGATAGTTTAAGATTCAGTGTTTTCTTATTAAGATTAAATAAACATAGGAAATCAATTGTAAGCTTCCAATATATTAATTTGGGCAGAAGCTAGAAAAATCTAATACAAATTAGAATGATTCAAAAAGATAAAAAACATATAGTATTTAAAGCTAAGGATGGTTATGTATTAGATGGTCTTTTACTTGCTCTTGATACTAAGTCTGAAAAAAAGTTCATAGATACCCCTATTGTCATAGTTGTCCACGGAGAATTGGGGCATTTAATTTCGGATGGTACACCGAGACTTGCACCTACATATTTATACGATCGGGGTGTAAGTTCTTTCGCTGTTAATACCAGAATGGCCAATATAGGACGGATAAAAGAAGAACGTATATTTGATGATTCGATAATGGATATAGAGGCTGCCGTAGATTTACTTGGGGATATGGGTTTCAAGAGAATTTATATATTAGGTTATAGTCTTGGATCTAATCTGGCCATTTATTATGCTTCACAATGTTTCAACCCTAATGTCCGGGGAATAATTCTAGAAGGTTGTACATACTCTCTTCCAGAATCTCATAGAAAACGCTTAAATAAATGGAAGAGTATTCCTTCTTATGAAGAGATATATAAAAAATCAAAAGAGATTTTAGAGCCAGATCCTTATACGAGTTTAAATGATACTATCCTTTTGGTTTCTCGTGCTTGGGGACCTACATTGAAACCTAGACATTTTGGTATATACACATACAAAACTTGGTGGTTTATGAAAGGCCCTGAAGCTACAAAAACTAAAGCATATAAACTAATACCTAAAGTAAAAATACCGATTCTTTTTCTACGTGGTGAGAATGATCGTCTAGTTGAAAGCCAGGAAACTATTATGTTGGCAAGCATAGCTAAGGAAGCCGGGAATAGTTATGTAACTATAAAATACATTCCAGATGCTAGACATGACTGCATGGAAAATCCTAGCGAAACTATTGAGGAAATAGTTAGTTGGATGTCTTTAGTTGATTCGCCGTAACAAATCCATATAGCAAATAAATTGACTAAGTATGGAGTATACTGCTCCCCATTAAGAACAAAGTATTAAAGTTGATACTAGCCAAGTTCCAAGTGTAGGGAGCCGATCTATGGGTCATGTAGCATCAATTACTCATGATGTTGAGGTGTCCAAATAGGTATCCACGTTGTAACAAATTGTCATGATTTGACTTTGGTAGTTCGGATTGGATATATAAAAATATATCAAATGATTAAATGTTGTTAGAATTTATCTCAATTAGTATGGATTAGTCTTCATCTTTAGTGAAAACGCCCTCCGAAGCCTGAGAGAGAGAGGGTTTAATCCCCAATCGAGTTTATTCAATGATTTCTGCAGTTAATTTAATTAATCACCGGAGATATTTCATTCATCAAGCGAATCATCTTCCCATGGAACTTCGTCTGGAACTTCTCCAAGTGGTGCCTCTCTAGCCGCAATATCCACTATCCTATTAGCAATTACAAACACAGGTCCAGTTCTCTTGCCATCTATTATAATATCGTCATCATTGTTAACAATTACAACTATTGTTGCTCCAATATCCGTTCGGTAAAGTATAAGAGAATTAAATCCAGGTATAACCCCGCTATGTCCCCACCAACCATTTGTGAGTCCGACACCAAAGGCATAGTTTCTCTCAGGTGTTAGAGGCGGTAGATCTACCGTTTTAAATCGTTCAGCTCTTGTTTCATCACTAAGCAGCTCTCCTGTTCCCAATGCACGCGCCCACCTGCGAAGATCACCAAATGTGGAAATAATATCGCCTACCGCAAATGCCTCAGACGGACTCCAGAAAGTAGAATCCTGAATAGAGCCATCGGGGCTTCCTTGTGTAGTGTATCCATGTGTAAAAGGTAAAGGTAAAGCGTTATCTATCGGATGGCTAGTTTCATCAAGCCCAAGCGGGTCAAGTACCAATTCTCTTAAGGCTTCTTGATAAGTTTGTCCTGTTACTTTCTCTATTATTAAACCTAGTATCACCGTGTTGGTATTTGAATAAAACCAGCTAGTACCCGCTTGAAAACAGTTCGGAGGTAAACCAATTGGTTTAAATGGGCAACCTGCATTTGTGTCGGTAACTCCTATCTGCAAAAGTTCTTCAGGTAACCAAGGTTCTTCAGGATCAGAGAATAAATCGCTTTGAAATGTCGGATTAAAAGTATAGCTAGCTAGACCACTAGTCATATTGCCTAAGTTTCTTATTGTTATAGAATCTCCGTTGGGAATTCCTTCGATATACAAGCCTATAGGATCATCAAGACTCAATAACCCTCTATCCTGCAACATTAGAATTATTTGTGTTGTGAATGTTTTAGTTATGCTTCCAATACGGGTATGTAAACTAAATACTATAGGTTCCCCTGTCTCTATGTTTGAAACTCCGATACTTCTTTCCCAAGTTCCCACACCCGGCACATATAAACCAACTAATATCCCCGGAGCTCCTATAAGTTCAAATGACTCCTCTAATACTTGGTCAAGTTCGTTGATAATTTCCGTGCTAAATTCGGAATTGTTATTAGAATCGCAAGCGTATAAACCTATGAAGATCACATAAAGGAAAAATGTGAAAATCAAGTTGATTTTATTTTTAAATATTATTTTCTTCATGATAATTGTTTCAACAGCTTATTATTGAAAAAGGTTAATGACCTAAAAGTCAAATAAATCTTATTAACACTATAACCTAGATTATGAGATTAAACATATACAGATTAGAGAAAAAAGGACTGAGTATTTTCCATCTTAATCATGCTAGATTATTAATGGGAATTAGTATATTAAGTACAACCCCCGATCACCTGTAGACTGTAAATCTTTCGGAGGATGACTTGTGCACTAAAGGGGAGCGAAACATGATAATGCTACCCTTATTACTCAAATATTAAGCTTCATTTAAATCATTTCAAACTATTATTATCGACAGAAAATAGGAAAACCCTCTTCATTTTCAAAAACGGAACCTTCTTTTGTACATCTAAGCCTTACTTCTTCACATTCCTCGGGGAAATCAATCTCTCCCGGAGTGTTCTCCAATTTTTGCATAACAGCCCACTCATCCAAAGCAGGGTCTAGAGCATTTTGGTATCCATAGTGAAGCACTTTCCACATTTTGGTTGAATCTTCCTGGTCGACATAAAAGTCCCCCTCCATAAGCGGGAAGCGAAGTGCATTAGGTTTTGATTCTTGCTCACCTAAAATAACACTAATTCTAAAATGCTCAACATAACGCTCTTCTTCCTCAAGCAAAATCTCAGCCCCTACATAACGTGCTTTGGCTAGACATTCATTAAGTACCTTAAGTGGGAGTTTGCCCAGACATATGCAATCGTCGTCTGGTTCCGGAGGTACTACACCTGGCCATTTAAGAGTGTAGGTATATAGATAATCTTCATAGATAAGATTTGTAAAATGAATTCTCTCATCCTCACCGCCGGCGATCATCTGCAAATCACCGTTGTTCCCATGCCATGAGAAAGAAACATCTACGTCAAGATCCGGAACTAACCAGCGCCCCTCCCATGTAAAATTCTCAGGAAACTGTGGTTTGGGCGGAGACCCATTCGCTTTTGAAGAGGATTCGCACGAAACCAAAAGTCCTACAACTATCAGTACTAAAAAAATAGACAAAATATTTTTTAATATCATCATATCTCCTTTAATATTTTTTTTCAATTTCATATATTTATACATCATTTCTCAACCTTAGGCTAGAACTCAAACTCGTTAGATAACTGCGAGAATAAATTATTCAAGACTAGTATTGGTTCTGATGAATACCGTACTCGTTGCATATCTCAGATACTGGTCTACCAGACAAGCCTTCGAGTACTATCTTGGTCTTGGTTTTAGTGTCCCATCTCCTTCGCTTCATTGCTCCCTCCCATACCTTTTACAAAGTATTTTACCAACTTAACTATACTGTGTTCTTAATGGGGAGCAGTATAAGGTATCCAAATAGGTGACCATTTTGGGACAATTCGTCATGATTTGCCTAGTTTAGTTCGGATTGGATATATGAAATTAATTTAAATGATTAAAGCTTGTTAGAATTTATCTGAATTAGTATGGATTAGTACCCATCTTTAGTGAAAACGCCCTCCGAAGCCTGAGGTCTGGGGATTGAATCCCCCATCGCCCGCCTTCATTTGTTATTAATGCTTTGTATCAGTAATGTTATCTATGACTGGTTTCTCGTCCGCATACATCACACTTTCTTTCTAGCAAACGGTAGAACTTTTAATTTTGTCTAGGAATTTACTCATTTGTTCAAAGTGTGACCCTTTCCAGTAGATTCTTTTGCAACCCTTACAACGATAGAATTCATCAAAATATTGGATCGTCTTTGGCTCTAACTGGTCATGTATTTCTTCTTTATTAATCGGTGTAATTAAACCGTTACACTCCAGACATCTGTTAAATGGCTTCATCATTGGAACAAGATTAAACCTCCTGATAACCTCATAAATCTGCTTAATAGGATCAGTCGATCTGAGCCAATATCCATGAGTAATAATCTTTTGCTTAAGAAGGCGGCGGTCACGCGTAAGGACTATCCTGTTGTCCGTATATGCAAATTGAGCTATATCATGGTCAGTATAACAATTGCTGTAGATTGCATCGAAGCTGCACATTCGAAGATGCTTAACAAGTTTTCCCAGATTAACGTCCACAATAAACCGGGGAACCGGTTTATCTCTGAGCCTTACTTTATTTGAAATATTCACATCGTTGAAAACTGGATAAATCGAGACTTGATCTCCGTTCTGTAAGTGATAATCAAAATCTACAGACTTTTTATTTACTAATATTAAGTCGACCTCTGTATGAGGGACTCCCAGTGCTTCAATGGAATCTTTTATGGAGGGCTTACCATCGAACTCATATTGAATAGGTAGGTTCTTATAACAATCTTGCAAAAAGTCATTTAACTCACAATTGAATTGAAACTGCGCTTTAGACTTTGATATATTAGGAAGTTTTAGTTGTTTCTGATTCTCCCGCGACGACATTACCTATTAAATTATACTCATATGGAGAATATTTGAACAAAAAATATCTTTTTTTAAATTATAGATCTTATAAATACGTAGGTCCAAGTTTCAAATACTTAAGCTATAGTTTATATATCGAAATACTTACGAATCTTAATTCGAGCAGTATAATGGCAAATTGCAATTTACTGAAGGGAAAAGACTGCACTATCCTAAAATTGACTGAAGCAAACTTGGTAGATCGTCAATGAGTCCAGGATACGAAGTTTCAGTCCCGTCATGGCAATACTCTTCCTGGATATTAGCTTTATCATTTAATATTTTAGAGATCCAAGACTGAGTCTTTATGCATATCATTCGCTTATATCAAGCGTTGATAATTGTTTTGATATGATACTGTTTTTCGAATTAAGATCCCAGTGCTTTATCAGATATTCCTTCTCGGATTCAAAATTGCGATTTAATCTTTCTTCTATTGCTTCTGCCTCTTTTGTATCCATTTCAGATGTTGTATTTACAAAAGAAAGAGTTCGAGAATGATATAGAGGTATCAGAGCCTCTAAAAGTTTATTTCTTTCAATGTCTTCCAGATTAAATGCAATTGCAAAATCAAATACGATTCGAGCCCACAAGGTGGTTTCAAAATAAAAATCATCCTTATTGATTTCTCTTAACTTATTAACTGCCCTCATATTTTCAGGATCTAATACTTCTTGCCAAACACCAGAGTATAAGCTGAAGCCATTAATAAAGGATTTATAGAGTGATTCAGGATTAACTTTTACCTCAGGGAAACTCTCTTTATTCCCAAGGCCAAATCCATAGATCACACTTGGTCTTGATTCCAAAATATCTTTCCAGAAATATTCAAAATCAACCATTAGTTGAAAGCAGGTTCCAACTACCTGTGAAAACATATTGCCCAGACCAATTGGATCTTTTGTTCTATGTGCTTTAGATGTTCCAAGTATCGTTTGGCATACTTTAAAGTTTCTGCATATTGCAATTGTCGTCATCCAAATGTCTATACCAAAGTGATACACATCATCTGTCCATGTCTGTTCAATAAGATAGGATCTAGCCAGTCTGCCAGATATTGCAAAATCTCCAGCAATAGGTTGTCTTACTCTAAGTCCATAGAGAGTGCGCAACAAGGGATAAGCTATGTTGTTGGTAATTGTACCGTCATACTTGTGTCTGGAGTAAATCGGTACTACGAAATCATAGCCATCAAATATCGGCTCCAAAAAGCTCTCAATCCACTCAGGAGTTAAGCTAGTAAGATCCGCGTCAAGCATAATTATGGCTTTAGCCCTGAGCTCAGCAGCAACTTTAAGCAGATTGTTAATGTTATAACCTTTTCCTTTTATTTCATCCGGTGTGGATACATATAACTTAGGTACTTTTGTCTTGGTATTTAGAAATGCTTCTTTTGTTCCATCTTTTGAGTTGTTATCAACATTTATAATTACAGATACATAGTCTGAGAAGTATTCTACAAGCCCTATACTAGCCTGCTCTGTGGGTATTGATATCGTTTTTACTTCATTGTAAGAAGGGATGCCAACCACTATATCTGCTGAACTCACATTATCAGGATTCTCTATATATGATATCACTCTATTTACCTCTTGATATAATATGCATTAGGCTGTTATTTTGGTATATATATTGAAATTTCATTTAGCATCGCCTGTCATTTTCATTATGTACTTGTTAGGACTTAGTGTAATTACTGGAACTTCTGATTCCTGAATAACCTTCCATGTGGTGCTGCCTATAAATTCCTTTTTCATAATGATAGCTTCATAAGTCATCATTACTATTAAATCGAAATCATTTTTCCTGGCCAACTCTGTAATTCCTACCCAAGCATTTTTTGCCACTTCGACCCCTATTCTAACGCTATCACCGAGATTCGATTTGCCAAGTAGATATCCCATTTCCTTTTTTGTGTTGGATTTTATTTTTTCGATAATATCAGAGGTGAAATTATGCTCGGCTGTTTCAATGATATGAACTAGATATATATCAGCATTAAAAATTTGAGATAATTTATAAGCATAATCAGAACCTGCTGTTAATCCGTGGGACAGATCTAATGGAACCAATATTCTTTTAATTCTTATTTTCGGCCCATTTACTCTTGCTGAGAGAATTGGTATGGTGCAATTTCTCAAAACTCTAATTAATGTCCCTCCTAAAATAAAATTGTAGGCAGAACGTCCCTTTCCCATTGCAATAAGATTAAAGTCTTCTTGCTGAGCGGTTTCAACTATTTTCTTAGATGCAGCCCCTTTGGCAATAGCGTATGTGAACTGCAAATTTTCTTTGTCCAGATTTCTTTTGATTTTCTCTAATTTTTCTAAAAATTTTGCTTTATTTTTTTTTAGAATTTGAGATTGGGATTTTTTCTCTTTTTCCGATAAAGCATTATTGTATGGCAAAGATTCACTAGTCAATACGGCAAGGCCATGTATGGCCGCATTACAATTCTTTGCAAGAATTTCTGCATATTTAAGAGACGCGAATGAGTCTTCTGATCCATCAGTTGCCCATAATATTTTTTTTATCATCTACCAGTTTCCCTTATAGTATATATTCATCTGAAAGCCCATCCGGGATTTTTATATGATCTGCCATTGCATTATGAATTACAACTCAACAAGTCTAACATCCATTAATAATGTTGCCATTTTCTAGCCCTCCTATTAACTCTGCACAATGAGCTGATAGGCAATATTCGCATTGACCACAAAGCATATTTACGCTTAATACTACTTTTCAACTTTTTCATAACCCTACACTCAATCGCCTATTTTGTTAATGATTACAATGGGTTCATGTCCGATAGTCTGGCCGTGCTCAACTGGATGTTTTCCTTTAATTATTAAGTATATCAATCTCCCTCCCCTTTGCATTTCGATAATATTGTGTAGCAAATCAGCTGGCAATAATCATCAGCGGCATAGCAATTGCCTTTCCAATTTCAACTATTTGCCCTCTATCTTTATCTGTTTGACCTTAGCTTCGGGAGCCTTAGTGATATTTATCTCTATTTTTCCGTCTTTAATGTTAGCTCTTATCTCAGATTCTTGTACTTTAGCTAGTAAATTGGGCCGAAGGCTAAAACTTCCATAGGATCTTTGTGCGTAATAATAATCTTTCTCTTTTGTCTCATCTTCATTCTTCAATTCACATCTGATTTTCAATAACAGACGGATACTGATATATTAGCATCCTTTCTATTCATTCCCGGAACTTCTAGTTTAACAACTATCTCTTTCTCATTATACATATCAACTGCGGGAGAAATAATTTATACAATTCCACATTCTTTACTTATTATCTTTTTCCACATACTGGGCATTTCATTAAGCATATCTTCTGCAATTTCCCTAATAAGACCAGGATCTGAGTTTTGATTTTTTACTTGAATATCTAGAACCAGCGGATTGTTAATAGGTTTTCCGATCTGTGAAACTATATAAGCATAGGCTTCCTGGGCAAGTTCTTCTTCAACAATCCTTTTACACAAATTGTTTGCAAATAAATTATAAATTTTGCCTACATGACTTATTGGGTTTTTCCCCGCTACTGCTTCTAATGTCATAGGTCTATACGGTGTTATTAAGCCGTTTGCTCTATTGCCTCTTCCTACTTGCCCGTCATCTCCGCCTTCAGCACTTGTTCCGCTCACTGTTAGATATATGATCCCTTTTTCGTAATTGTCAGCGGTGTTAATTTCTATTTTAGTATTAGACGCAATCCACTTTTGTTCGTTCAATGACCCTTTGATATAGTTGATCTTATTAACATAGTCTTCGAGCGAGGAAATATATTTATCTACAATTGCAATTGCTACAGTTAGTGTAGTTTCTCCACTATTTCTTATACCCATGACTTTTATATCTTCTCCGACAAACGGGTAAATATCCTTCGTATCAGAGCTGTTTAAGAATTTCTCCGTCTCGTATACCGCTTTCTCAAGCTTGTCGAGTGGATAAAATCCGGCACCTGCGGAGGTATCGTTTGATAAAGGCACCTTACCCTTACTAAATCTACTAAATAATTCGATTAACTCTTTGCTGCCAGGACCAATCTTTGTATGAATAACTACATTTGATTCAATATTTAAGTGTCTTAGGTGCCTATCAATAAATTCTTTAGCTGTATGGTTAACGATTTCTTCAATGGGAAGCTTTTTGCCATTATTTTCTTTAATTGCTCTTCCAGCAATTATTAGTTCGATAGGTTTTGTAATGCTTCCACCTTTAAATGATGGCTCAGACATGCCTCCGACAAGGAGCGCTTTATCTACGTTATGGTGCATTATAGAACCGAATTGATCTATATAGTGTTTGCTAAGTGCTATTGATATCTCTTCAGCAACACAATCACATATAGTATCGGGATGTCCAATGCCCTTTCTCTCGACAATCTCGACAAGTTGTTTATTAGGTAGTTTTATACTTAATGGGCTGACACAGATGTTGTTTTTCATAATAAATCTCGACCCGATGATTATCAAAATCTGATATTACGTAATTACTATTATAAACACAATAACATAAAAAAAATTTTATAAAGTAGAGTAAAAAAGGGTCATCCTAAGTAGTTTGCATATATCAGGCATATAAAAATGTCAGAATGTCGGACATAGTTTCTTCTAGACTTTAATTCTTATTAATTCTCATTGAAAGATCCATTGTTATGTTAAAAAATTAGTTGTCACAACTGTCAGAATATTTTTATAACAATTTCAGCAGATTAAGTCATTTGTTGCTAATATTTTCTCCCTAATCTAAAGTCCCATGGTTACAATCAATACAGAAAAACTATAGTGGTACTATATTTGCATGAGTAAATTTATAGTGTTTATACAATATTTGTTATGTTTATCAATAAAGGTTTTGAATTAGTTCTCTAATCTTGCTTCTTTATAAGGATAGAATGTGAGCACGTACTCAGAACAGCGATGCCAAATGGTTAATGATCAACTTGTTACCAGAGGTATAACCGATGAAAGTGTATTGGAAGCTATGTTAATAGTCCCAAGGCATAAATTTGTCCCAGAAGGTCATATTCATAATGCCTATTATGATTGCCCGCTGCCGATAGGTATGGGACAGACTATATCTCAGCCCTATATTGTAGCATTTATGACAGAACTGCTAAATATAAAAGAAGGAGACAAAGTTTTGGAGATTGGAACAGGCTCTGGTTATCAAGCAGCCATTCTGGCAGAAATTGGCTGTGAAGTTTATACAATAGAAATAGTTGAGTCATTGGCATTAAAAGCCAAAAGAATTATCCAAGACCTGGGTTACAAGAATATTCACTTCAAAATAGGAGATGGCTATATTGGATGGAAGGAAAACGCACCATATTTTGCAGTCATAGTAACTGCAGCTCCTCCTCAAATCCCGGCACCTCTTGTGGAACAGCTGAAAGAAGGGGGAAAAATGGTAATACCAGTTGGAGACTATTTTCAAGAACTATTACTTCTAAAAAAGACAAAAGAAGGTGTAAAAGAAAAAAAAGTAACTCCGGTTCGTTTTGTACCTATGACTGGAGAAGCCCAGAGACATAATTAAGAGGGGAGAGCAAATGAGCCTAAAAGACCAGATTGAAAAACTGTTAGACTATAGAAATGATGAATACCCGATTACCTCAGTTTACCTAAAGTTGGGACCTTCAGACAGAGTGAATTTTAAGTATAAGGGAAAGTTGAAGAATCTGATCAAGGTCTTAATACAAGACCTTGAAAAGAAAAAGCTTGCTGAGTCTGCTGTAGAATCAGTAGAGCGGGATATAAAAAAAATTACAAATCTTATCGATGATGATAGCCAGCTTTCAGAATGTAGAGGGATTTGCATTTTTTCAAGTTCCAAAAGCAAATTGTGGAAAGTTTTTAAGCTTCCAGTTGTGTACCGTAATCAGCTAGTAATTGATAGGTCTCCTCTTTTAGGGCAGCTTATTAAGATAAATGATGAATATAAAAATATTGTCACTCTACTTATTGATAGAAAGAAAGCTAGAATTTTCAGACTGGAGCCCGATGGGTGTCATGAAATTCTTGATTTTTTCTATCCTGAGGCATCAAGAACTAAGAAATTCAAGTCGACTGAAGGCAAGTTCAATCAGAGATTATCCCCTACAACCGGTACCGGCAGTCTCGTCCAAGGATATGGAGAGCATGGCTTTCACAGAACAATAGATAATGAAATACATCAACATTATAAATACGTAGCTGATAAAGTATTTTATTATTTTAATGAGAATAAGTTCGATTTTCTGGTGCTTGGAGGTACTGAAAAAAATATCTCCGAATTTTCTCATCACTTGCATTCTTATCTGCAACGAAGACTCATTGGAACAATTAGGGCTGATGTTACTAAGAGTAAGCCCTCACAAGTAGCAGAAATGACTATAGATGCAATAAAAACTTTCAATACAAAGAAAGAAAAAAATATTTTAAAAGAATTTGAAGAGAAACTATGCACCAGGCATGCGGTTAACGGACTCTCATCCACCTTGAAAGCACTAGGCAGAGGACAAGTAAAGACCCTAATTGTAGATGAGGGTTTTAGTTCACCGGGTTTTATATGTCCCCAAACAGGAATTTTGGTAATAAATAAAAGAAAAGGTATTTGCCCGGAAGATTTTGAGCCTGTGGGTGTTGTTGATATAGTAAATGATGCCATTGAAGAGGCTTCCAGGCAAAAATCGGAGATTGAGATTCTAAGGGGTAGAGAGGCTCGAAAAAAGATAGACGGGATTGGTGCTATTTTGAGGTTTAAGTGATAGCATGAAACTGAGGCAATATACTCGATTAATACTCTATATTTTATTGGTTGCCACAATTCTCTTTGTATCGGCTGGCCGTATAGATTGGTATATAGCCTGGGCATTTCTCGGTGTCTACTTGGCCATTATAATTATTGGTATTATATATATAGACCCGGATTTATTAGAAGAAAGAAGTCATATAGGACCTGGGGCTAAGAAATGGGATATAGTGCTCGCAATTTCTGTAGTTGTTTTTTTATTGCCCCTAACACTTCTTGTAGCTGGTCTAGATATAGGTCGTTATCATTGGTCGCCAGTTTTACCTGTCTGGATACAAATAATTTTTCTTTTGTGCTTTGTCATTGGAAGCACGATACAACTATGGGCTATGATAACAAATAAATTCTTCTCGACTTTTGTGCGGATCCAAACCGATAGAGGTCATTATGTGGTAACTGATGGTCCATATAAGTATGTGCGTCATCCAGGTTACTCTGCAGCCATCATAGTATCTTTTTCTATCCCACTTTTATTAGGGTCTATCTGGGCACTAGTGCCAGCTATGATTGGAGATATTATTCTCGTCATTCGCACAGCACTTGAAGATAATACTTTAAAAAAGGAACTACATGGTTATGATGAGTACGCAAGCCGAGTGCATTACCGTCTATTACCAGGTATATGGTAATAGCCCCATCCACATGGATTTCTTATCAGAACTGTTCAAGTGTAATACTTTTTCTAAAACGATAAAGTGTCGCTATTGAAAAAAGCAAGCCTATAAAAATTACCAAAATTAAATCAAGTCATACTACACCCATTCCAGCGTTGCGAAATATAACTGCATCTAATTGCAATCATTTAGGGATTATTGAACTCGCTCTACTTTTTGCAAAAATCCTGAACTTGGTTTGGCTCCTAGAATTTTAGTTAAACCATCTCGGTCGATAGTTTCTTCATGCAATAGTGCTTTAGCTAGTTTATCGAGCTTCACTTTATTGCTCTTTAACAAGTCAAAAACTTTTGTGTGTGATTCATCTATGAAGCGTTTGACATCTCTGTCAATGCTTGAGGCGGTCTCTTCACTATAATCCTTGCCTCTAGCTAGTTCATAACCTAGAAACGGATGTTCTTCATCAGCTCTGAAAGCAATTAACCCAAGCTCACCCATACCCCAACGGGTCACCATACGTCTGGCCAGTTGAGTGGCTTCTATTAGATCGTTTTCTGCTCCTGAAGTTATTTCACCTAAAGCTAACTCCTCTGCTGTTCGTCCACCTAACATTACCTGAATACGTGCTAGCAGATAGCTAAGGCTATAATTGTACTGCTCCTGACCGGGCAGCTGTTCGGTAATCCCAAGCGCCTGTCCGTGAGGTATGATAGTCACCTTGTGCACTTCGTCAGCTTCAGGAGTAAACCACGCAACAATAGCATGTCCCGCTTCATGGTAAGCAATAACTCGCTTCTGATTCTGATTGAGTAGAATCTGTCGCTTCTCACCGAGACGTATTTTATCGATAGCCTCTTCAAAATCAGATTTTGCCACTTTATCATGGTAATACCTAGCGGCAACAAGAGCAGCTTCATTACAAAGATTTGCTAAATCAGCACCACTCATTCCAGTTGTTACTCGTGCAATGAGCTTAAGATCCACGTCAGATTCAATTTGTAATTTTCCTGTATGGATTTTAAGTATCTCTTCCCGGCCTAATAAATCAGGGAGATCTAGTACCACCTGACGGTCGAACCGCCCAGGTCTTAATAGAGCCGGGTCAAGAACATCGGGACGATTTGTTGCGGCAAGAACAATAACTTCTTCCCGCTCATCGAAACCATCCATGGCAACCAATAGTTGGTTAAGTGTTTGTTCCCTTTCGTCATTTACTGTGCCCATACCGGCGCCTCTTCTTCTAGCAACCGCATCAAGCTCATCAATAAACAAAATTGATGGAGCTGCTTCTTTTGCTTGTTTAAACAAATCCCTTACCCTGCTTGCTCCAACGCCAACAAACATCTCTACAAATTCAGAGGCGCTTATGCTAAAAAATGGTACAGATGCCTCTCCAGCAATTGCTTTTGCCAGCAAAGTCTTACCAGTTCCCGGAGGTCCCATAAGCAATACTCCCCTCGGAATGCGTGCACCTATGTCATGATATTTTTTGGGATTCCTTAAGAAATCAACTTCTTGTCGTAGCTGAGTCTTTGCTTCTTCTACTCCTGCAACATCGTCAAATGTGACCTTTTTTTTGTCGCCGCTATAAAGTCGGGGTTTGCTTTGGCCAAACTTAAAAGTTCCATTTCTTCCACCTGCTATATTACGACTAATCCATACAAAGAAAACAAAAAGCAAAACTAATGGCAACCAGCTCAGTATCAGTGTAACAAATTTATTGCTAGATATGGACCTTACTTCGACTACCACTCCATGTTTTTCTAAAAGAGGCAATAAATTTGGGTCACCTATTTCTTGTGGAAAAACAGTTGAAAATTCACTATACTCTGCAGGCTCGGGTTGCTTACGAAAGAATGAAGTTTGTGGACTAGATTCGTTTTGACCCTCTCCATACTTGGTTGGCCAGAAAACCGGAGTGTCAAAAGCACCTGTGATTTTATCTCCATCAACATAAACATTCTTAATGTTATCAGCCTTTAATTGCTTAATGAATTGGCTGTACTTAATTGGTGCTTGTGAAGGTGTTTTTGGCCAAAAAGCAAAACCATTCCAGAGAAGAAGTATAATTAATATTACCAGCCATAATAACAATGGTCCTAATCTTAATGAATTACTTGATTCTTCATTTTTATCTTGAGAATCCATTACTGCCCCTTTAAGATCTAATGATAACACACCGAATTTATTTTAATATATAATACATATGCGATTTTCAGCAACATTTATATATCTAAAGCTCTCGTTAAATTCTATACCGGATTTACATTAGTCATCGTTTGCAAGATTTATCCAGTCATCCTCCATTGTTCTATAAATGAACTCAATTTTTTGAGGAGAATATGATTGTTATAAGACTCAATAATCCAATAAGTATTGCACTAATTGTCTTCCCAATAAATTGTTTAGAGTGATCTAGATTTTGATTAAATAGAGATTGAATATCCTCTGAGTGACCTTGGCTATTGTAATAACTCGCCAATTTCCCTACTATTCTAGAAAAATCGGCTCACAAGCTTCGTTTATTTTTACAACATACTCGACAATCTGATTTTCAGAGCAAGTATCAATGCACTATCCTTTAGGGATATCTCTTCAGTTCTCTGATACGTTATGCAGCAAAGTCTCTTGCTTCACTGCACCATATATCCTATTCTCTAATTATTTGGATAACATTTGAAAGAATGACTAAAAAACTCATATTCACAAATAAAGAAATAGCAGAAGCTCTGGAACGTATTTCTTCACTACTTGAAGTACAGGGAGCAAGCAATTTTCGTGTAAGGGCGTACACAAATGCAGCAAGCACAGCAAGTAGTATGAAAACCCCCCTCACAGAAGTCCTAGAATCTGAGGGTATAAGCGGGCTAATAGCACTGCCTAACATTGGAAAGAGTATAGCATCTATTATATCAGAACTCTTATTGACCGGACGAATTACCCTACTCGACCGTCTTGAGGGTCAGGCTTCGCCTGAGGAGCTTTTTGAAACAGTACCGGGAATAGGTGTAAAGACAGCACACAGGATACATGAAACATTAGGTATCGAAACATTAGAGGATCTCGAATTAGCTGCACATGATGGAAGATTGAAGAGAGTGCAAGGACTTGGGAGTAGAAAGATTCAGGGAATAAAAGACGCATTGTCTGGGATTCTTTCACGGTCCTCTAAACGTAGAGCTCGCAGATTACGCTGGCTTGAACACGAGATGAAAGAGTCTAATCTTCATAAACCCGAAGTCGCTCTTACCCTCGAGGTGGATCAAGAATACAGAGAAAAAGCTACACGAGGCTTATTGAGAAAAATTGCGCCAAAGCGTTTCAATCCATCAGGAGATAAATGGCTTCCAATTTACCATACTGATAAGGGTAACTGGTCATTCACTGCACTATTTTCTAACTCACCTCTGGCCCATAAACTTGGAAGGATTATGGACTGGGTAATCATCTACTACGAAAGAGACGGCGAAGAAGACCAATGCACGGTTGTAACAGAATGGCAGGGTCAATTAAGAGGAAGAAGAGTCATCCGGGGAAGAGAATCAGAATGCATCGAGTACTATAACAATTACAAGAGGAATGATGTCCATTCAAAAAATTGATATGAGAGAATTATCATTTGCAATTTAAATTAATACATATTCGTTAAGACAATGGTTTTTGTATCAGGATCTCTAGTTACATATTAATAGTTCTATACATCGAAAATAATCTACTTTCCTCTCAATTCCACATAGTTACAATTATATAATTTTCTGAGTGCAGAAAGCAACATTCTTGATCAGTATATATTTATTGTTATCCAAGAAATACTCTGTTAGCAGCCATAAGAGCTATACCGGCAGTCAATGAAAGAAGATGAATTATATTTGTTCTCAGATTTTCATGTTTTTTAATTTCAGGTACTAAATTAGAAGCACCAATATATGTAAAGTTTCCCGCTGCGAAAGGTACAAGAAAAGACATGTCAAATTCAAATGAGAGTGTATAAGTCAATAACCCGCCAATTAAGAATGTAAATACTGACAATACGTTAAAAATAAGGGCACTCTACTTTGACCATCTACTAAATATAAATATACCAAAATCGGCAAGCTCTTGCGGTATCTCATGAGCTGCAGCAGCAAACCAGGTCATAATCCCAAGACAGAACAGATATTTAAAGCACTCAAAGAAGCCTTTGAAAAAGCAGGTGAAGTTAGTGATCTAATTATGGTTGTTACTTTAAGTAATGCCTGTCCTTACAAACTACCGTAAGTCAGTAGAATTCACTCTCTCCACTCTTTAGCACACAACTTATTCGAATTCCAGTGTTCGTGTAAACTCCCCTGTTGAACCTCCTGAAGCATATCCGTCAGAAGCGGTCGTATTCTGGAAGATCGAGCTTGTCATAATCTGCACGGGTCCTGAAACTCCAGAGAAGTGCCCCGTACCTTCTGTAATAATCCCCTCTTCAAATATTTCGGAGCGCAGTCCAACAGGGTCAAAGCAGCTCATGCCGGACTCGATAGTGCCTATTAAGAGGTCTCCGTTACCCACCCTGATAACAAAATTACCTTTAACAAGATTGAACTGAAGATTATCCAGCGGGCAGTCTATGGGAGGAATGGGCTGGGCAAATTCGTCAAGGATAGTAATATTGGTATTTCCAAATCCGCTAACGCCCTCGTAAGTCCTCAGACTGGCCGGCCTGCCGTCGTCGATAGTATCAGTGTTTGCAGGAGCGGGTACGAATATGCCAGAAAAAGCAAATTCTAATTCAGTTTCGATCTGCTGAGTATTTCCATTATCATTGCAGCCCAACTGACCCACACTTAATGTCACTAAAGTTAAAATCAGGAGAACTATTTTGATTCTAGTTGAACCTATTCCTTTTGTTTTGATGAACTCAAAAAAGAATATCACGAGCTAGATATGCTCTGTCAAGGATGCCAAAGACTTAATTATAGGAGTTCCCGAAATGACACAACAATTCAAACTATGGTATATTTTTTACCGTATAAATATTTAGGGACCTTTCGATGAAAAGATCAATTGCACTAATAATAATCAGCTCAATTTTTATTGGCTGTGGATATAAAGATAATAATCCTCATTTATCCAACAACCCCGGAATAAATGAAACTGAAGAAAGACTCTACACTTTTAGCTGGTCATATGATGAAAACAGCGAATTAAAACCCAGAGGCGGCACGACCAAAGGCGCTCCCGTAGTTATGGATAAATCAGAAAATTCTGAATGGTTATCTATATATGAGCCCGGAATCAGCAAGTTCGAGCAGGACAGAAGAGCCATACTTGCAATGGCCGGCGATTATAGGGTTACATTTGATTTTATTGAGACAGTGCCAATTAAAAGTGGTTACAAACCTCAAAATCCGTACCAATCCTGGGCAACTGAATTTATCAAAGTCCTTGAAGACAGAGGAGATTTTATCAGTCTTCAGCATATTCTGGTTATGTTTATCGAGAACCATGAGGGAGTGATCCTGGAACCTGTTGTGGTCAAACACTGGCGCCAGGACTGGCAATATGAGGACAATAAAATTCTTGAGTACAAAGGTAATAACACCTGGCAACAAAATACTATCTCCTCTAACGAATCTGGGGGCAAATGGTCACAGGCTGTTTACCAGGTGGACGATACACCCAGATATGAGGCAATAGCAAAATGGGTTCATGACGGTAATTATTCTTCGTGGGCGGCGCCTGATACATGGCGGCCTCTTCCTAGAAGAGAGTTCAGCGTTAGAGACGACTATAATGTGCTTGTGAGTGAAAACAGGCTCATAATAAACCCAACCGGATGGGTTCATGAGCAGGATAATATTAAATTGGTAGTTGAGGATAGCGGAGTGCCTGTCAAAGACAGCCCATACCTAGTAAAAGAGGTTGGAATTAACCGTTATGAAAGGATAACTGGTACCGATTTTAGTGTCGGTTTAGATTATTGGACTAATACTGCCGAGTTCTGGAAGGACGTGCGGAATGCATGGGCAAAAGTATTATCTCAAAATGACACTGTAAGGTTAAAAAGTAAATACAATGACAAAAAGCTCTATGAATACCTATTTGAATATGCATATAACGTCAACGCTGAAAATTATGAATCTGAAGAAGGCTCAAAATTTGCGACAACAACTATTAATAATTTTATCATCAACAAAAACGAGAAAACGGACAACGCTGTTTATTAGATATCCGAATTAATCAAATCTATTTCCCGAACTTTTTGTTATACGATTTCATGCATCCGGCCACGAAACCGTCTAAAGTGGCATCATCAGTATCAAAACCCATTTCTTTAAAGTGCTCATCCCACGTTTTATAAAAAGATTGCCTGCACTGATCTTTGGCCATTTCGGTCTTATAGTCTGCGTGATCACCGGCTATAGCCTTACCCGCCTGCTCTCCGATAATTTCAGCCCTCAACTCGCTGTCGGCGTCTGCAAGCAAATTTATAGGCATGAAAAAAAGTAATGCCGCAATCGCACTTAAGATTGTTTTCATGTACTCCCTCCTGGAGATGTATATTTTCATTATACAATAGGAGAAATGTCCCAACTAAGTATGTGTGATCAGAATCTAGATGAGGATTATTGCCTGCAACCAAAGATTATATATATTAATAGAAAGTCACTCTTTAAGAAATTAATATGACTGTTATTTACCACGCTTTTCCAAGATTGCTCTTTTTCCGGCGTCCAGTTCCATTTTACGGAGCCTCATGCTCTTTGGTGTTATCTCTACGAGTTCGTCTTCCGCTATGAACTCTATAGCCTGGTCAAGCGATAGTGGCCGGGGCGGTCTTAAAACAACTGTAGCTTCAGATGTCGAGCTTCTCATGTTAGTAAGCTTCTTCTCTTTTGTAATGTTTACAGTCAGATCGCCGTTACGGTTCCTCTCGCCAATAATCATCCCGGCATAGACTTCCGTACCCACATCTACAAACAGCTCTCCTCGGTCTACCATGGCCAGGCTTGCGTATGTAGTTGTTTTTCCAGGACGGTCAGAAACAAGGGCTCCTGTTGACCTTTGAGGGATGGGACCGTACCATGGTTCATAACCTTCAAAGAGTGTGTTCATAACTCCTGACCCTTTCGTATCGATCAGAAACTGGCTCCTGAAACCGATAAGCCCTCTTGAGGTAATAACGAACTCGAGATCAACACGCCCGTTCCCGTTATTGTGGAGGTTAACCATTCGCCCTTTTCTCTGAGCTACATTTTCAGTTATGACTCCCACATATTCTTCCGGCACGTCTATAAAAATTCTCTCAACCGGCTCTGTCACTTTGCCGTCTTCATCTTTAGTAATAACGCTTGGCTTTGAAACCATAAACTCATAACCTTCGCGGCGCATGGTTTCAATGAGGACTGCCATTTGCAGCTCGCCGCGTCCTGCTACCTCAAAGGCGTCCGCTCTGTCTGTGTCGGTGACACGTATGGCAACGTTTCGGAGTTTCTCCCTGTCCAGTCTGTCGCGAATTTGCCTGGAAGTCAGAAACTTGCCCTCCCTTCCTGCAAACGGGCTGCTGTTAACATAGAACAGCATGGATATTGTGGGCTCATCGACTTTTATACGCTCGAGAGGGACCGGATTATCTATACTTGATACAGTGTCTCCAATCTGAACATTTTCTTCTCCAGCTATGGCAATAATATCTCCCGCTTCTATTTTATCTACCTGAGTTTTCTCAAGTCCTGTATACGTGTATAGGACTGAAATTTTTATATTTGAGACTTTGTCGCCTTCGCTGCAAAGAGCATAGCTTTTATTTGCCTCGAGCTCACCAGCCATCATTCTCCCAATAGCGAGCCTTCCTACATAGTTATCGTAATCCAGGTTGGTAATCAGAAACTGAGTTATAGACCCGTCTCCAACTTCAGGGCCCGGAATCGCTGTTACTATTTGCTCAAAAAGGGGTGTCAGGCTGTCCGATGAATCATTAATCTCAGCATGGGCGGCTCCGATTTTAGCATTTGTGTAGACAATGGGAAATTCAATTTGGTCTTCGTTTGCATCGAGCTCTATAAACAGGTCATAGACCTCGTCTATAACCTCATCGGCGCGTGCATCAGGTCTGTCTATTTTATTGATAACTAGTATTATCGGCAGTTTTTTCTCAAGTGCTTTCTGCACTACAAATCGTGTTTGTGGTAGTGGTCCTTCACTTGCGTCAACCAGAAGCAGGGCGCCGTCTACCATGTTGAGGCTCCTCTCAACTTCCCCTCCAAAATCGGCGTGGCCAGGAGTGTCGACGATGTTTATCTTGATATCTTTATAAAGAACCGCGGTGTTCTTGGCAGTGATTGTAATCCCCCGCTCTTTCTCAAGGTCCATTGAATCCATAACTCTTTCTTCAACTTGCTGATGTTCATGAAAAATATTACTCTGCTTAAGCATGGCATCTACAAGGGTTGTCTTGCCATGGTCCACATGAGCTATTATTGCAATATTTCTGATATTATCTTTTCTCATATAAAAATATTCCTCTCCTAAATAAGGAAAACTTTCGAGCTTCGTATGTATCGGGGAATTATCACAGACTAAATCGAAGCGCTCTCACTAATCCGGTTACAAATTCATTAAAAACTACCCTAATAATCCAGACTCTCAGGGGAAAAGCAAACTTTATATCAAATAATATAAAGAAAGCGACATATTGATAAAAATAACTTTGCTAAAACCCGGACCTACCAGAGTTAGCTATTTCTTATAATCTCTATTTTCTCTCTAATTTCCCGGACCTTTCTCTTGGACTCTTCCAATTTTTCTGACTCCATTTTATAGAAGTTTTTGAGAGGAACAAGGGAATCTGTAACCTGAATGCTAATGCCGTCAAAGTCGCGTTTGAGCTGCGAACTTACACTAGAAGTCATCTCTTCAATTAGAGCATCGACTTTGTGATTAAATTCTTTCATTGCGTCCCTTCTCTTTTTGGGAAGTATTGCGAATGCCGTTGCCATAACTGCTATCGTCGCAAGAACGCCGGTTATATCAATAATGAATGATGAGAAAGCAGATACAACCGCCGCTCCCAAGGCAAGGGAGCCGACCTGAACTCCGAGTACAGATGCAACAGCGCCCCTTGCGGAATTGACAAGGTTTCCACCCAGGACAGAGGGGTCAATACTCTTTCTCTTTGACTCAAGCTCAGACCTGACCGTATCTATTAGCCTTGTTCTGTCGTATGTGAATCCCGACCCCATTGTTTGTGAATCGGGCTTAATCGCATTATTGTAAAAAATTATTGTATCATCAAGCAAGGTTCTTGCTGACTTTTCAGTCCAAGCTACCATTGCATCCAGGTCTTTTTCTAATTCTGACACTGTCTGCTGGGATACTTTATATTCAAACTCTTTTGCTACCTTATCTTTGTTGATTAACTTAAAGATGTTTTGGAATCGGATAAGCTCGTCAATAAATTGAACACCTCTTGTTTTAAATTCCAGCAGCCTGCTTCTGATGCGCTCAGTGAACTGAGTGGAGTTCCCAATTATTTCCTCTTTCATTCCTTCAAGCTTTCTCTGAAATTCATTTAATTTCTGAGTATCCTGAGAAATTCTATCCAGATTAGCATTTATAACTTTTTCAGTCTCAGAACATAGGCTCAAAGCTATTTCGGACGAGCTTTCAATCTTCATCCTGACCCGCTCTTCTTCCCCAAGAGTCTTGAATATATATTCTTCCAATTGCCCGAACCCGCTAGCAGCATGCAATTGAGGATCAGAATTAGTTTTAGCCTGTTTGGCAAGTCTTGCGGAAACCGGAATGATATGCGGTTTAAAGTTAAATGCTTTTTCAAGCTCGCTTAAGGTGTGTTTGATGAGCTGATCCAGCTCTTGCTGATCTTTTGCAATATCAATTTTGTTCAAAACAAAGACGATATTTTTGAGCCATTCCTGTTTAATAAACTCGATCAGCCTAGCTTCGCTGCCTGTAACAGCGCGTTCAGCTCCTATTGTGAAAAAGACAATGTCCGCTTTAGGAATGAACTCTTCTGTAATTTTTTGGTGCTGCTCAATGGTTACATTGGTCCCCGGTGTATCTACAAGAAGAATCCCCTTAAGCCTGTCCTCCGGTATGGACACCAAACGGCTACCTTTCTCAAAAGATTCCCCGGCTTGTTCTCCATGTTTTAAAACAGTGATTTCGTCCGTTGTGGGCGTAATCCCCTCAGGCAAAGCTTCAATTCCCAGAAGTGTATTAATAATAGAAGATTTTCCTGTGCTGAATTCCCCTATAAACACAATTGAAAACAGATTGTCTAAATTCTCTATTACTGATTTTAGTTTGTCTTTCAGATTTTCATCGGAAAGTATCTCAATCTCGGACAGAAGATTGGTGAGGAGGAGCTTCTCTTCAAGAATAATCTTTGAATATCTGTCATTAAGTATTTGCATAAGCTATTAGTATTGCATCAATTATAACCAAGATATTACATAATGAATATCAAGTTTTAAATCTATATTAAGGCAACACTTTGAATCTATTTTATTAATATAATCATCCTTGTAAAAGATAGAAGGCACAGTAAACTCACTAAGAAACTTATGGATAAAGCAAGATTAGTCACAAGATTTCTAAATGGAACTTTCTTTACCGTCTTTTTAACTTTCCTGATAATCTTTAGCTTATTACTTACGAATACAGACAATTGGGCTCAGGCCTCGGGATCAAAAGAAATGAAACATTCAAATAGATTAAAAGATGAAAAAAGCCCTTACCTGCTCCAGCACGCGGATAACCCGGTCGACTGGTACCCCTGGGGCGAGGAGGCATTTGAGAAAGCCCGGAAGGAAAATAAACCCATACTCTTATCCATTGGCTATTCAACATGCCACTGGTGTCATGTGATGGAGCACGAATCATTTGAAGATGAAGAAGTGGCGGAGCTTATTAATGAAACTTTTGTATCTATTAAAGTAGACCGCGAAGAGCGCCCCGACATAGACAACATTTATATGACTGTGTGTCAGATGATGTCCAAGGCAGGCTGCGGTTGGCCTTTGAATATCATAATGACTCCGGACAAAAAACCCTTCTTTGCAGCAACTTACATTCCCAAAGAGAGCCGTTACGGCAGAATGGGAATGATTGAGTTTGTGCCTAAAGTAAAAGAGGCTTGGGAAAAAGACAATGAGAATATAATGAAGTCCGCAGAGACTGTGACTGAGGCAGTAAAAAAGGCCACCGATGTTTCACAAAATGTCGACGGCAAGAATCTTACAGCCAAAACGCTGGATACAGCTTATAATCAATTGCTAAGAAATTTCGACGAAGAAAACGGCGGATTTGGAAAGTCTCCCAAATTTCCTACACCTCACAATCACTTGTTTCTCCTGAGGTACTGGAAGCGCACGGGTAACGAGCAGGCGCTGGTAATGGTCGAAAAAACACTTCAGCAAATGAGACTTGGTGGCATATATGATCATATTGGATTTGGCTTTCACCGCTATTCAACCGATCCCAACTGGCTTCTGCCTCATTTTGAGAAAATGCTCTACGATCAGGCATTGCTTGTAATGACTTACACTGAAGCATATCAGGCTACGGGAAAGAAAGTGTATGAAAATACGGCCCGTGAGATATTGACTTATATTCTGAGAGATATGACAT
>CBDUCG010000004.1:0-33784 GCA_965365595.1 uncultured bacterium
TTATGATTATAAGTACAATTAACAAACCCATAATCCAGTAACTGCTTGTTATGGAATGCACCAGGCTAGGTTTCACATCAACAAATCTGTGAAATGTAGCAAATTCAGGATTTTCAACTCCATCACGCATACCTTCCGGTACTATTTGAATTGAGAGAACAAGTGAATTGAATCCGTCTGACTGCGGCGTTACTTCCCATTGCCATATAGCCGGAGAATCTTTCTCCACTGCTTTAGCATTGCTGCTAACCGTGGATTGGGTATTAATATCGAAAGTTTTTCCCGTAAGGTTAAGACCTACTTTATTTTCAATCGGAAAATCAGGCAATTTTTTAATTAGAGCATCTATGAATGTTTTTGAAACTTCAGCCTCTACTTTGTATGTCTGGCCAATCTGCATTTCATGAGGAGTTACTAATATTATATTTTCAGATGCATTTTCCCTAACAAGTTTTTCTATTTTATTGGAAGGAATCTTCAAAACGGGTTTAGATGGAGCCGGCGTTTCTATAGCGGGAGCTGGAATTATTATAGGCTCTTCCGCGGGAGGTTCGATTTCAGGCTCGGGCGTAGCTTCCGGCTGTTCAGATGCTTCCTCTGTCATTTGCTCCTCTACTTCTTCGGGCTCAATTTCAATGGCGGGCACAAACGGGAAATCAACAATTAAGTTTACTCTCCTGTTTGCCTGAAGCGCCTCATCGGTTTCCCCCGCACCATACTTTTCGGTCCCGCCTTTTCCATCAACACTTATTTTAGACGAACTCACTCCCCTGTTAACCAGGTAATCTTTTACAAGCTGGGCTCTTTTCCTTGATAGTTCCAGGTTGTAGTCTGCCTTGCCTGTAATATCCGAATATCCTTCTAATGTAACGGTATAGTCATCCATATCCTTCAGTGAATCAGCGGTGCTGTTTAAAATTTCCTTACTTTCGGAGCTTATGCTGTTGGTATCAGAATCAAAAAAAATAACTTCCTGATCTTGAGATTGTGCCAATACGGAATTGGAGTAAACAAAAACTAAAGAAATAGCCAACAAGATTAGATATAGAGCATATGATGTTTTTGAACTACTGTTTGTGTTCTTGTTCAAATTACTAATCTCTCCGATTTCATCAGTTGATAATTTACCTGCTGAATGATTAATATAGATGCTATACTAAAAAGATTACACATTAATAAAGATTTTGTTAATAACGCCAATGACGGGAACTAAATCAAAAACAAAAAGTTGCTATGATATTAATGTTCACGATTCCATTTGGTCAATAGATAAGAATCTCTATAACAATATCGTTGACGCTGAAAATCCGTTTCTGGAATATGAATTTCTTGAGGCGCTTGAAAAATCAGGGTGCGTGGGCCGTCATACCCCCTGGGATCCGCGTTACATAATACTTAGAGAAAAAGACAGGATTATTGGAGCAATTACATCTTATATTAAGCTTGATTCTTACGGGGAATATATCTTTGACTGGGAATGGGCAAGGGCTTTTGAGAGCGCCGGTCTGTGCTATTATCCCAAACTGGTAGTCGCAATACCGTTCACACCGGCTACCGGGAGGCGCATTTTGGTTCATCCTGATTATTCTTTCGATGAGTGCGCCGACATAATGGTGAGAAGATTGATTGATCTTTCTATTGAAGAAAACTGTTCTTCGGTACATTTTCTCTACCTGACTAAAGACGAATACAATTTCCTGGACAGCTATGAATTCTTGAAAAGAAAAACCCATCAGTACCATTGGAAAAATCGTGATTATAAAACATTTGAAGATTTTCTCTCTGATATGCGCTCCGGCAGAAAAAAACAGATAAGAAAAGAAAGAAGGTCACTTGTAGATATGGGTCTTGGGCTACAAACCTTGCACGGAAATGAAATAAAAGAAGAACATATGGACGCCATGTGGGAATTTTATCTCGACACTCATACCAGAAAATGGGGAAGCGCTTATCTGAACCGGGAATTCTTTGATCTGATGTTCCGGAATTTCAGGCACCGTTTGGTTTTTATCATGGCCAGCGACGGCAACAACTGGGTGGGAGGAACATTTAATGTCATAAAAAACAACAGGCTGTTCGGAAGGTATTGGGGAACTCTATATAATTACAAAAATCTGCATTTCGAATGTTGTTTCTATGGATTAATAGATTATTCTATAAAGAAAGGGGTCAAAATATTTGAGGCCGGTGCTCAGGGAGAGCACAAGTTCTTAAGAGGATTTGCCGCTGTGCCGACATACAGCTCGCATTTAATTTTCAATAAAGGAGCGAAAAAGGCAATCAGTGATTATCTGATTAGAGAAAGAGAGTACACGGATCATCTGATCGCGCAATATAACAGGCAGTCGCCTCTTAAGTATTTATATGGCAAGTAAGAAATAATGGAAGAAAAGATTAACAAATCGGGCGGCCTTGAGGGCGATCTTTTAACACAGGAAAAGATCAAATTGAAAAAGCCCGATATGTACAGGGTCGTGCTGTTAAATGACGATTATACACCAAGAGATTTTGTAGTTTGGATTCTTATGAGAGTTTTTTATAAAAATGAAACGGAGTCTACAAGGATAATGCTGGAAGCCCATACTTCTGGCAAAAGCACAGTTGGTGTTTATACTTATGATGAAGCAACTACAAAAATTGCGCAGGTGGACAAGATAGCTAAACAGTATGAACATCCTTTAACCTGCATACTAGAAGTTGAAAGCGGCGGTGAGGAAGAATGACTTTATCAAAAGAACTTGAAGAAACTCTAAAACGTGCATTCGAGCAGGCCAAGGTAAGAAGGCACGAGTTTATCACGCTTGAGCATATTCTGTTTGAATTGACTTATGACCCGGATGCCTCAGATGTACTGATTGAATGCGGCGTCGATTTGGACAAGCTCAGGGATTCTATCGACAATTTCATGAACGAGAACATGCCCCCGATCGAGTCAGAATACCTGCCTGACCCTCAGTACTCTGCCGGCAGTCAATTTGTACTCAGACTTGCGGCGATGCATGCGGAATCAGCAGACAAGCCTGAGATCAACGGCGGCAACATTCTCGTATCCATGTTCAGAGTTGACGAGTCACATGCCGTATATTTGTTAAACGAGCATGGTGTGAACCGCTACGACGTGGTTCGTTACTTCTCCCACGGCAGGTCTCAGTTTGAAGCAAAGGAAAGGGCGACAAGTATAGCCAAGACTGACGCGGAAGCGCCTCAGGAGCAAAAAGACCCACTTTCTGAGTACTGCACTGATTTGGTAGAAAAAGCCGGGAAAGGGAAGTTGGATCCGTTGATCGGAAGAGAGTCCGAGATTGACCGCACAATTCACATATTAGCCCGCAGAAGAAAAAACAATCCGATTTTTGTGGGAGACGCGGGTGTGGGAAAAACAGCAATAGCTGAAGGACTAGCTTTAAGAATTGCTGAGAAAAAAGTCCCGGAACCTTTAAAAGATACACATATATTTGCTCTGGACATGGGATCACTCACTGCGGGAACCCGCTATAGAGGAGATTTTGAAGAAAGGCTAAAAGCAATAATAGACAGTGTAAAAGGCGATAAGGATAAAGTGTTATTTGTTGACGAAATACATACTGTGATCGGAGCGGGTGCAGTTTCTGGCGGAACGCTGGACGCATCAAACATGCTGAAGCCTGCACTAGCCAACGGCGAAATTCGGTGCATTGGAACAACAACTTCCAAAGAATACAGAGGAGTGTTTGAAAAAGATCACGCTCTGGCAAGAAGGTTTCAAAAAGTGGACGTATACGAGCCAAGTCAGGATGAGTGTCTGAAGATACTTCAGGGTTTAAAAAAATACTATGAAGACTTTCACGGGGTTAGATATTCAACTCCTTCACTAAAAGCGGCTGTTGATCTTTCGGCAAAATATATGAACGACCGCAGGCTTCCTGATAAGGCAATAGATTTGATTGATGAAGCGGGAGCAGACGTAAAGCTCAGGAAATATGCTTCAAAGACTAAACAGGTTACCGTTAAAGACATAGAATCGCTTGTCGCAAAAATAGCAAAAATTCCAACACGTACTGTCAAGGTCGATGACAGAAACCGTTTGATGACACTGGCAAGCGATTTGAAGAAAGTTATCTTCGGACAGGACGAAGCGGTCGAGAAACTCGTAACTGCAATTCAAATGTCCCGCTCAGGGTTGAGTGAGCCTAATAAACCGGTCGGTAATTTCATGTTCGCTGGCCCTACCGGAGTCGGAAAAACCGAACTCGCCAAACAATTGGCCGAAGCAATGGGTATTGAGTTTATCCGCTTTGATATGAGCGAATACATGGAGAAACACACAGTTTCTCGCCTGATAGGGTCTCCTCCCGGTTATGTGGGTTATGATGAAGGTGGGCAATTAACCGAGGCTGTGCATCAGAACCCTCATGCTGTATTGCTCCTTGACGAGATAGAAAAAGCCCACGAGGACATCTACAATGTACTGCTCCAGGTAATGGATCACGCAACATTAACCGATTCTAACGGAAGAAAGGTAGATTTCAGGCAGATAGTGCTGATTTTGACAACTAATACGGGTTCACGTGAGAGCAATCAGAGAAGCGTCGGATTCGGAAAAGAAGAATATGAAGACAAAAGCGCTCAGGCAATTGAACGATATTTTAGCCCTGAGTTTAGAAACCGGCTCAACGCAACATTATTCTTTAGCTCTTTGACCAAAGAAGTTGTTGAAAAAATCGTGGACAAGATGATAGGTCAGTTGGCTGACAGACTAAAATCTAAAAAAGTGAATCTTGAGCTCACACCTAAAGCGAGAACTTATATAGCAGAAAAAGGTTATGATAAACAGCTAGGGGCAAGGCCGATACAAAGACTCATAGATGATGAGATTGCACAGAAATTATCTCAAGAAATACTATTCGGCGAGCTGGCAAGCGGAGGCAATGTTAAAATAATCGTAAAATCTAACAAATTAGATTTTGAGTTTACATAAAACTGATTTTTCAAAAGGATAGTAAAAAATGACAAGGAAAATGTTTAAGCTCGAAAAGAATATATTCATGTCCCTATTATTTCTGGTATTCATATTTCAGCTATCAATTATGCCGGGTGCTCTGAATATAAGCGATGAGGCCGAGGCACGAAGCAAATCAAGCGGGAATGAGGCAAAGAGGGAAATCCAGTCCGGGCTCGACCTGACCGGAAGAACCAAAACGGAAGTACTCAAGCTTATCGGCGGACCCTGGGAAAAAGACAGGACGCCCAACAAAGGAAGGTATACGGAAAAATGGACATACAGTTGTGAAGATGAGCGGGGACTCACTAGTAACTGTGTTTTTATCTACTTCTCCGGTGACCGTGTGAAAAATGTAGAGATTTATTAGCATTGAAATTATCAATTTGAGGGGATGTGAATATTGAAAAAATGTCCGAAGTGTGGAAATGATTTAAACATTAAGTTAATCGGTTCAATCGAAGTTGACGAGTGTAATTCCTGCAAAGGTATTTGGCTGGATAAAGGAGAGCTTAGAGAGGCCAAAGACCTAATCGATCCCAACCTGAACTGGCTTGATTTTGAGATTTGGAAGCACGAAGACAAATTCACTTCAAAAGAGAGCGCGATTGAATGTCCAACCTGCAATATCCCGACAATTAGGATAGAGTACGGACACACCGGCGTAAATGTTGACTATTGCAAAAACTGCCACGGCGTCTGGCTTGATAAAGATGAACTACCAAACATCGTTGATGCACTTGAGCATGAGATTAATGAAAAAACTTTCTCAGAATACGTACACGAAACTATCGAGGAAGCCAAAGAAGTAGTTACCGGACATGAATCATTCATGTCGGAATGGAAAGACCTTTCTTCCATATTTAAATTGATGCAGTATAGACTTTATGTCGAAAAACCAAAGCTGGTCGAGACGCTGACAGAGCTTAATACTTTAAATCCGTTTAAATAAGATCGTCCAGGAGCTGTGTAGTCTGGGAATTCCTGACTTCTCCGCTTTTGTCGTATACAACTTCCCCACTCTTATTATAAATAGTCACATGCGGAATATATTTTTTATAGTGCTTTTCAAACAAGGAAGTCTGCTCACTCGACCTCGGCAATTCTAGATCTATAACAATAAAATCGACTTTCCCGTTATATTTTTCATAAAGCTCTACAGTCCTTCTGGCCTGACGTTTGGAGTTGTAACAATCTCTGTGGTAGAAAATCACATAAGCGGGCTTGCCCGGATTAATTATTCCGTCTTTCATATTTTTACCTGTAATCAGTGGGCCGTCGTTGGAATCGCTAGAGTAATTTAAGTTTGGGTTAAGTTTTAATTCCGTGGCCGCAAATGCACTTGTACAAAGCGCAAATATGCTAATAATAACTAGGCAAAAAGAAAAATTGTTCAATTTCAGGCTCATATTGCTTCTCTTCTTTTAATGTAACAAATATATAAAGATTATACGTAAATAATATTACTACGGTTTCATATTAGGATGAATCTATATATAATTTGGTAAATGAGTATCTAAAAGAATAAAACCAGGAAGGTAAATCGATGGCAAGCTCAAAAGCTCGCATAGCGTCAAATATAAAAAACAAAGAACTCATTAACCAGAGAAGACAAGAGCTAGTAAATGCAGCTGTTAAGCTTTTTGTAAAAAAGGGTTTTCATAAAACCACTGTCAGAGAAATCGCAAAAGAATTCGGTATGAGTATGGGCGCGCTTTATGATTATATAAGAACCAAGGAAGATATACTGTTTTTAGTTTGCGATCATATTTTCAAAAGCGTCAGCGATAAGCTCGAGTCATCTCTAAAATCTGAGAAAAATACTAAAGAGAAACTGAGAAATGCTATTCGCGACTATTTTATTATTATAGATAGCATCCAGGATTACACACTCCTTTTATATCAGGAAACCAAGTCCCTTAACAGGAAAGATAGAAACTATGTGCTTTCCAAAGAGATGGAACTGACAAGAATTTTCGAAAATATAATTTTTGAAGGGATAAAGGATAAAACTTTCAAAATTGACAGGCGCACCGCGAAAATTGTGGCTAATAATATAATGGTGGAAGGGCAGATGTGGTCGTTCAGACGCTGGGTTGCACAAAAGGACTATTCACTGAAAAGCTACATCAATATTCAGACAGATTTAATTGTAAATTCAATTTCTTAGTATTATTGACATGCGTTTTGTTGTTTTATACAATATATGTGAGCAAGCGCTCAGTCGGTAAACTGCCAAGGAGGTGCAGATGTCTATAATAACTCTTAGCGATGTACAGGAAATGGTTTTGAGGACAGCAAGGGAATTCACGGAAAATGAGATAAAACCTGTGGCCTCTATAAACGACAGAGAGCATAAATTTCCAAAAGAAGTTGTAGATAAACTTGGAGAGCTCGGATTTATGGGCATGATGGTCCCCCAAGAATACGATGGAGGAGAAACAGATGCTCTGTCATATGCTATTGCTATCGAAGAGATAAGTAAAGGTTGCGCTGCTACGGGAACGATCATGACAGATCAAAATACTCTTGCATGTGGTCCCATATATTCATTCGGAAACGAAGATCAAAAAAAAACGTACTTGACTGAACTTGCCAGTGGAAGGAAAATCGGCTGTTTTATGCTAAGCGAGCCCGAGGCAGGGTCAGATGCAGCTTCCCAAAAAACTACAGCCACATTGGATGGAGATCACTACGTAATAAACGGAACCAAATCCTGGGTAACAAATGGGGCTGAAGCTGAAATCGCGGTCGTATTCGCTTCCACTGATCCTACAGCAAAACATAAAGGTATCTCTGCATTTATTGTAGAGATGAACATCCAGGGTTTGAATGTAGGAAAGCTTGAAGACAAGCTTGGAATAAGAGCATCCAGCACTGCTCAGATATTTTTCGAGGACTGCAAAGTTCCTGCATCAAACATACTCGGAAATGAAGGGGATGGTTTTAAAATTGCGCTACATACATTGGACGCCGGACGAATCGGAGTTGCGGCACAGGCAGTTGGTATTGCACAGGCAGCTTTAGAAGCTGCAGTGAATTATGCAAAAGAGAGAAAAGCATTTGGCAAACCTATATCAGATTTTCAGGGGCTCCAGTTTATGATAGCCGACATGGCTACAAAAATAGAGGCAGCAAGACTCCTCACATGGCAAGCTGCAATCATGAAAGACAAAGGGCTGAAATACAGCAAACAATCGGCAATGGCGAAAGTTTATGCTGCTGAAACTGCCATGTGGGTAACCACTAAAGCTATTCAAATTCACGGCGGATATGGTTACACAACGGACTACCCGGTAGAAAGATACTTCAGAGATGCGAAAATAACTGAAATATATGAGGGTACCTCTGAGATTCAGAGAATAGTTATCTCGAGGGAAGTCTTGAAAGAAAGCAAGTAAAAAAAGAAGCCCTTTAAGTTTCCCTAAAAGGGCTTCTTTTCCTTAAAGAAGGAGGGTATAGGATGTCGAATCTTACTTATGCTACTTATGATACAAATTTGCATAAAAAAGATTCATGGTTATGTTTTCTATTTCTTTGTTATAGACTGAGCCCAACCTTTGAGAATTTTCACAGTAATATAATCTCCCAAATTAATCCCCGATATCATGTCATTTGAAGCCGAGACATTAAATACTTTATTGTTAGACAGTTTTATACTCAACAAGCTATCCTCCGGACCAGCGGTAATGGCTTCCAAAGTGCCGGCAACCCATTGAGCCCCGTTTTTTTTTGCATCAGGTTTTGGAGTTGCATCTGATTTTGTATCTGCCTTTTGAATCAGCTCAGCCCAACCCTGATTAACTTCAACCGTCACATAGTCCCCTATCTTTATGGTCTCAATCATCTCGGCAGTTGCCGATATATTGTAGGTTTCACCATTAGCAAGAGTCAAAGTAAATATAGCTCCGTCTTTATCTTCAAAAATCGAAGATACCTCCCCGCTTACCCATATAGGTCCATCCCCTGATTGAGATAGCGCAGATTGCACACCAAAAACCAAACATAGAATAAACACCAAAGAAAAAATTCTTCTCATTTCAATGCCTCCTTTTGCTTGATTGACTGCCGACCATATTTTCAATTCTAATTTGTGATATTACCTAAAGCAACCATTTTTCAGTGAGAGAACACTAGGCGAAATTTCCCATTTTCATGATAAACTCCGGTATATGCACTATCAAGAAATTTTCAGGAGAAAACCATGCCGAAACTTATAGAAAAACCGACTATAATTGAAGCAGCTGGGAATAAGCCAAAGAAAATAGAGGAATTCGCAGGCAGGGTTAATTCTGGACATTCAAATGTCAGTATAGCCAGAATGACCTCGCCCGAAGGCTGGGTGGAGCCTGGACAGCGCCCGGAGTTTGAAGAACTTACAGTTGTTCTTGAAGGAACTCTGGTTGTTGAACATGAAGGCGGTACTTTGAAAGTCAACTCAGGACAGGCTATCGTTACTCAACCAGGAGAGTGGGTAAGGTACAGTTCGCCTAAAGAAGGCGGCGCAAAATATATTGCTGTTTGTTTGCCCGCTTTTTCGCCTGATAATGTTAACAGAGACGAAGAATAATTATATGGAGTTATTATGCCAAAACGTTGCCAATGGTGCGGAACAGAAGATATTTACGTTCATTATCATGACAAAGAATGGGGAGTTCCCGTTCATGATGACAGGCTTCATTTTGAAATGATTATATTGGACGGTGCTCAGGCGGGGTTGAGCTGGATTACAATTCTTAAGAGGCGCGAGGGATACCGAAAAGCTTTTGACAATTTTGATGTGAGTAAAGTAGCCGAGTATAACGATAAAAAAATTGAACAACTATTGGCCGATCCCAGAATTATTCGAAACCACCTAAAAGTTAAATCCGCAGTTCAAAATGCCGAAGCCTTTTTAAAAATACAAAAAGAGTTCGGTTCATTCGATAATTACATTTGGCAATTTGTAAATCACAAAACAATTCGGAACAAGTGGAAGAAAATGGGCGAGCTTCCCTCAAAAACCAAAGAGTCGGACCAAATGAGCAAGGACCTTAAAAAAAGAGGATTTAGCTTCGTTGGCTCGACAATTTGTTACGCCTATATGCAGGCAGCCGGAATGGTAAATGATCATACGACCGATTGTTTTAGGTATAAAGAGATAGCAAAACTCAAGTCACTCCATTTACAAGTCAGGAAATATTGATCTATTTTTAATCACAATTAATACTTGTAGCGATTACTTGGTATGGAGGGTTAAAATGAAGAGAATATTTTATCTGCGCTGTAAAAGCGTATTTGTTCTGTCCGCTTTACTATTAATAGCATCAATACAAATTGGTTGTGACTCTACTAGCGATTCCGATAATTCAGGGAATATAGAGGTAATAACCGAAGAAAGCACAGCACTCGGAGAAAGACACAGGCATCTATTTGGATTCGAAGGATTTATTGCGATCAAAGCCTGGCTCGGCGAACCGGATGATCCAGAGAATGAATACAGCGGTAAAGGCTGGATTCTTGCCATAGAATGGCTGCCGTATCAGCGATCCAATTTTGTAACTCCCACAATTGTAGGATACATATCGGGCACAGCGCATTCAGCAGGGCATCGGCCGAGGTATTGACGGAATACACCGGCAGCACGTATTTCCCGGGTTGACTAGGAACACTGATAGCGAAAAAAGACCACTTTATTAAATTTGAAATCGGTCCTACCGAGGAAGTTGTTCTACAGTGGACGACATACTACGACGCATCCGATTAGGCCTGAATATCAAGACTCTGGGGTGGTATCCATACAAACGATGACGATTTGAACTGCAGAATGGTGGGTGAAATAGTAGGACTGGATCCGTACAATCTGGAGATGACCTATTTTAAAGTTACCTCACCTTAAGTATTAGAGTAATTCTTAAATTTTAGGTCTTATCTATCGCGCGCTCTAGATTTCTTGGCTTTTGTTATAAAAGGCTCTTTTCCTTTTTTCTTGCCTTTAAAATATGAAAGCAGAATCTCGGCTTCATTAAAAGGAAGTGTTACAAATGAAAATTTGTCCAGAATTTGTATGTCTCTTATTTTTTTACTTTTAATTCCGCATTTGTTCTGGATAAAATGAACAAGCTTTTGGTTTGTAAGTCCATCTTTCTTCCCCTGGGTTACAAACAATCTTGTCTTTCCCTTTGTGTCTACAAGGGCATTGCTGATTTGTGTGTAATTTTTTTCGTCGAGCTCGTCCTGAAAAGAATATTCAAGCAGCGCTGCAATTACATCTTCTGGCCCGGTGGTTTCAAGAAGCTCACGTGTCATTTCCATATATTCTTCTTTTGGACTCGCCTCTACAATTTCTTCAAGTACATTTTTAATCCTCTGTCTCTTTGTGCGGATTACATCTTTAACATCAGGAAGAGTCGCCTTTCGTATATCCGTTTTCGTCTCTCTGCTTATGTATCTTAGCTTTCTGTACTCTTCTGGTGTAATAAAAGTTATAGCGTTCCCTTCTTTACCCGCTCTGCCTGTGCGGCCGATTCTGTGCACATATGATTCGGCATCCTGGGGTAGCGAAAAATTAATAACATGAGTAAGGTCATGAACATCGATACCGCGCGCTGCCACATCGGTTGCGACAAGTATATTTATCAGTCTTTTTTTAAATTTATTTAGTATTTTCTCTCTTTGCGGTTGAGATATGTCTCCGTGCAGGGCGTCTGCGTCATAGCCTCTTTCAATCAGATGATTAGCGATTATATCCACATCTTTCTTAGTCCTGCAAAAAACAAGCCCGTAAAAATCCTCTTCTATGTCAATAATCCTGCATAGCGCTTCAAATTTGTCAGAAGCGGAAACTTCAAAGTAAATCTGATCGGTCTGAGAAACAGTAAGCTGACCCTTTGTTACCTTAAATTCATCAAACTCCCTCATGTGCTCCCGGGCTATCTGCATTATCTCTTTTGGCATTGTCGCTGAAAAGAGCATGGTGCGTTTATCAACAGCAGTATGTTTCATAATATTTTTAACGTCTTCCAGAAAACCCATGTTGAGCATCTCGTCAGCTTCATCAAGCACGAGAAAAGATATATCGCCTAGCTTTAAAGTTCCCCGGTCTATGTGGTCCTGCACCCTGCCTGGTGTACCAATTACTATATCAACACCTTTTTTGAGAGACCTTAACTGAAGATTTATAGACTGACCGCCATAAATTGGTATCACGCTTAATTTCTTACCGCCCTTTAGCGAGTGTATCTCTTCAGCAACCTGAATCGCAAGCTCCCTCGTCGGAGTGAGAACAAGCGCCTGTACTTTTTTCGTGTTTTCTTCCAACAGCTCTATTATAGGAAGACCAAAAGCCGCCGTCTTGCCGGTGCCGGTCTGAGCTTGGGCAACAATGTCTTTTGTCCCGGTCAAAATTGCGGGAATAGTAATTTCTTGAATAGGTGTCGGTACTTCGAACCCTTTTTGTATAAGTGAATTGAGAGTGCTTTTGGATAATCCAAAATCTTCAAAAGATTGCATATATTAATTTGCTCCTATCGCCTGCTCAATACTCAAGCATACGATTTGTTTGTTCAATTTACCGGAATTGTCACAAAGTTTTTTAAAGTTGTTTCGGCAATGACAGTAAGTTGTATCGTTATAGAATTGCTTCCCTCTTAAATCTAATTATTAGACATTAATACATTCTAAAATTACTAGTTACAACAATATACCAGAATTAGAAATAAGCAATAAATTATTTGCTGTTCATATATTAATAAATTGCAGGAATTGGATTTGACTTATCAATTCTGCCCATATACAATTGAGAAACTTTCTCAATTAGATTGCATCTAAATTCATGAGTAAAGTTAATAGGTCAATTGTTTTCGGTAGATAATTTTGAGGGAATTAAAGCAGTTTTTCACGATAAGGGGCTAAAGTGCACTCCCCAGAGACTCGCTGTATTAAAAGTGCTTCAGGATTCGCATTCTCACCTGTCTATTAATACTATTCACATGAAGGTTAAGGAGTTTCTTCCGGACACAGGGCTTGCGACGGTTTACCGCTCTCTTGAAACTCTGGTTGAGCTACATCTTGCTGTGAAAGTACATCTTGAAGACGGCTGCCATAGCTATGTCATCGCCCCTGAGGGGCACCGACATCCAATAGTCTGCACCGACTGCAATAAAGTGATTGAATACACAGAGTGCCCGATGGAGGATCTTTCCAAGAAAATATCAATGGAAACAGGGGTTCAGATAAACACCCACTTCCTTCAGCTGTTTGGAAAATGCAGGGAATGCCAACTATGAACATCAGGGGAGAGTAATAAAACACAATGTCTCATTTGCACATACCTGACGGTATTCTACCCGGCTGGCTAATAATAGCAGGCTGGCTTTTAACTGCAGTAATACTCGCATTTTCAATTTACAGAACACGGCATACGGAATTAAAGCGCAAGATTCCATTGATAGGAATAATTTCCGCTCTGATGATCGTGTGCATGACAATTCCCATAGTGCCGATCGCATATCATATTAATCTGAGCGTTATTGCAGGAATAATTCTTGGTCCGGCAGTGGCGTTTATTTCGATATTTATAGTAGATTTCATTATTGCCATGTTCGGCCATGGGGGAATTACGGTTGTGGGCCTAAATACAGTTGTTGTAGGGACTGAAGCCTTTATCGGTTTTTATCTGTTCCAGCTGTTTATGGTAATAATAGGAAAAGATTCTGTTATGTGGTCGTCAGGCATTGCCGCGGTAATCAGCTTGATAATAAGCACATCACTCCTTGTAGGAATTGTATATAGCTCACAGTTAAACCCAGAATTGGTTATAGGAAAAGAAAGAGTGAATCCCTCAGAGCAGGTTAAAACTGATGAAGCGCCCAAAGAACTTGTAAGAGGCCTGAATATTAAAAGTTTTGCAAAAACATTACTGGTTTTATTGGGAATTGGGTGGTTATTGGAAGGAATAATTACGGCTTTTGTAATCAAATATGTATCCAGAGTAAGGCCTGACTTGATCTTGCCTCAAAGGGCTTAGGAACAGGATTATGGACGTTGCGATAATAGATTACTATGCAATTCATGGAACGAGCTTCCTACATAAGGCTAATGCTCCATCGAAGATATTATTCACGGCGCTTTTAATCGCCTCAATAATACTAACAAATGATCTATACACATTGCTTGGAATTTATTTTACTCTCGTAAGCCTGGCTATCTGGACCAAACTACCGGTTCAGAGAATAATCACTATAGCAGCGTACCCCGCAATTTTTGCTCTGATTTTTGCTTTTTTAATCTGGAACGGGAGTTGGCTTAAAGCTGCCGTCATAATTCTTAAGGCTTTATCCGCTGCTCTTACCATGGTTCTTCTGATCGTCACAACTCCATATCCTGATGTTTTCAATGTGGTAAGACCGATAATGCCCAGAGTTATCGCAGAAGGTCTAATCGTTACATACAGATCAATATTTATTTTGCTTGAACTAACAGATGAGCTAATTAAAGCCCTTAGAGTGAGGGGAGGAATATCTCGAAGAAAATATATATCAAACATAAAAAATTTCTCATCAGGAATCGGCCTTCTACTTGTGAAGGGTTTTGATTTTTCTGAAAAATTTTACGGAATGATGAACGTAAGAGGGTACGGCGGAAAAATCTCGGGTGACCGAAGAGAACCTGTTATTACATATAATGACATTCTGGTAATTGTGATAGGACTAATAATATTCGGTATCACAATTGGCACGGTTATCAAAAAAGAATTTCTCCAACTAAGCATATATATATTAATATTTTCAGTTCTAGCGTTAGTTATATCATCGATCATTAAACAATTTTCTACCTAAGGAATCGTATTGGAAAAATTAGTCAAGGTCAGCAATCTAAAATTTAACTATCCCGACGGAACCGAGCTGCTGTTCGACGGTGAGGATTTTGTCGTCAATGAAGGAGAACGGGTTGTAATTCTCGGTCCCAATGGAAGCGGAAAGTCTACTTTACTATCCTTACTGCTGGGATTATTAACCTCAGCTGATGGAGAGATAAGCGTTTTAGGCATAAATCCCTCAAAGGATTATGAAACGGTACGTGAACGAATTGGGGTGCTGCTTCAAAATGTAGATCTTCAGATCATAGCACCAAGGGTGAGTGATGATATATCTTTTTCTCCAAGAAATTACGGTTATAAGCAAGATGAGATAGATGAACTGCTTGATGATATACTCAGGAAATTGGAGATAGAGCATTTAAGAGATAAGGTCCCTCATTACATGAGCGGCGGTGAAAAAGCTAAAGTTGGAATAGCAGGCGCTCTTGTTACAAAACCCGAATTATTAATCCTTGATGAGCCGTTTGAGCATATAGATCCGACATGCCGGATGGAGCTAATAAACCTATTGAACAATGTAAACAAGGAAGAGGGCACCGCGATTTTACTTTCTACTCATAATATGAATACTGTGCCGTTAATTGCAGACACCGTCTATCTGATCGCGGAGGGAGGAAGAATAGTAGGAAAGGGAACTCCTAAAGAAATATTTTCTGAAATAGACAAACTCTCTCAGTGTCATGTTGAGCCTCCGATTCTCGGATCACTTTTTTCGGAGCTGAAAGAATTGGGGGTTGAGCTCGATGTTTCACTGACTGTGGAAGAGGCAGCTTGCTCAATAGCTAATGAAATTGTATCATTGAAAAATCAGATAGGTACGAAATGAATTTATTCAGAGACATGCAAAAAAAAGAGTTATCCAGATTCCTTATTCCGGCACTAGCCGTACTCTTTATATTTTCTTTAAGCATTCACAATCATGGCATTGGAGAATCTGCAAATCTCTCCATAGACTCGCACAGCTCAAGTGGTCATTCAGTTGATGATTGTTCGGCATGTCTTTTACAGGGCAACTTGCAGGTTCCTGAAACCGGATTTGCTTTTAACACTGCTGGTTTTGGTCTGTTAACGGCCTATATTTGTAAAGATTTTACAGTTCCGCACTCTTTTGTAGATTTAAACAAGCCCTCCCGGGCGCCTCCAATTTTATAAACCCAGTTATTTCTATTGGGATTCCCTAGATTTTTTGATTCCACCGTTTTGAAGTAGCTCGGTTTATGAGCTTATTCAGGCACGTTCTCTTTTTGATTCTATATCAATCCCAATAGCCAATATCAATCGGTTTAGCCATTTCACATAAATAATTAGAGGTGAATTATGAATTTGAGTAGAAATTTTCTATTGTTAATTATTTTTGCACTTACATTATCAGCCACCATAGGATACGAATCCCGGGCAGATGAGAGCAGTGATGTAAAAAAAGAACTACAGGAATTAAAAGAAATGATGAAACAGATGCAGAACAGAATTGAGGATCTTGAAGAGCGGAATAGGGCTTTGGAACAGCAGGCTAAAGAGAAAGAACAGCCGGCCCAAGAGAAAACTATTGTGGTTGAAGAGGAAGAAACTGATCTGACTGTTATCGAGCCTGCGGCGCAGGAGAGTCAGGGATTTGTTGCCAAGGCTCTCAACACTTTCAATCCTCAAATAAGCGTAATCGGAACTTTTGCAGCTGCATATTATTCAAGAAATAACCCGATTGTATTTGCTGAGAATGATCCTGAAAACACTGGTGTAAATGTGCAAGAAGTCGAAGTCGGTTTTCAGGGAGTAGTAGACTCGTATTTCAGATATGACATGTTTCTCTCTTTCAGCACTGAAGGCGTAGAGCTCGAGGAGGCATATGGAACAACTCTTTTCAGCTTGCCATTAAACTCCCAATTCAGAATAGGACGTGCAAGGGCTAAATTCGGGAGAATAAATCAGATGCACAGGCACAATCAGAATTTTGTTACACTCGCATTGCCTGCAGCCCAGTTCTTAGGTGAACATTTGAACCCGACAAGTATAGAAGCCAATTTTCTTGTTCCTGTTCCCTGGTACCTGGAGCTAAGCGCATCAGGGGGAAGCCCTGATGTTGAGACTCCCACATTCGCCAGAGACGAAGACGCAAACGATATAGGAAGACTGCTGTATATCTTCCACGCAGCCAACTTCTTTGAGCTTTCAGAATCGCTTGGTGTAAGCCTAGGCGGATCTTTTGCCACAGGCTCAAACGGCACTGCGCCCGGAAAGAGATCTAATCTCTATGGAATTGATTTATATGCGAAATACAGACCCCTTAAAAACAACCCCTATCAAGAACTTAAGCTACAGTCAGAGTTTATGTACCTAGATGCCGAAACCCCTGAAGAAACGCTTAAGAACTGGGGCTGGTATGGGCAACTGGTATACAGATTTGCAAAAAGATGGGACACAGGATTCAGGTTTGGGATAATCGATACGAACACTCCGGTTCAAGAAGTAGATGAAGAAGGTGAGGCAAGTAGCATCTTCATAGTTACTAGGGGCGAGGAAGAAGAGGAAGAAGGTATGCTGGGACTATTGGGAAGAACTTACAGAATCTCTCCAATGATAACCTTCAGCCCGAGTGAATTTTCTCAGATAAGGCTTGAGTACGACTACTTGAATCAAAGCTTCGCAAAAAATCAGCATGCCTTATTTTTACAGTTTCAGTATGCAATCGGAGCACACGGAGCTCATCCTTTCTAAAAAGTTCAATGAGGAGACTACAATCATGAAAACAATAAAATCCAAAAATCTTTTAACAATAACGATAACACTAGTGTTTATCTCAATATTTTTCTTTAGTCAGAAAGCTCAGGCTAAAGTCCAAATTGTCACATCAGTCCCCGATTTTGCGGCTATAGCAAGAGATATAGGAGGCGACAAAGTCGAGGTAGTAAGCCTGGCAAAGGGATATCAAAACCCTCATTTTGTTGACGCAAAACCGATTTTCGTCACCAAACTAAACAAGGCCGATATGCTTGTGTATAACGGTCTTGAGCTAGAGATTGGATGGCTGCCTGTGTTAATTACGGGAGCCAGAAATTCAGATATTTTAGCCGGAAATTCAGTCGGGCATTACAATTCCTCTACATCAATAAAAAAAAGGCTAGAAGTCCCTACAGGACCTATTGACCGATCGATGGGAGACATTCATCCAAGCGGAAATCCCCATTACATGCTCGATCCCAGAAATGGTTTATCAGCAGCAAGGGGAATTGCAGCTCGGTTAATAAAAATTGATCCCGATAACGCAGATTTTTATGAGGAAAATTTTGACAATTTCAAAAACACACTCAAATTAAAAATTTCCGAATGGGATGCAGAGCTAGAGCCGTATAGAGGCACGGAAGTGGTTACGTATCATAAGTTATGGGCCTACTTTCTAGATTGGAGCGGATTTAAAGAGGCAGGGACCATTGAGCCGAAACCGGGTATTCCACCGACTCCCTCACATGTAGCCGATCTGATAAAAAACATGGAGGATCAAAATGTGAAGCTCATTATTTCAGCCAATTACTACCCGAGAAAAACGCCAGAGATAATTGCTCAAAAGACTGGCGCCACGTTTCTGTCACTCCCTATAATGGTAGAAGGTGAGAAAGCTATTAACAGTTATTTTGAGCTGTTTGACGCTATTGTAGGAGAGATTACGTCAGCTCTGAAAAGCAAAACAGGCTCTAATGGACTGGTGGATGAAAGATAATATAGCTTTTTACCCCCGGAACATAGCTCCATCAAAAGGAGATCCGGGGGGTAATTATCAGCAAACAAAGGAAGGATACAACATGACTGAGCTTGTAAAACTTGAAAATATAGACATTGGATATGAAAACAGTACTTTTGTAGATTCTGTTAACCTAGTAATCGAGTCTAATGAATTCTGGGGTGTTCTCGGACCTAACGGAAGCGGTAAAAGCACGCTTTTAAAAACGATTTTAAAACTGATCCCCCCTGTCTCGGGGAAATTACGACTAAATGACAATCTGACCTTTGGATATGTTCCGCAGTATGAGAAGTTTGACCCGATTTTTCCTGTCTCCGTTTATGAAATCGTATCGATGGGTCGTTACAGCCGGGTCAGAGCAGGCAAGCGGTTATCGCGGTCTGATATAAATGTCATCGAGAGATCTATTGAGAAAGCAGGCATATCACACTTAAAAAACAGGCCAATCAGATCATTGTCCGGGGGTGAAAAGCAGCGCACACTGCTTGCTCGCTCCATTGCGGGTGAGCCCGACTTGCTAGTACTGGATGAGCCGACTGCGTCTGTGGATATTAAAGGCGAGACTGAGATAATGGAGCTTGTTAAAAAAATTCAGAGCGAGAGGAAGCTCTCAGTTGTGATGGTTAGCCATTTTTTAAACACGGTGTCTGAATACTCTGACCATATAATTCTAATTGATAAAGACAATAAAGTTTTTCATGCCGGGAAGAAAGCGGAAATATTGAAAAAAGAAAGTCTGGATAAGTTGTTCGGATTGAATCTTAACTAAAGAGAGATAAATGAGCATGTTTAATGAGTTTATTAACAGTTATTTTCTATGGCGCGACCCGATGATTGTTGGAGCCGTCACGGGAGCTGTATGCGGATTTCTTGGTGTATACGTTGTGTTAAGACGTATTATCTTCGTAAGCGCTACACTCACTCAAATCTCAAGCTTTGGGGTTGCGCTGTCTTTTTATTTGGAGGGATTGGGTCTGGCCGTATTCTCCAGTCTTTTCGGCCCTTTTGCATTATCATTAATTTTAACAGCAATTGCCGCCGGTTTTTACGCGCTTAAAAGAGATTTCACTAGAATCAGTCGTGAAGGCGTGATTGCATTCGGATTCTTGCTTGCCTCAGGAGGAGTTATAATTTTAGCAGACAGAATAGTCTCAGGCACCCACGACATTGCAACTATACTTTTTGGAAGCGCTGTTGTTGTCGATCCAACGGATGTTTTTTTGATACCAGCAGTGGCCGTTATCATATTCATCATACATCTGATTTATTACAAAGACTTTATTTTTGTATCGTTCGACACCGAGTCAGCCAGATTGTTCAAGTATCCAGTCAGAAGATTAAACACTCTGCTATTGATAACCGTTGCCGTAGTTGTAGCTGTAGCTACCAGAGCTATGGGAGCGCTTCCGGTGTTCGCACTTTTAGCGCTACCTCCTCTTGCTTCGCTTTACCTCACCGAAAATTTACCTCTAGTATTTGTTTTTTCAGTAATTATCGGAACATTGTCAGCGGTATTGGGCTATTTCTTCTCTTTTGTTTTGTCTATACCCACAGGCGCCTCCATCGCGGTTTGCGCATCCGTTTTTTTTATTCTATCTCTGCTATGGAGAGAAATTAAGATATCAACATAAATAGGAGAAAATACGGTTTTATGAAAAAAAATTTAATACTATTTATCCTCTCTGCTTTACTGGTTATCGGATGTAATCAATATAAAAAAGTTGCGGACGATCTTTCGTTTCTCACTCCGGACAAGTTTCAATGTACTGTCCTTAAAGTCTACACTGGAGAGAGATTTCTCTGTCAGTTACCTGGACTCAATGATGAAAAAGTAATATTGCTAGGAGTAGACATTCCAGACAAAAAGAAAGCAGCGGCCAAAAAATATACCGAATCGGTATTAACACGGGGAACTCTGATTGAAATTGAACCGGGAAAACAGACAAGAGACAGTAACGGAAATATTCCAGCCTACGTGTTTATTCCCGGTGGGAAAATGCTTAACCTGGAGCTGGCAGACAAAGGCCTGGCCGAAATTAATGTAGAGGAATTTAATAAGTATCAATCTCTGGTTGTCGAGATAAAAGAGAACACCGAAGTCGAAATCATTGAAGAAGAGTCAAAATAATATTTATATTATATTTTCGAGAAGTATAGACTCATCAATTAGAAGAATCGGTATTTCATTTCGTATAGGATACAAATACTTTCGATCATCTTTCTGAATTAACCCACCGTCTATTTTTTCCGCAACAGGCTGCTGAGATCTGTTTTTGAGCTCTCCACGCTCAATTAGAGAATTTATTTTTTCTACTGTACTGTCGTCCGCTAAAACAAGATCCTGCTTTGTTTCCGGACAGCATATTACATTTAGCAACTCTTCTTTAATCATTGGATTTCTCCAGTTTAATAGCTGTATTGAGAAACTTTCAGTTGGAATACAGCATCTCACCATTTAGAATACATAACATAGAATATATACAAAAGGAGTAATCTACATGAAAAAGAAAACATTAATAGCAATTCTGAGCATTCTAGTTTTTCCGGCGGTTCTTGTTGTTGGATGCAGTCAAAGCAGTGAGGACACAAAACAGGAATCTGTAGAACAAGCTGCTGAAATGGAGAACACTGAAGCCCCATCTCAAGCTGATGTAGAACCCGAAGTTGTAATAGCGGTAGGTGAAAGATCGCCCGCATTTCCCGGAGCAAAAGCCCGTTTTACATCATTAAAAGATGGTGATGTGCTTGAAAACAGTAACCTCTCAGTGGTAGTAGATGTTGAGAACTACGAACTAGGAATACAGACCGACACCCCAAGAGCTCAGGAAATAGCTAATTCAGGGAAAGGACAGCACGTGCATATCATACTCGACAATGACCCCTATTTTGCAAATTATGAAGCCGGTGAGCCTTTTGAAATTGGTATATTAGACGAAGGTCCCCACACTCTTTTAGTCTTTCCAAGCCGCTCGTATCATGAAAGTGTAAAAGCAGACGGCTCCATTGATATAGTGAATTTTTATGTAGGCAAAGAAGAAGGAGAGTTCATGCTCGACGAATCCAAGCCCACAATTATATACAGCAGGCCGAAAGGTTCGTATGAAGGTAAAGATGCGAAAAAAATAATGCTGGACTTTTATCTCATAAACGCAGAGCTCGGAGATGATTACAAAGCAAAATATACAATACGTAAAAATGAGGCCGGAGCGGATGAATACTCTATCACTATGGGAGAGTGGAATCCCGCTTTTATAACAGGTCTGGCCAGCGGTCAATATATTATCACGCTTCAGCTTTTAGATAGTGAGGGGAAATTGGTTGAGGGACCTTTTAATAATACTGAAAGAACAATAAATGTAGTTACGGAATAATTACAGTGATAGTTTTCCCATGAAACATGAGAGCCAATTTTTAATTTTTGGCCTGTATTTACAAATCTTTTTCTTGTGGAATACTTAATATCCTGTTTTACGGTATAAAAAGGAGTTAGTTATGGCACAGAAAGACATGATCACAGGAAAGAAGCCTCTGGTAGGCAACCATGTTTCACATGCGAACAATAAGGTAAAGCGCCGCCAGAACCCTAATCTTCACTGGAAAAATATATTTGTTCCAGAGCTTGACCGCTCTATCAGGTTAAGAATTTCAATGAGGACCTACAGAACCATTAACAAAAAGGGCCTTCTCGCAGTTCTTAAAGACAACGGTCTGACCTTAAAAGATGTAACATAGGTCTTCTTTCGTTACGCATAAGTAGTTTAAAGCATTAAATTAATTATGCCAATTTCACCAAAAACCGTTCTCAAGTTGTTTTCCGCTACAGCGCTTGTTCGAGCAAAATCCATTCTTAAAAACAGTAATGATATTAATCAATTGGCGGATTCTGCCGCGAAAGAGATAAACTCGGGCAAGAAACAATTATTAAACATCAGGGATGAAGTAGGCTTGCTTATTTCTATGCTCAAATCCTGGGTAAATGGGGAGTACAAAGAAGTTCCATGGACTACTTTGGTGCTGTGCGCGGGGGCATTAATATACTTTCTTAACCCGTTAGACGCTGTACCTGATCTAATACCCGGCGCTGGATTTCTTGATGACGCAACAGTAATTGGATTTGTTCTGGCTTCTATTAAACAGGACATTCAGAGCTTTAAAAATCAAAATCCACCAGAAAACGGTAAATTAGCAATAATGAATTAATTTAACCCTCTTTATGCTCGTACTGCTCCCTAAGCTGACTCACAACTGCCGGATCAGCAAGTGTAGTAGTATCTCCTAAAATTGACCCCTCTGCGATATTCCGTAGAAGCCTTCTCATTATTTTTCCACTTCTGGTTTTCGGCAGCTCGGCAGTAAAAATAATATCTTCTGGTCTCGCGATTGCCCCGATTTTTTTAGCCACATGCTTTTTTAAATCATCGACAAGTTTCTGATTAGACTTGATGCCCTTTTTGAGTGTTGTAAACGCCACAACAGCCTGACCTTTAAGTTCATGAGCTTTGCCTACTACAGCCGCTTCTACAACAGAAGGATGATCGACCAGAGCGCTTTCAATTTCCATGGTGCTGAGTCTGTGTCCTGCGACATTCATAACGTCATCAACCCTTCCAAGCACCCATATATATCCGTCTTTGTCTCTCTTGGCTCCGTCTCCTGTGAAATATATACCGGGATACTTGCTCCAGTATGTATCAAAATAACGTTTTTTATCACCGTAGATACCCCTCAGCATAGATGGCCACGGACTTTTAATAACCAGATAACCCGCGCCTTCTTTCACTGATTTACCATCTTCATCCACTACATCAGCTTCGATACCGGGAAACGGTATAGTTGCAGATCCGGGTTTTAGCTTGGTGTGACCGGGAAGTGCTGAGATTAAAATAGAACCTGTCTCAGTCTGCCACCAGGTGTCCACGATTGGGCAATTCTTGCGCCCAATATGCTCGTGGTACCACATCCATGCCTCAGGATTTATGGGCTCGCCTACAGAACCAAGAAGGCGGAGTGAGCTAAGGTCGTATTTTCTCGGATGCTCCTCGCCCCATTTCATGAAAGCTCTTATAGCAGTTGGTGCTGTGTAGAAAATTGTTACGGCATATTTTTCGACAATTGCCCAGAAACGCCCTATATCCGGATAATCAGGCGCTCCTTCGTACATCAGGGTAGTAGCGCCGTTGGCAAGCGGGCCGTAGATGATATAACTGTGCCCTGTTACCCAGCCTATATCAGCCGTACACCAGTAAGTATCCTCTTCTTTCATGTCAAAAACCAGCTTGGTAGTAGCATAAGCTCCTACCATATAACCGCCGGTAGTATGGACTATGCCTTTGGGCTTACCAGTTGTTCCACTGGTATAGAGAAGAAAAAGCATATCCTCAGAGTCCATCTTTTCGGGGGCGCAGAAAGTATCAGCTTCCTTCATCAAATTGTGCCACCAATAGTCACGTCCTTTTTTCATCCTTACTTTTTCTTTATCTCCCACTCTTTTAACTACCACGACTTTCTTTATTGAAGGAGTTTTCTTGATAGCTTGATCCGCATATTTCTTAAGCGGAATCACTTTTCCTCTTCTGTAACCGCCGTCTGAGGTTATAAGGAGATTAGATTTACAGTCCTGTATTCTGTCGCGTAGGCTCTCGGCACTGAAACCACCGAAAACTATGCTGTGAGGCGCGCCAATCCTTGCGCACGCGAGCATAGCTATAGCAAGTTCCGGAATCATCGGCAGATAAATTGTTACTCTGTCACCTTTTTTTACTCCAAGGTTTTTTAGAACATTGGCAAACTTGTTTACTTCTCTGTAGAGCTCCCAGTACGTGAGAGTTATGCTTTCTTCGAACTCTCCTTCCCAGATTATTGCGGCCTTGTTTTTTCTGGCAGTATCTATATGACGGTCAAGACAGTTATAAGAAGCGTTTAACTTCCCTCCAACAAACCATTTTGCGTCAGGGACTTTCCACGTGTGAACCTTCCTCCATTTTTTAAACCATACAAGCTCCTCAGCAAAATCTTCCCAGTGCTTTTCTCTGTTGCGCTTGGCCTTGCGGTAGATTTTATCATCTTTGATATGAGCTTTTTCTCTGAATTTTCTGCTTGGAGAAAAAGTACGCGCCTCCTTCAGCAATGCTTCGATTGTTTTTTCTTTCTTGGCCATTTGAGATCCCCCTTAGGATGCAGTAGAAGTGATATATTCAATACTAACGTATAAATATTATATTTTGAACCGTTTTCAGAATTTGAACTTAGTTGTTATTCAGGATTGATATCAAAAAAAGGCGGAGGTAGCAGCGGCAACTTTTCTTTCTTGGAAGATTTACGCTGAAACTCTATCTCAGAAACAAGAATGCTTGGAGCTACCGTGGAAACAGGAACATATCCCGATTCAGCCCCGCAAAAACCGTTGAAAACAGAGTAATCATCTCCTGTAGCAATGATTTTATTAATCGAAACAAGTGGCGTTCCTACAATCTCTATATCACGCACGGGAGTTTCCTTTCCAGTTTTAGGATCTACTTTGTATATGACGACAGGGGTTGCACGGTAGGCCTGGAAGTTGTATGAAGATGTATTGGTTTCACCGCCTTTCATGCTTTTGATTATTAGTCCAAATGGCTTATTCTGACGCCTGACTTCTTCAATGAGAAGCTCTTTTAATTTTTCATTCGGATATTCTTTATCTGATTCAATTATTGTGTTGCTCATTCTGGCAATCGGCGCCCGTCCGTAAGACGCCCTGCCGTGGCCGTTTGACCGTTCAAAACCATTCACCGGAGTTCTTGAAAGCAGAAAGTTCTTTAATACCCCGTCTTCTATTAAAACAACCCTTTCACCCGGAACTCCCTGATCGTCAAAAGGGTAGTATCCCATCAAGTGAGTACCGTTAAAATTTTTTTCGGATGGGTCATCTATTATTGTAATGAATTTAGGTATTACCCTCTGACCCACTTTTTCTTTAAAAGTCTGACCTTCATCATCGTTTATCTGCCTCTCGCCTTCAAGCCTGTGACCTACAGCCTCATGGAACACTACCCCGGCTGCCTCAGGCTCTAGCAATGCAGGGACACTCACAGGGGAAAGAACTTCAGCGCTTCTCATCTCAAGAGTTTCATCTACCATCTCTTTAACTACATGCTTAATCTCCTCTACCGTCGGGATATCCTCCTGTGATACGTAGTAAAGATTTCTGTAGTTGCTTATTTCCTTTCCGTCTTCCGCTCTTGTCACAACTTGAGCGTCAATTGAATAAAGCACTTCGTCTCTGATATATTTTGTTCCCTCTGTGTTCACGAAATAGACGGTTTCCTGCTGGGCAGTCATCATGATATCAGCATTCGTGAGCTCCTTATATTGTTTATAAACTGATGAAATATTCCTGATCTTGTCTTCCCATTCTTTCAAATTAAAAGTTAAATCCAGCTCAGGTCCAAAATATGCATGACTTTTTTCTCTAGTGAAACTCTTGGTATCAACATCCTTTATTTCCTGTACATTATTAGCCTTTTTATTGAAATACTGGGTCAAAGCTTCTTTATAGGCATAGTCCGTTACCTGCCAGAGAGTTGCACGTATTGCATCGGGGTCATTATCTACCGGTACTTCAGAGGCATCATGAAACGGAATTCTTCCCCCCGATATGCCCTTGATAGAATTATCGAAATCATAATCGCCAACTCTGACATCAACATACAGGCGCCTAATTCTGTTACTATCAGTGGAGGCTATGGCTCCATACTTCCCTTTTATGCTGTAAAACTCGTTATCTTTGATTTGATAACTTATAAAATAGGGTGTTTCGTAGCCATCGAGTCTAAGCTTCTGTTGCGAGCGGCCAAGTTCATCCTGCATTGCCTTGAGAACTATATAATCACTTCTATCTGATTCTTGAGCTGTTGAGTACAACGGTGAAATTGAAAGGCTTATAAGAATTAGTAGAATATGCAATTGTTTTATTCTTGGAATATTGAATATCATACTAAAAAGGTTACTCCTATAGGAAAGGATGTAAAGAAAGTTAATATTGATGATTTACTATGAATTCCTTTAGAAATAAATAAAGGGAATTTGATGCGGCAGGAGTGTTTGTATATCTGAATTTTAAATAGGGAGTTATCAAGTGCGGGTTTTCTTTGAAATAACTATCTGCTTTTTCAAAATCAAACTCACCCGAACTATTATAAATCGACGCCATGTCCGGGAGACTCTCATCAGCCTTGTCAGACACCGCTCGAATTGACATCACAGGCGTTCTGCTTTGCCGAGCAGCCTCTGCAACCCCCCAGGTCTCCATATCAACAACAAGCGATTTTGATTCTTCAGACAGCCGTATTTTTTCATCCGGCTCACTGATAAACCTGCTTTCTGTTAAAATTCGCCCCTTCTTGTATTTGCCGTTTGGCAGTGAAATGTCGCTTCTAAGCTTAAGGACTTCATTCTTCATAAGGCTAAATACTTCCTCTCCCAAAACAATATCTCCAACTTTTAGTTCAGAACTCAATGCGCCTCCGAAACCCGCAATTAAAATAAGGGAAGGTTTGAATTTCTGAATTATATAACTCACTCCGGTCCTAGCTTTTTTTATTCCGACCCCTATTTCAGCTATGATGGCGGACTTTCCGTATAGATTTCCAAGAACGAATTCAAAGTCGGCGGACGTTCCATCTTCAGAAACTTGTATGTCTCTTTTTAGAAGCCTAATCTCGTCCCATGTAGCTGTAATTAGCGCTATCACTGTTTAACCTCCATTGATAAATACTATATGAAAAGCGGGAAAAGAGAAAAACTGTCTATCTGATTAGATATAAAGAAGTGATCAGAACCGCAAGCCCGAGTCTGTAAATTACAAATACCGTATAGCTTGAATTTCTAACGAAACGCAAAAGAAATTTTATAGCCAGGAAAGCAAATACTGCGGAAGCTACAACTCCGGCTATAAATGGTGCGCTCATAACTGCCGATGGCTCCAGATGTCTTGCTTCAAACACGCCGGCGCCGGCTATTAGCGGCGCGCCGAGTAAAAATGAGAATTTCGCCGCTTCTTCCCGGTTAAAGTTTCTAAACATTGCTCCCGTTATTGTCACACCCGAGCGTGATACCCCAGGGACAATTGCAAGCGCCTGGGATAGTCCGATTATTATGCAATCAACAATGTTCATGCCTCTAACTTCTTTAGTTTTCTTGGAATTCCGGTCCGAGAAATAAAGCAGTACCCCGAAAAAAGAAAGCGTAAATGCTGTAGCGAGAGGATGTCTTAACATATCGGCGGCATATTGTTCAAAGAGAACTCCTGATAGTGCGCCGGGAATTGTGGCTATTATCAGATATAAACCGGTTTTCCCGTTCGGTCGTCCCTCAAAGCTCCAACTTAGTACACTTGTTATAAACTCCCTTATAATTAAAACCCATTCCTGCCAGAAATAATAAACAATTGCCAGAAGACTGCCCATATGAAGAGCTACATTAAACGGAAGCCCCTGGTCGGTCCAGGAAAAAAACCAGGGCAGAAGCACAAGATGTGCCGTACTGCTAACGGGGAAAAACTCGGTAACACCCTGAATAGCTCCTAAAATTATAGACTGTAATAAATCCAACTAGTGTGATCCTTTGCCGCTTTTTTTATTTATAAATATCTTTTTCAAAAAAATGCCCGTATATGAGCTTTTAACCTTAGCTACTTTCTCAGGCGTTCCCCGGGCTACAATCTGCCCTCCTGCTTCACCGCCTTCGGGCCCCATGTCAATAATATGATCGGCACATTTTATCACATCAAGATTATGCTCTATCACAATTACCGTGTTTCCTTTGTTTGCAAGCTCCTGAATGACAAGAAGTAATTTTCGGACATCGTCGAAATGGAGCCCGATTGTTGGCTCGTCCAAAATGTATATTGTGTTTCCGGTACCTCGTCTTGAGAGCTCTTTTGAAAGTTTTATCCTCTGCGCCTCTCCTCCTGAAAGAGTAGTCGCCGCCTGGCCCAATCTTATGTACTCAAGCCCGACTGCTTCGAGGACTTCCAGCTTGGATTTTAAATGAGGAACGTTCTTGAAAAACTCGTGCGCCTCACTCACTGTCATATCCAGAACATCGGCAATGCTTTTACCATTATATTTAATTTCAAGTGTTTCAGAATTATATCTGCTCCCGCCGCACCTTTCACAGGTAACATAAACATCCGGAAGAAAGTGCATCTCTATTTTTTGTGTCCCGTGCCCTGAGCAAACGCTACACCGGCCGTCACTCACATTGAAGCTGAACCTTCCCGGCTTGTAGCCTCTGGCATTTGCCTGAGGAAGCATCGCAAATAAATCTCTTATCGGTGAGAACAAACCTGTATATGTTGCGGGATTTGACCTGGGTGTTCTTCCAATCGGCGTTTGCTCAACATTTAGAACTTTATCTATTTCTTTATAGCCACTTATCTTCTTGTGCTTTCCGATAGGATATTTGCTTTTGTACAGCGAATGGCTAAGGGCGTTATAAAGTGTGTCTATAACTAGTGTGCTTTTCCCAGAGCCTGAAACACCGGTTACACATGTGAATACACCCAAAGGAAATTCCACATCAATATTTTTTAGATTATGTTCCGTGGCTCCTTTAATAGAAATATGATCCTTGGGTTTTCTGCGTTTCCCGGGTGGGGAGATGGTCAGATTACCTGAAAGATAACCACCGGTTAGTGAATCCTTAGTTTTAACTAATTGATCTAATTGTCCGCTTGAGACAATTACCCCTCCTTTTTCGCCGGCTCCAGGCCCAATATCCACAATATAATCGGCATTTCTTATTGTATCTTCATCATGTTCAACAACTATTATTGAATTGCCGCTGTCTCTAAGCGTTTTAAGAGTATCTATGAGTTTTAAATTGTCTCTGGAGTGAAGGCCGATTGTGGGTTCGTCTAAAACATATGTTATTCCCGTCAGTTTTGAGCCTACCTGAGTGGCAAGTCTTATCCTCTGGGCCTCACCGCCCGATAGTGTGGGGGCAGAGCGGTCAAGAGTAAGATAACCTAAACCTACATCATCTAAAAAACTGAGCCTTGAGTTAATCTCCTTAATTATCCTTTCGCCTATAATTTGATCACGGCCAGATAGTTTCAAATTTGCAAAAAATTCAATTGCATTCTCAACAGTCATTTTTGAGAGATCATGAATGGATTTATTATCAACAAAAATTGAGAGCGCTTCTTTTCTTAACCTCGACCCCTCACATGCAGAGCATGTCGACGTTCTCATGTATTGTGAAAGCTTTTCTCTTATTTCAGGGGATTCAGTCTCTTTATACCACTCCGAAGTAATGCCCAAAACACCGGAATAAGTTTCCCAGTATTTGAGCACTCTACCCTTCCTTTCCTTGTAAAATAGAACCTCTTCGTTCCCAGAACCGTGAACTACAATTTTACGTATTTTAGCGGGGAGCTTTTTAAAAAGCGTATTTAGATCAAACCCGTAATACTCTGCGACATTGTCAAGAATCTGTTTAAAATGGGTCGAATTTCTCCAGGGTATGATTGCTCCCTCTGCAACTGAAAGGTCGGGATCAATTAACAGCTCCGGATCGCAAAAAGAAGTCGCGCCAATGCCATGACATTCCTTACATGACCCGTAAGGACTATTGAAAGAAAAAAGCCGGGGGGATATCTCCGGATAGCTAATCCCGCACTCATGGCATGCGAATTTATTGCTAAATGTGAACCTGTTTCCTCTGTCTGATTCTACAACAGCGACACCGCCTGAGCGCTTCAAAGCAATTTGCAATGACTCTCTAATTCTTTCCGCCATATTTTCAGGGCGGATAATCGCCACATCGACGAGCAGCTCAATTGTATGCTTCTTGTTTTTGTTAATATTGATTTCTTCGTCCAGGTCATAAATATCGCCGTCAATTCTGACCCGTAAATAACCATCAGATCTAAGTTCTTCCAGCTCTTTTCTGTATTCTCCTTTTCTTCCCTGAACTATAGGAGAATAAATTGAGACTTTTTGCCCTTCATCGAGAGTTGAAACGCGCTCAACCATATGATCGAGACTCTGGGATGAAATTTCCACTCCGCATTTATGACAGTACGGCCTACCTATCCGGGCAAACAGAAGTCTTAAGAAATCGTACATCTCCGTGATTGTTCCTACAGTTGACCGCGGGTTTCTCTGGAAGGTTTTTTGGTCCACCGAAATAGACGGGGAAAGCCCTTCTATTGAATCCACATCGGGTTTGTCTATCTTTTCAACAAACTGTCTTGCGTATGAAGACAGAGATTCCATATATCTTCTCTGGCCTTCTGCATATATCGTGTCAAAGGCAAGCGAAGACTTGCCAGAGCCGCTGACTCCGGTAATTACGACAAGTTTTCCTCTGGGTATAGAAAGGGAGACGTCTTTTAGATTATGCTCTCTTGCACCCTTGATATTAATGGATTCCAAAGTGCCCTTAAGTTTACCAGCAAATTACAGGGTCACGTTAATTTCAATATAAAAAATAACCCTGTAATCATTTGAGATTAGTTAAAATTACTTAAAAGACTTTATATCCTGAACAGTTTTTTTATCAAGTTTCTGAATAACCGCTTTTAACAGCTTGACTGTATTGTCGAAGTCGTCCCTGTGGATAATGGAGTTATGACTATGTATGTGCCGTGAAGGAACTCCAAGCACAATCGTCGGAACACCGGATTTATGGAGATGTATTACAGAGCCGTCCGTTGCGCCTCCTTCCATTGTTGTGAACTGGAGAGGTATCTTGTTCTTTTTAGCTGTATCAATTACCAGGTCTCTGAGTTTTAAGTTGGGTATCATTCGCGCGTCATAAAGAAGCAACGATGGACCGCCTGAAAATTTAGTGGATGATTCATCGGGCTTTATCCCAGGAACATCTCCCGCTATATCCGACTCAAGTATGATAGCTATATCCGGATTAACCATATCTACGCTTGTTGTGGCACCTCTGACTCCGACTTCTTCCTGCACTGTTGCTACTCCGTAAAGTGCATTGGGATGAGTTTTCTTAAGCGAGCCTAATGCGGAGATAACCACTGCGCAACCCACGCGGTCATCAAACGCTTTTGACATATAGGTTTTCGGATTAGCGAGTACAGTAAATTCACTTACGGGAACTATCGGATCTCCTACTCTGACGCCTGCTTTATCAACGTCTTTTTCTGATGTTGCGCCAATATCTATGTACATCTGTTTCCTAGCAACAACTTTGTTGCGCTCATCCGGAGAAAGAAGATGAGGGGGCTTTGCGCCGATAACGCCTATTACGTCTCCTTTTCTGGTCTTTATTCCAACCCGCTGGCTTAGTAAAACCTGGTCCCACCAACCCCCGAGTGTTGTAAACTTAATAAAACCGTTAGAAGAAATGTGCTTTACCATAAAACCGACTTCATCCATATGGCCTGCAAGCATAATTTTGGGAGAAGCATCCTTCCCAGCTTTTTTACAGATAAGACTTCCCATATTATCCTCTTCTATATCGCCAAGAGGTTTGAAGTAATGTCTAATCACCTTACGGACTTCTGCTTCATAGCCCGGTATACCGTGTGCTTCAGTTAAGTCTTTTAGCAGATTTTCGGTCTTATCCATATAATTTCTCCTTGTAATATGAATGTCTATTTAAATATTCCTGAGTACCAATTTGAAAATAATGAAGAAAATTATCACCGCAACAAGTATTCCTTGTCAACAATAACGACGCTTGGTATCCTTTAAAAATGGGTGGCCAACCGAATATTCACAACAATATGGAGAATGATAATGAAAAAAACGACCATAATACTACTCATTTTTGCACTATTTATATCAGTGTCCTCTTTTGCTCAGGAAGATGAAACGATTAAATTTTATAATTCGTATGTAGAGGCAACCAAGAAAGCCAATTCCATAACTGATCTGAAACCGTACCTTTCGCAGGCAAATGTAAATCAACTTGGTGAAATAACCAAGGAAGATGAAGCTCTTTTCCTGGAGATAGTCAAGGATGAGCGCAAGAAAATAAAAATTACGAATATTTCTTCTAAAATAAAGGATAATACAGCTATATTAACGGTAGATGGGACTGACACCAGTACTAACGAGCCAATAGACGGTATTGTTTATTTGGTGAAGGAAAACGGTCAATGGAAATTTGTCCAGGAAGAATTTATTACAGACGTGGTAATTGAGTAAACCGGATTGTGGGATCTATGATAATTTTGATATCCATCTTATTCCAAGAAACAAACTTGAAAATTAATGATTGAGTACAAAGATGGAATACACTTAAAAGGCACAGGACTCTGGTTCGATTCAAAAAAGAAAACCGACCTTTCTTTTATTTCTAGTGCTGATATAGAGAAATTTACGGCTCCAGAAAAAATAATAGCAACCCCTGAAACTATTCGGCTTTTGGGAAATAAAGTTAGGAAAGCAATACTGCTTACCTGCCCATACAACAGACCTTTTACTCTCGGCAATTCACAAGTAGAGCTTATTCCCTCAGGTCATATGCTTGGTTCAGCTCAGATGATTGTGGATAAAGGTGACAAGACGCTTATTTATGCAGGTGATATATGGCCCAGAAAATTGCCGACTGCCAAGCCCCTGTCCATCAGACCATGCGATGTCTTGGTCCTTAAATGCTGCACCGGACCTGATTTAAATTTGCTGTCTACGACAGAATCTCTTGAGCTACTCACAATATTCATAGAAAAATCATTCTCATCAAATGCCATTCCTGTAATTTCAGTAAGCTCTCTGGGTATAGGACAAGATTTGATTAAGTTGTTGGGAAATATGGGACATAAACTAGCTCTTCATATATCAATGTATCAAGTCACTAAAGTTTATGAGAGTTTTGGTATTAATTTCGGGGATTATGAAATCCTTAACCAGAGTAATACCATAGATAAGGTTGTAATCGCCCCGCATGAGGACATAGATTCTTATGAAATAAAACAGATAAAGGTCAAGCGGACTGCAATGATAACAGAATTTTGCGAGAAGGATAAGATGTCTGTTGACAACTCAATCTTTTATAGGAGAAATAGTGTGTCGGCAATAACACAAGGTCTCAGAGTTGAGACAAATGGCGATACGGATTTAATAGACATCACAGGCGAAGTAGCAAGGGGCGTAATTGATTCGGGTTTGACTGCAGGAACTGTGACAGTTTTTATTCCCGGATCAACGGCAGGGGTTACCACCATAGAATATGAAAGCGGAGCAATAAGGGATTTCCG
>CBDUCG010000005.1:0-32898 GCA_965365595.1 uncultured bacterium
TACGTTGACGTCCATAACAGCCCCGTCCAGAATTTCAGCTTTTGCTGTTCCTTTTAGTGATTCTTTTATTTCGTCCCATCCGCCGCCGCTGCCGAAAATATTTATATCGAGATTTGCTTTCCCCCGTATTTTCTGAGTGTTGTCTGAATTGCGGGAATCAAGAAAACTCTTGAGGTCAAATCCCCTAATATCGGAAATCGCAGAGAACTGTGAGTCGGCGCCCATTTTATAACTCGCATTTCCTTTAATTAGAGCCTCATACGCCTTTGTTTGAAAATTCTCAATCTGAATCTTTTCATCAAGGAGTGAGAACTCGGTCTCTAAATCTTGAAGTTCAAAATCTGCGATGGTTGCCCTGCTTGACGACAGAGACCCCTTCATAGCTAAATTGCCGTGCTTTGTTGAAACTTCACCCTTGCTTTTTAGGTTTCGGATAATCTCTTCTCGGTATGCTGCCAACCTGTTTTTGTTGACATCTGAAATATAAAATTCCGGAGACATTACCTCATACCTCAGAACTAACGGAGACAAATTATCAATGTTTGCCGAAAGTTGCATGCTGGATTTTCCAAGATTAAGGGACATATCTTTGATAGCGGCGGTTTTCCCTGAGAAATTTATTCTTGTATTAATACGGCTCACCGGTCCAGGAAATGATTTAGGTGTAATAGATGCTCCTGATATAAGAAGCGAGCCTTTTATATCGGGCGCCTGTCCCTTCCCAAGTTCGCCTTTTAAATTGGTATTCAGTAGTTGAAGCCGGCCGCTGGGTTTATATTCCTCTATCGACGGGAATGTTTCACTCAGGTCTGCCAGGTCAATTTTGTTAGAAGTCACTGCAATGTCTATCAGATTGGTTGTACCTCTGTTAATTTTGCCTTTTGAATCCAGCCTCAATGTATTGATAACTACATTCATATTACTGAGCTCAATAATTGTATTTGAGATTCTTCCTTCGGCTGTAATTACAAATGGGATATTTTTAGGTTTTAAAAAATTACCTATAACAGCAAGGCGGGAATTGGTAGCATCAAGTTTGACGGATGTAAATTTTAAGTCGTCCAGAGTCCCTTTGCTCTTGCCGCTAATATCAACTGTGCCCTGGGTTGATAACCTGTTTGGAAATGAGCCTTTTAAAAATGCGAAATTTCTCAGTTTGCTGAGGTTTGCATTTTTTAGGCTGAATTCTGTGTTAAGTGATAAATTCTTGCTATTTTCTCCTAAAGGGCCGATATTTCCTGAAAGTTTCAGATTAGGTCCTCTGGATCCAAATACTGATGCGTTCACATATATGTCATTAAGCTTTAGAGCATCAAGAGAACCGGAATATTTTACGTTAGCATTCAGCGGCCCTGATATATCCAGGCCCTCGGGAATATTTAATCTGATCGCGGGGATAAATTTCTTCAGAGTGTTGATGTCCAGATCGATTATTTTCAGGCGGCCTGTAACAGGCATTTCCAGTAAATCCTGATCGGAGGCCACCGGCCCGAATACCCCGTTTATTTTTATGTTTGGCTCCGACGAAAATAAGGCGGCTTCAATATCCAAAAAAAATTTATTGTTATAAACGAAGTCATTAATTCCGAGATTGATTTTCTGTATTTGAAATACCGACTCACTACTCAGGTCCTCATAATTTATTTGACCCTGTTTAATTAATATTGATGAGGCAAATAGTACTGGTTCCCCTTCAGCATTCCTTTTCTCCGTGGTTTTGTCTGGCTTAGTTTGATTGCCGGCAATTATTGCGGAAAAGTTGTATTTACCCTTCTTGTTTTTAACGATATTAATTACAGGATTGTTAAGTATTAATTTAGAGATATTTATTTTCTTGCTGAGCAGCGGGATAAATTCCACATTAACCTGAACATCGGAAGCTCGAATAAAAGCTGTTTCTGAAAACTTCTTATCATCAGCAAGGGAGAAATTCTTCAGGCGTATTCCCAGTCCATCCCGGAAACCCGTCTTTATTTCGCCTACACTAATCTTTCTACCCAGCGATTTCTCCAGCTGCGAAACAAAAAAGGCCTTGTTGTTATTGATAAAAAAGTTGAGATATAGAAAAGCCAATCCAAAAAGGATAATGAGGAGGATAAAAAATAAACCTAGTGCAACAATTATTTTTCTCATATATTTTATAAATTTAAGCTATGATATTTACCGCGCAACTCTCTCCAAAGGATAATTGATAAGAATCCTGATACAATAACAATTTGATTAGCGGGACAAAAATTATTTTCCATAAATTGTAAAATTGTTTAAATCTTCAAAAATAATATAATTTGAGCCTCCGGTGTTGAGGTTTTCAAAATTTCCACTAAAATCTATATCACATATAATTTACAGGAGAATTTATATTGGCTGAGGTTGGAACATTCCCGTTTGGATGGGTAAGGGGATTTAAGGATGACAACTGGCAGATCATCTGGGATCCTAAATCAAATTTAATAGTGGCTCAGGGAGCCTTGAGTAAAAAAGTGATTGAATTAGGAAGGTCCTCTCAGTGGATGGACGCCAAGAAGTATGCAGATAACGTTATGAGAGACCCGGAGTCATTCTTCGGTTAGAATCGGTTATGTTATGGATGCCGAGATGCTTTAGCCGGAAAAGTCTTTCACTCTAAGTTCGCTGGGATCAATTTAACAAGATAATTTCTATGAAAAGTGAAAATTCGACAAAATACATGGAGCAGGAACTGGTCTCCATCCCTTTTGGCAAGAGCAAGATCGACGGGCTCTATTATAACAGCACAATTCACAGTGAAGATAAAATTAAAAATGATACAGCCATAATTCATGTTCACGGATTTCTAGGCAACTTTCTTGACGGTAGTCAGAGGTTTTTGCCGCCTATTTTAGCCGAAGGCGGCTATTCATCGCTGGCAATCAATACCCGAATGGCAAATTTCGGCCTCTTTTTCGGTTACGGCATCTTAAACGATACAATTCCTCAGATCGATAGAGTTGTTGAATATCTGATTGAGCTTGGTTATGAGAACATCATACTTTCAGGCTACAGTCTAGGTACGAGCATTGTGCTTAGATACGCGGCACTGCGAAGTGATCCCAAGAATTTTCCAAATCTAAAGGGAGTGATTACTCTTGCGGCTCCATATTCAATGCCCGATTCCATTCGACGCAGATGGAACCGTCTGGGTAGTGAGCCTTCATATGATGAAGTTTTTGAAGAAGCAAAAGAAATCATCAAACCAGGCCCTGAAGGCAAAGGGCATGACCGTACAATCCTTATTTACAAGGCAAGGGGCGATTCCTACCGACCTGAGCACACAGAGATATACACATATCGGACATGGTGGTATCTAGCCGGTCCCGAAGCCGATACGGCCATGGGATATAAGCAGATAAAAGAGATAAAGGTCCCGATACTACTGATCCAGGGCTGGTATGACGAAATTGTAAAACCTGAGGAAACACACGATCTCGCCCAGGTTGCTCTCGACGCAGGTAATAAGGATGTTTCAGCCTTTTATGTGAATGCGGGTCATAAATTTGAGAATAAAGAAGAAGAACTGGGCGATATTATTGTAAGATGGCTCGACAGAAGATTTAAGACTTAATTTTTTAAACTAACTATTCAAATGATTTCCAGACAGAGAAGATTACTAAGTTTCCCGGCGGAAGACGGATTTCTAATTAACGCCCTCTTGGTATCCGGGGAGTTCAACAAAGAAAAGGATTTATACGATGCCCCTATTGTGCTTCTGGTGCATGGAGTGCTGGGGCATTTTCTTGCCCGCGGTACACCCAGGTTATTGCCTAATGCTTTTGTAGAAAACGGGATAAGCTCATTTTCAATCAATACAAGGATGGCTTTTACAGGCCAGATGTTTGGGGGAGCTATCTTCGACGAATCCATAGTGGATATAGAAGCCGGTGTGGATTACCTCGTGAAAGAAGGATTTCGTAACATCTATATATTGGGGTGGAGTCTCGGGGCCAATATAGCGGTTTACTATTGCGTAAACAATTCTCATCCAAACGTAAGAGGAGTAATATTGGAAGGATGTTCTTCCTCGCTTCCGCTGTCAAACAAGAACAGGCTTGAGAAATGGAACAGTGTGCCTTCTTATGATCATATTTACGAAACAGCGCAAAAGGTTTTGAAACCTGACCCTGTGACAACACAAAACGACAGAGTTTTTATCGTCTATCGAGCTTGGGGACCTACTTTTGATCCTGATGATGTGGAGCTCTTTACTTACAGGACCTGGTGGTTTATGAGAAGTCCTGAAGCATATAACGCGAAAACAAACGAGATAATATCCGGAGTTAAAGTGCCTGTTCTATTTATACACGGCGATGAGGATTATGTTGTGAGCGCTGAAGAACCTGAAAGCTTGGTAGAAATACTAAATAAATCCGGCAATGATGATGTACAGCTAACATTTATTCCTAAGGCAAGACACGACTGTATGGAAAATCCTGAGTATACGATAGATGTTCTTATCGACTGGATAAAAAAAACCAATAAGTAATTTCACATTTCTTCATGCAGTGATAACTTATAAATCATGGAACTGAGCTGCCACACTCTTATAGTCGGAGCAGGTATAACCGGCCTTACAATCGCCCGCGAGCTTATAGAAAAGGGTGTTACTGACGTCGTTATACTGGATAAGGAAGTCTCTCCAGGCTCTCACGCGAGCGGGAGAAACAGCGGAGTGCTGCACGCTGGTATCTATTACTCTCCCGGTACCTACAAGGCGCAGTTCTGTGTGGAGGGGAACAAGCTCTTAAAAGATTATTGCCTGCAAAAGGAGCTTGCTCTGAATCAAAACGGTAAAGTCATTCTTACAGATGAGAGCACAATAGACGATCTCTATGAACTCAAGAAGAGGGCCGACAATAGCGGAGCGGAATCAACCATAATTAATCGGAGTGAGCTACTGGAGCTTGAGCCATATGCGTATCCGGCTGAAAAAGCTATTTATTCTCCTAACACCGCTGTTTTTAATCCCAAAGAAGTTTTAGCTTCTATAATAGAGGAACTTGAGAGTACCGGAAAAGTGAGATTTTTTTTCGGCACATCATATTTTAATCTCCTTTCCAGCGGTATCGTTAATACGAGTAAAGGCACGGTAAAGTTTGAAAAGTTTATAAACGCAGCAGGCAGTTTTGCTGACAAGGTCGCACATTCATTCGGGATAGCTTCTCAGTACAAAGTGCTTCCTTTTAAGGGAACATACAAAAAACTGGTTAAGCATCGAGATTACCTGGTGAGAGGGAATATTTACCCTGTTCCTGATCTAAGGAACCCGTTTTTGGGTGTTCATTTTACAAGGGCTTATGATGGATACGTTTATATCGGCCCGACCGCTATACCCGCTTTAGGGCGCGAAGAGTACGGTTTTTTTGATGATCTCTCGCTTGAAACCGTATCTATTTTAGCAAGAGACGCTGTTTTGCTTTTTGCTAATGACGGTTTTAGAGCGGCAGCTGTAAGCGAAACAAAGAAGCTTTTTAACAAGTTTATGATCTCTGAAGCCAAAAAACTGGTTCCTGATATTGGCTCAAGTGATATTGAGGATACTCCAAAGGTAGGGATTAGGCCCCAGCTTGTTGATTGGGACTCAAAAAAGCTGGTTATGGATTTTATAGTACTAAAAGACGGGGATTCTCTTCATATATTAAATGCAATCTCTCCCGCATTTACGTGTTCGATGGCTTTTGCAAGATATATAGTTCAGGAGCTCGGTGAGTAGAGAAATAAATTCCAGAGCTTTTGGTGTGGCAATTTAAAGTGCGAGTTTTTCTCTGGCGTTGTTAATGCCGTTCCACAGAATAGTTTTTCTTAAATTAGGGCTTTTTAATATTTTAATTACCGTGTTTTGTCCCAGTTAAATTTGCCTTTTTCCGATATGATTTTAACTAGACCGTCTTTATTTGCCGCATCAAAAAGTGAGTCAATTGAGTTATCATTTAGTTTTGAATAAAACTTGTGAAAGTATCTACCGAATTTAATTTCCCTTCCCAGTTCCTTGCGCCACATATTCTCATATCTTGAAAAGAATTTCTCACTAAAATTGTTTTGTTTAAAAGCCTCAATAAGTACTTTCGAGGCTATCTCTCAGCTTATCAACCCGTACTAAATGCCGCCACCGGTAGTTGTTTTAACCAAGCCAGCGCTTCTCCAACAGCTATCACTCTCTCAGAGTAGCTCTTGGATATGGTGCCGAATGAAATTACCCTTGTATTAATTCTTCCAAAATCTTCAGATAGATGTGTGTCCGGCCCTATTTCTTTTGACATGTTCATCAGTTCCTCACGTGCATCTCCATCATTACTTCTACTCTGGTGCATCCGTCCCGAAGTGGTATTGCCCATGCGAAGTATCCGTTTGCTATTTTGCTGCCCCAGTAAATCATCAGGTGCTTTACATCCTCAGGTACAACTTCTACCTGTATGCCTTTAGTAATTTTATGCGGTCTGCCCATATGTCTGCAAATTAAAACTCACTCCGGTTGCTATAACGGCAGTTTTGGATCTAATTGACATTTCTCCAGCAGGTGTTTTTAGTTGTGATTCGACATAGTCATCTCTAACTGCTATGGAAGAGACCCTTGAGTCAAGCAATATTTCCACGCCACTTTTAACCGCCGAATTTCCGAGTTCTCTGTCAAATTTATATCTGTCTACAACAACAGCTTGTTCGGGATGGGAGTATGGAATATGTATGCCGCCCGGAGAATAGAGCTTCGCATCTTTAAGTGCACCTACGATAGCGGTTTCGGGAAGGTTATATTTTTCGAAAGCTTCTTTGCTAATGACGCCCGAACAAACAACGTCTTCTTCTCTTTCAGAGTCCTTTTCTATCAACACAGTGCTGATTCCGTCTTGCGCTAGCAGGTTCGACGTGAACAGCCTGCTAGGACCTCCTCCTATGACTATCACATCGTATATCTGCTGACTTAACATTGGCTTCATTTGTTTGATATTCTAATATAGATTTTATGATATATATAAAATTTTATACAATGAATTTAAATTAATTAAAAAGTGAAAAAGTCAACCGTATATTCTCTGTTTGTCTAAAATATCAATCAGATCAATGTAATTTTGCTCAGGAACTTGCCAAGGTTTGGAAAAGCCATTTAAAATAACAGTTCTATATACAGTGCTCATACAGAAAATTTTTAAATTAGAGGAAACCAATGCCAGAACTCAGAATAATCAGAAATTACGTGGGTATAAAAGATTCCCACACAATTGAGTCATATAAATCCAGAGGCGGTTATACGGCAATCGGCAAAGCGCTTAAAATGGAGCCGGATGAGATTATAGACGAAATAAAAAATGCCGGACTAAGAGGCAGGGGCGGAGCAGGTTTCCCAACCGGAGTAAAGTGGAGCTTCATACAAAGAGATTCGAAGAAGCCCATTTACTTGTGCTGTAATGCGGACGAGAGCGAACCTGGCAGTTTTAAGGACAGGGAGATTCTGGAACAGGACCCTCACCAGATGCTTGAGGGAATCATCATTGCATGCTATGCAATCAATTCGCACAAGGCATATATTTATATCAGGGGAGAGATGCCCTATGGGGCAAGCGTTATTGAGGGCGCGATCAGAGAAGCGTATGATAACGGATATCTGGGAAATAACATCTTAAACTCGGAGTTTGATCTGGATATCGTATTGTTCAGGGGTGCAGGAGCATATATTTGCGGAGAAGAGACAGGACTTTTGGAATCCATTGAAGGAAAGAACGGCGAGCCAAGGCCAAAACCGCCGTTCCCAGCTCAGATAGGACTATTCGGGTGCCCTACTATTATTAATAACGTCGAAACTCTTGCCTGTGTTCCTCACATAATTAACAGAGGGCATGAATGGTTCTCCGGTATCGGCTTACCGAAAAACACTGGGACCAAAATTTACGGGCTCTGCGGGGATGTAAATAATCCCGGGCTATATGAAATCCCCCTAGGAATAACTGCCCGCGATCTGATCAATGAATATGGCGGAGGCGTTCCAAACGGGAGAAAAGTAAAAGCTATATCTCCGGGTGGGTCATCGGCACCTCTTCTTACCGCTGAGGAACTGGATATGACCCTTGATTTTGATTCTCTCGCAGCCGCGGGCTCAATGTTGGGAACTGCCGGAGTGACTGTTATGGATGATACCGCCTGTATGGTTCGCGTGGCTCAGAATCTGGCTCATTTCTACAGGGATGAATCCTGCGGTCAATGTGTTCAGTGTAGAGAAGGAACGTGGTGGCTTGAAAAAATGTTAACCATGATTGAGCAGGGCAAGGGGAGAATGGAATACATAGATACTTTGCTTGATGCTTGCTCTCAGATGAGGGGGACTACAATATGTGCTTTGGCTGATGGCTGCGCCATGCCTGTTGAGTCTATAGTAAAAAAATTCCGCCATGAGTTCGAAGAGCATGTACGACTTGGAAAATGTCCCTATGAAAATCCTCACATGGGGGAATGGTTTTAGTTTAAAATCAATATACAAACGGGATAAGTTTGTAGGTTCTCTGTTTATATGATGAGAAGTCATTAGAGTATTCGACATAAACCTCTTCTTAATACCTGTAGTTCTTAGTGCCAAGACTAATACCAAGAGAATCCAGGCTATGAATCTTACAAGAGTAAAGTGGTTCAAGATTAAACCCTGAATAACTGTCATAATGGCTGTCGAAAAAGGATGGTGAATAAATTTATGAGGGCCTTTTGCTAACGGTCTGGCTTTAGACTTTGGTCTGAAAGACATGTCGAATTTTGTGACATAGTTTGTCCACTATACCCAGAGTAGACCTCAGCAGCCAATTATTTTAAGAAATATCAATATAGGATTACTGGCTAATAGAGGTCCACTAAATAACAAGAAGACCAAAATTAGTTATTGGGGAACTAGATACAAGTAGTATGACCTCTTCCTGTATATGGAACTATGTTCTAAAGATGGATTATTATCAGACATAACACTTTATATGTTATTTTAAATAATTATAAAACTAAGCTATTTATGTGGGATTCTCAACTGTAAGCTGATAAATGTAAATGTTGATAAATGAAAGGTGTAGAGAGTTACTGAACTTTTTCTTTGTTTTCAGAAGTGTTTTCAGGCTTTTCAAGATCCGAGTCCTGAATCCTGTTATTATTATCTTTCTCAGGAGTAACATCTATCTCGTCATCTTTCATGGACTTTCTGAAGCCCTTTATGCCTTTCCCAAGTGAAGACCCAAGGTCTCCAAGTCTACTAGGGCCGAATATCAGTAGCAGTATCCCTAAAATTATTAATAATTCCCAAACGCCTAGTCCACCGATCATAATTTTTACCTCTCCTTATAAATTACCGATATGCATTGCTAAAGTCAACTTAAATTACCTGCATTAAAGCCCGGTTATTTAAACTCTATACATAGTATTTATTCATTTCTTTTTGAATCCACAAGTGGGAATGGGTCTTCTCCCGTAATTAGTCTTACACCCCTTTTACGGGTGAAATAATTCCATGCCCATCTGAAAAGCACAACTACCTTGCTGTCAAATTCAATCAGATACCTTATGTGTACAAAAGCCCAAACAAGCCATGCGAAAAATCCGGCAAATTTTAGTTTTCCCAAATCTGCAACTGCGGAGTTGGTTCCAATGACGGCCAGATTGCCTTTTTCTTTATACTCAAAGGGTTTAGTTTCTTTCCCGTTCAATTTGTTAAGTATAAGTTTTGCAACATACTTGCCTTCCTGCATTGCCACAGGCGCCACACCGGGTAGTGGATCTCCTCCATTGGTAGAAAAATGAGCCAGGTCTCCAATAACAAAGACATCTTTTAGACCCGGCACGCTTAAGTCGGGTTTTACAATTACCCTGCCAGTTCTGTCCAGCTCCACGTCTGAATTTTTTGCCAGTGCTTTCCCCAATGAAGAGGCTTTTACGCCGGCTGTCCACAGGATGGTTCTGGACTGTATGGTTTCGCTGTCTCCGTTTCTGCTGATAAGCGCGTTATTTCCTTTAATATCTGTCACCATTGTGTTGACACGGATAGTCACACCCAGTTTCGTCAGAAATTCCTCCGCCTTGTCGGCTAACTTCTTTGGGTATGTAGGAAGGACTTGGTTTAGACCTTCTACCAAAATAATTTTTGCATCCTCAGTATTTATATTTCTGAAATCATCCTTTAATGTTGTCCGGGTTAGTTCTCCGATTGTGCCGGCCAACTCAACTCCTGTAGGACCGGCGCCGATTATTAAAAAAGTCATCCATTCCTGTTGTTTCCTGGGGTCAGTTTCTCTTTCGGCGGCCTCAAAGGACAGGAGAATCTTTCTCCTCATTTCAAGAGCGTCTTCAACTGTTTTTAATCCCGGGGCTTTTTGCGCCCAGTCGTCGTGGCCGAAGTAATGATGGTATGAACCGGTTGCTATTATTAACGTGTCGTAACTTAATTCTCCGTCCCTGAATACAACTTTTTTTTCACTCGCAACAATGTCGGTAACTTCAGCTTTTAAAACATAGGTATCACTGTAATTGCTCAATACCACACGAAGAGGCGAAGCGATATCTCCCGGCGACAGCCAGCCGGCAGCAACCTGATACAGGAGAGGTTGAAAAAGATGAAAATTTCTTTTATCGACCACAGTAACTTTTACTTCTCTTCCGGAAAGCATCTTGGCTGCATACAGGCCTCCAAAACCACCACCCAAAATAACTATATGATGGAGTTCTTCATTCTTGTTTTCAGCTATACTCATTTATAATCAGTAACCATCCTATGTATAAATTTAATGGATTCATTTCTACTTAAGTGTAATGACTTTACCCGTAGATTAAAGATTTGGAATTTATTTGATTTTATACAGTTGTATTGCGGGTTACCAAGACTAGCTAGGCGAGATAGTAAAATACATGTTTGAAAAATATTAATTTTATGTGATTCTATCTCACTCAGAAGTTTGTTGTAAATTGAGCAATATTGAGCCATTGTTATAGACCATGTGGAGCGAATTAATGTCTGAGCATCTATTAGTAGGTTTGGCAACCATTCTGGTTCTGGGTATAGGGGCGCAGTGGCTGGCCTGGCGGGTCAGTTTGCCCGCCATATTGCTCCTTCTAATATTCGGTTTTATCGCGGGACCGGCAACCGGATTTATTGATCCCAACGAAATTTTCGGCAACTTACTACTGCCTCTTGTATCGGTATCCGTTGCTATAATATTGTTTGAAGGCGGGCTGAGTTTAAAATTCTCTGAGGTAAAAGCGGTCACCGGAGTTATCAGAAACCTGGTTACAATCGGAGTTCTAGTTTCCTGGATACTGACCTCGGTAATTTCCTATCTGATATTCGGTCTGGGCCTTCAGATCTCCGTGCTTCTTGGAGCTGTTCTGGTAGTTACCGGACCTACTGTTATTATCCCGCTTTTAAGACATATAAGGCCGTCAGGCAGGGTAGGATCGATTATGAAATGGGAAGGGATAATAATAGATCCGATTGGAGCTGTCCTTGCGGTACTGGTGTTTGAAGTAATTATCTCAGTAGGTCTTGAGCAGGCGACTACTCTTGTACTGGTCAGTATATTTAAAACTATACTTATTGGGGCCGTACTGGGGTTGGCAGGAGCCAAACTGGTAATTGTTATTCTTAAGAGACACTGGGTTCCCGATTACCTTCAAAATCCGGTTTCTTTGATGATTGTCGTTTTTGTGTTTGTCTGCTCAAATGTTGTCCAAATTGAGTCCGGTTTGCTGACAGTAACTATAATGGGTATCGCACTTGCCAACCAGAGGTGGGTAAGTATCAAGCACATAGTGGAATTTAAAGAAAATTTGAGGGTCCTGTTTATATCCAGCCTCTTCATAATATTGTCAGCACGACTCACACTCGATGAGCTTAGTTATGCTGTAACTGTTAAGGGACTTGTATTCCTCGTTCTAATGATTTTGTTGGTAAGGCCGGTTTCTATTTTCATATCTACATTCTTCAGTGATTTAAATATTAGGGAAAAACTGTTTCTCTCCTGGATGGCTCCCCGTGGAATTGTAGCCGCGGCCGTGGCTTCCGTATTTGCGCTCAGGCTAGTTGATGTGGGATATGAGCAGGCGGAGCGTATAGTGGATATAACTTTTCTGATAATCACTGGTACAGTGGCGATATATGGCCTGTCTGCTTTTCAGGTTGCAAAACGTTTGGGACTAGCAAAACCCAATCCTGAGGGAATCCTTATGGTTGGCGCGCATAATTGGGCAAGGTCCATTGCCAAATTCCTTCACGACAATGGTTTTCAGGTAACGCTAGTGGATTCTAACTGGGCCAATGTCTCTGCTGCGCGCCAAGAGGGTCTGAAATCTTACTATCAAAATATCTTGATCGAAGACCTCTCTGAAGACATCGAGCTTGACGGCATAGGGAGACTTCTTGCCGTTACACCTAACGACGAGGTCAACTCTCTTGCCGCTCTTCACTTTATTGAAGACTTCGGGCGCTCTCAAGTTTATCAGTTGCCCAAAGTATCAAAGTTCAGCGCCAAGACCGAAGAGAGCATCCCACAGCATTTAAGAGGGCGGCTGCTTTTTGGCCCGGAGGCCACATTCGCTTACCTTGATCAGAAATTCGCATCCGGGGCTACTCTGAAAAAGACCCCACTGACCGGTGAGTTTAGCTATGAATCTTTTAAAAAGCTTTATGGTAATAAGGCATTACCCATGTTTATTATTAGAAAGGATAACACTCTCATAGTACTTGCTTCGGATACCACACCCAAGCCGATGCCCGGACAGTTTCTTATATCTCTTGTGGATAAGGGAATAGAATAATTTTATACTGACTGTTGCTGGACGGGATTAATTAATAACTGCCGAGGTAGCGAAAATAATGCTTATTAGTAGAAAAACGGATATAATCAAAAGCATTATTATGGGCGGGGTTCCGCTATATCCCCGATGCGCGTTTGGAACGCTCGATTGGCTATAGCTAGGCCTTCTTTCCATAAGGCCTTTTTTAACAGCGGGAGCTTGAGGAGCTTCCTCTTCTACTTCTTCGGCGGCAACTTCAACCTCTTCCTGAAGATCATTGGAAGAAGCTTCCATTTCTTCACCCGGTTCTGCAGCCTCTGCTTGAGTTTCTTCTGCCGAAGCTTCCAATTCTCGATCAGTTTCTGAAATTTCTTCGTTAACTTCTTCTTCTGCAGATTCCGGAGTTTGTTTTTCAGACATTTTTACCTCTAGTAAATTTAATATGGGCCGAAAGCATATTCTTGGGCCATTTTCAGTTGATACTTCAGTTCTGATACCAGTTTGCGCTGCAAATCGCTCCATGCAACCATACCATGATACTGGCCTTCATCGTCGAGAATAAACAGATGTGAAATTTTGTTGTCATTCATAATATTCATACAAGACATTATGGATGTATCTAAATTAACAGTGTGAATCGTCGTGCTCATTATTTCTGAAACTTTTACTTCTGTCGGTTTCTTGCCAAGAGCTACAACTTTTGTAGAAAAATCAGAATGTCCCACCACGCCTACTATGGTACCGTTGCTCATTACGCCGGTCGTTCTGACTTTAAAATTTCTCAGTTTGAGCGCGGCTACATTTGCGGTATCTTTCGCATCCACAAAAAAAACCTTATCTCTATCGCCTATTAAGTCACGAACTTTAATATCTTCTAACATGGATGGATACCCCCTGCATGTAGTTTCTTTAAATATCAAAGTTTTTAAATTCGAAAATAACCGTCGAATTCAAAAACAATATAACTGAAATCTTAATTATCCAAAATCCCCACCCTATAGAAATAATATCACATAAATATCTATGAATGAAGACCCTTTTTTGAGTATCATTTTGTAAGGCTATATTATTAACTTTATTTCAAGTATTCTCAAGGCCCAACGGCTTGCATTGATGGGCAATTGTAAATAAAATATATTTGGTGGGTTTTAGAAGCTTTTCACGAATATATGTATCTTAACTTTAAGGTAGAAAAACAGGAGGAATATAATGGCAGAATATATACATCCGGAAGTCTTGGTTAGCACAGATTGGGTAGCTGAGCATGCAAATGACCCGAATGTCAGGATTGTTGAGTCTGACGAGGACGTGCTGCTTTACGAAGTCGGTCATATTGAAAACGCTGTAAAAATCGATTGGCAGACTGACCTTCAGGATCAGCTAATCAGGGATTATATTGATAAAGAGAAGTTTGAACAGCTATTATCGGATAAAGGAATATCCAATGATTCCACCGTTGTTTTCTATGGAGATAAAAGCAACTGGTGGGCTTGTTACGCTATGTGGGTATTTAAACTTTTCGGACACGAAAAGTGCCTCATTATGAACGGCGGCAGACAAAAATGGATAGAAGAAGAGCGTCCTCTGACAAAAGATGTACCCAATTTTCCTAAAACCGATTACAAAGTCTCCGGTACCAACGATGCAATCAGAGCATTCAGGGACGATGTTGTTGCTCACATAGGTTCGGGGAACCCTCTCATTGATGTGCGTTCACCCAAAGAGTACTCAGGAGAGCTTCTTCATATGGAAGCCTATCCACAGGAAGGCGCTCTGAGGGGAGGTCACATACCGGGAGCCGATAACGTGCCTTGGGCCACAGCGGCGAATGAAGACGGCACGTTTAAATCTGCTGATGAGCTTCGGTCTATCTACATGGAAGGCAAGGGATTAAAAGAAGGCGACGACATTATAGCCTACTGCAGAATAGGAGAAAGGTCTTCACATACATGGTTTGTGCTTACATATTTGCTGGGCTTTGATAATGTGAAGAACTACGATGGATCATGGACAGAATGGGGCAACCTTGTTAAGGCTCCAATCGAAAAATAACTTTAAAATCTAATATTACAATTAGGGGATGTTGCGATTAGTGCGGCATCCTTTTTTCATTAAACTATTGAAATGAGTAAGATCGAAGAAATTATAGAAGCATTTCAGGAAGCAGACTATCAGGAAACTCTGGCAATGCTGCTAGATTATTCCGAGACTCTCCCAAAGCTACCCGAAAAGTACATAGAACAGAGGGACGCTGGGTTTAACCGGGTTCCCGAGTGTGAAACCCCTGTATTTGTATGGGTTGAATTAACTGACGGGATGGTGCACATAGACGCGGACGTGCCGGAAGAATCACCTACGGTAAGAGGTTTTGTGAGTCTTTTGGTGGATTCCTTTAACGGGTCCACTCCTGAGGAGGTCGAATCCGCGCCTGTTAATCTGGTCCACAACCTTGGCCTGGACCAAAAACTCGGAACAAGACGCATGTTCGGGTTGAGCGCGGTTTATAACCGGATTAAAAGCGAGGTTAAAGCGGCTAGCGATCTGCAGTAATGACTTTTCAAAACGGGGGCTACTAAAAACGCATTAATGAAAAATCAGGAGAAAATTATGGAGCTAGTTCTGGATCATTCTGGGAATCCCAGAAATTACGGAGTTCTGGAATTAGCTGATATTACTCAGGAAGGTGGAAATCCCGGTTGTGGTGATATTATTAGTATTTATTTGACTGTAGATACTGACGGTGTTGTTGACGAGATAAAATTTTCCGGGGAGGGTTGCATGATAAGCCAGGCTGGCGCTTCATTAATGGTTGAGGAAATGAAGGGTAAGTCAATTGAAGAAATTCAAGCCATGTCGCCAGATGCAGTATTAGATATTCTTGGAAAGAAGCTTGTGTCCACCCGACCGCGCTGTGCGATGCTCGGCTTTAACACAGTTAAAAATGCGATAAAAGAATATAAAAAGCAGGAGATGCTCTCGAGTATTTAAGGGGTATAATATATTTAGCTCTTTTTGAATTCAACTTTAGAATTATTCAGACTTGGATTTTACAACATACATATTGGGATTTTGAAGTCTGACTGCCTGAAGCCTTTGCTGCATTATATACGTAAATCTTTTTAAAAGCTCATAACCAAGGTCATGGTCTTTCTCGCACTGTTCAAGTATGAACTTGCCGTCCATTGAAATAGCATTTGTGGGTGCAACAGCCTTTGCGTCAAAGTGCGCTTTGTAGGGAGGGAAGAGCCATCCCCAACCCAATATGTCACCTTCACCCAGCATCTGAATAGTGATTGGGTCTCTATCGGGTGCTAGAGTTGTTTCTAGTGCTACAATTCCTTCTTTGATTATATAAAATTTATCAGCCTTTTCATTTTCGCCAAATATCAGGTCGCCAGTGTCGAAGCTTACATCGGAAGCTTTTTCGATTATCATATCCAGATAGTTTTGTTCCAGTCCCTTGAAGCAGTAGTGTTCGCTGATAATTGTTTCGAGTTTTCCCATCGTTATCTCCTAAGCATAGAATATGATTTTCCCTATTATTATATCACGATATTGTAAAGTTCCGCTATATAATATGGAAAAGAGGTTTTTACAAACCGATATATTAGGAACATTACCCGAAAAAATTCTTTCAGATCGGCTATGGTCCGATTATATCCATACGCTGCATCATGCCCACATCTTCGCGTTAAAATATGGCTCAGGCTTAAATTCGTAAGTTGTGGTACTCTTTACTGGATGAAAAAACTTTATATTCCTTCTGATGAATCCGAGCTTGTGTTCCTTAAAAGCGTTCTTGAAGCGGATGAAATTCCTTTTTACGTGCAAAACGAAAATTTCGGCTCGCTCTACTCAGGCGCCTACATGAGTTTCTTTAACGCTAAGACTGTTTTAGTTCCTGAGGATTATTATGATGAAGCGAAAGAAATTATAAGTAGTGTAATAGATAATGCGGAGTTTGTGGATGCAAAAGGCAAAGAGCCTCCCCCCTTATCAAGTGTGTTAAAAAATTTAATCAGCTTTATAACGCTTGGTCTATACACCCCGGGCAAAAATAATGCCGATGATAGCGACGGTACTGGCAACTAGTATCGGACAGTCTGGTTCTATGTCCCATTTGTTCAGTATCGGGAAACCGGATTTTGATTTTAAAGCCCCTAATAATTTGTTTGGTCGAGTTAATATTTTAAATTTTTCGCTGACAAACCTTGTGTTTTTTTAATTTTACAGGTATTAATTTCTACTCTATTTTTTATTCAATTCAGAACAAGGATTAAGAATAAAATATAAAGGATTAAGAATAAGATATGATAGTAGGAATTCCTAAAGAAACATATCCAGGTGAGAGTCGAGTTGCTATAGTGCCCGCAACCATTCCGTCTTTGCAAAAAGCTGGTTTTGTTGTACATGTGGAATCCGGAGCCGGTGTCAACGCCGGTTTCCCCGATAAACTTTACGAAGACCAGGGTGCTGTAATTACCGGTCGAGCCGAAGTGTTTGCAAAATCCGATGTACTTTTACAGATCAGAGCCGTGGGTACTAATCCTGAAACCGATTCCGATGATGTTGGGGCTCTCAAAGAAGGCCAGATTGTAATCGGACTTATTGACGCGCTTACAAATTCAGATGCGGTCAAGTCTCTTGCATCAAGCAAGGTCAAATCTTTTGCTCTTGAGCTGGTACCAAGAATTACAAGAGCGCAGGCAATGGACGTACTTTCTTCTCAGGCTAATATTGCTGGTTATAAAGCTGCGCTGGTTGCCGCTGATTCCATGCCCAGAATTTTTCCAATGATGATGACGGCTGCCGGTACTATAACTCCAGCAAGAGTTTTGGTTATAGGTGCAGGTGTGGCAGGGCTTCAGGCAATTGCTACGTGCAACCGCCTCGGAGCAATCGTTTCCGCTTACGACATTCGTCCAGCGGTTAAAGAACAAGTGCAGAGTTTGGGCGCCAAGTTTGTTGAGCTCGAGCTTGATACCGGCGAAGCTGAAGATAAAGGCGGATACGCCAAGGCTATGGATGAGGAATTTTACAGAAAACAGCGCGAATTGATGGCTAAAGTTGTAGCCGAGAACGATGCGGTCATTTCAACGGCTGCAATACCAGGCAAGAAAGCTCCAATACTTATTACTGAAGAAATGGTAACAGGGATGAAACCCGGATCCGTTATAGTAGATTTGGCTGCGGAAAGTGGCGGAAACTGCGAGGCTACGGTTGCGGGTGAAACAGTCGATAAAAACGGCGTAAAAATTATCGGCCCAGTTAATGTCCCTTCCACAGTTCCTTATCACGCAAGTCAGATGTATGCGAAAAATATATCTAACCTGCTTTTGTTGATGGTTAAAGATGAAGAGTTAAACATAGATTTGGAAGACGAAATATTAAAAGACTCTCTTGTTACCGACGGCGGCAGCGTCGTAAACGATAGAGTCAAGGAAAGTTTGGGTCTTTAAATACTTTATACAGGAGGATTATTGTCATGGACAGTTTTGCAATGGTTTTTACAATATTCGTGTTGGCAGCCTTTATCGGTTTTGAAGTTATTGCCAAAGTTCCTCCAACGCTTCACACGCCTCTTATGTCAGGCTCAAACGCTATATCGGGCATCATATTAATCGGCGCAATTTTCTCAGCGGGTACACAGCATAACTTTATAACTCTTATACTCGGGTTTCTTGCGGTCGTTCTTGCGACAATCAACGTAGTAGGCGGATTTATGGTAACGAACAGAATGTTAGAAATGTTTAGGAGGAAGGATTAAGTTATGTCTTCCGGACTTGTAAATATTGCATATCTTATAGCTGCGAGCTTATTTATTTTCGGACTAAAAGGTCTATCTCATCCGAGGACCGCTGTAAGGGGTAACCTCTTAGGTGCCCTTGGAATGTTGCTGGCTATTGTAATCACGCTTCTTGATCAATCTATAATAGGTTATGAATATATAATTGCCGGAATTATTGTAGGTGGCGCTATTGGAGCCGCGCTAGCAATAAAAATTAAAATGACGGCAATGCCTGAGCTTGTTGCACTATTCAACGGTTTTGGCGGTTTGGCGTCTATTTTGGTCGCAGGAGCTGCGCTTTTAGAGATTTCTCAGCTTCAGGGAACTGCGGGGGTGATCGTGCTTAATGCACAGTTTTCTATTTCCACTTTCGCATCCGGTTTAATAGGATCGGTAACTTTCTGGGGCAGTCTTGTGGCATTTGGAAAACTTCAGGGCAAAGTTAACGACGGCGCTGTTAGATATCCTTTTGATCAGGCAGTTAAAATTATCCTAGCCATTGTCATTCTAGTATTTGGTTACTTAATGGTTATCTTCCCGGATGCTTCTACGCCATATTGGATGATGGTAATAATTGCATCAGTACTCGGAATTCTATTTGTAATACCTATCGGCGGTGCCGATATGCCGGTTGTAGTTGCACTACTTAATTCATTTTCAGGTCTGGCTGCTGCGGCGGCAGGATTTGTTCTCTTCAACAGCGTTTTGATAGTAGCCGGAACACTAGTCGGTGCTTCAGGAATTATTCTAACGATAATAATGTGTAAGGCCATGAACAGGTCGTTGACTAATGTGCTTTTTGGAACCTTCACGGTTACAGAAGGCGGCCCTTCTGCTGATGAAGTATACGGTGGGAAGGTTAAGTCAACTTCTGCAGAAGAGGTTGCAATGCTTCTTGAAGGCGCAAAAAGAGTATGCGTGGTTCCGGGATACGGAATGGCGGTTGCTCAGGCTCAGCATGCTGTGAGAGAGCTTTTTGATCTCCTGGAAGGCCATGGGACCACTGTCGAATTCGGCGTACACCCTGTGGCAGGACGTATGCCTGGGCATATGAATGTGCTTTTGGCCGAAGCTGATATCCCATATGAAAAACTTAAGGATATGGATGAAATTAATCCTAACTTTAAACAAATCGATGTAACAATCGTTATTGGTGCTAACGATGTTGTTAACCCGGTCGCCAGAACCGATCCCGACAGTCCGATAGCAGGTATGCCAATTCTGGATGTAGACTATTCAAAGACTGTTATTGTTATTAAACGAAGCCTGAGCCCAGGATTTGCGGGTATTCCAAATCCGCTTTTCGCCGCGGATAATGCTCTTATGTTTTTTGGCGACGGAAAGAAAGCAGTTGAGGACATGGTTAAGTGTTTAAAGGAAGAGTTAAGCTAAGTAAGACAACCTATTCTGTCGGTCCTGAAAACTATTCCTGAAAAATTTTTTTGATATTGCCTGTCATTCTTCAAGTGAGATCTGTTATTCCAGATCTCCTTCCCATTTTACTATTTTGAGATCAAGAACAAAAAAGGCACTGTATGGGCCCGCACCCTCTGGGAGCTGATTGTTGAGCTGATCAAGTCTCAGGTTGATATCGTTAAATTGTTCGGTTGTATCTTCCAAGCCTTCTGATAGCTGGATCTGAACTATTGCATAGTCGGCTAGCTTAGTTGAAACAATCGCAAACTCATTGCCTGCATCGGGTTCGTGCAGATAATAGTTTTGACCGATGGTTTCCTCTATCGGTTTGGTTATGAGCTGCTCAATTTACTCAGCACTCGCTCCGGGCCAGGTACATATGGCCACTGCTATCAAAACCGGGATTTCTGGTCTTTCAGCTTGGGCATATTCATCTAGCTGTATGCGCCCCATATCAAAACTGTAAATAACAAGACACAGGATATATGTCAGTTTTTGGTAAAAAACCGAGCTATCTTATGAGTGTTTGCTATTATGTCTTTATCGTCTCTGTGGGCCATAATATATCTTTGAAAGGCTAATCATCAGAGAAGACTTGAATTTCCCGATATGAAATCTATTTCAGCATTACATACTGAAGAATCTCAACTACCTGTTCAGGGGTTCGTGCCGTGGCGCGCGCCGCAGCATCAACTTCCTTAAGAGCATGATCGTGCTCTTCATTATGTAAAGTAATGACCGGTTTTCCCAAGGCCGAAGCGTATCCTGCATCAAAAGCAGCGTTCCACTGTTTATATCTCGGACCGAAACGAACAACAACTATGTCCGCTGTTTCTATGAGCGTATTGGTCCTTATTGAATTGATCCCGGCGCCTTTCCTGTCCCTCCAGAAGGTTAACTCCTCAGAGCCGAGAATTTTTTCCCCGCAAAGATCACTGGCCTCATGGTCTGTTACCGGCGTGTAAAATTCAACTGGCAGATTCTGAGAACCATCTACAATCCTTTCCCGCCAATCCGTATGAATTTCCCCTGACAAATAAATCCTCCATATGTTTTCAGACATTTATTCCTCCAATAATAGTTATGAGTGTCAAGCCTATTTTATAACGGTTACTTTCTGACCGTTACGAACATTTTGAGCGCCCATAGTGATTACTTTCGCTCCCTCCGTAAGACCCTCTTTTTAATTGCCCAAATAGAGTTATCAGCTTTTTTTATGTTTAAAAACGCATTCTTTACTTTTGGATTATCGGTAACTGCAATAATAAGAGTTTCCTCTAGTGAGAGCTCGGAAGCTTCTTCTATTACTACTTTCTCTTCCAGAACTGCCTCTTGGCTATTACTGTTAATAGAAAAAAACAGAACAAATATGGCGAACAGGTAGGTGAAAGGAATATTCTTCGGCATTTCCTTTTCTGAAAGCTTTGTAAACATTAAATGTACCTGGCTCATTTATTTAGATTTACCAACTTATCTATTTTATATAATAAGCTATGAAATTTGAACCCTGAAAATAGACCATTTTCCAGTATCTATATGAATATCGTTATCAATACGCATAAAAGCGCAACTTTATTGTGGATAAGAGTTTGTTCTTTCCCGGTTGCATGTATTGTGCAGTGCACAATACAAGGTGCTCCTTCATGAATGTCTAATCGCTTGATATCATTAAAACAAAAATCATATTTTTATTCACAATTTACACAAATTTGATTTAACTGGTTCTTATATTATAATGATAAACCTATTTTTTAAAGTTGTATGAAAAACGCCATGCAAGGAGATAGGAGATTATGAGTACGGTAAGAAACTTATCCAATGAATCACTGCGAGTGATTTCAGCAAATAAGGGACTTCAGATCAGAGACGGTCTCGAAAATGAATACCCTGATGTATATACGGAAGAAGTAATAGATGCTCTCAAGGCTCTATCTGTTTTTAATAAGGATCAGAAGATGCTTATGGAAAAAAGATATGCCCGAAGAGCGCAGAGATTTCGTAATAAGGAAAGGATCAGATTTTTAGATCCCCATGATTTTATTCCCCGAACCAATATAAAAGTTAAGGACGCCAGGGACGGCAAGTTTATAGGGTCTGAAATCCCTCATGACTTGCAAAGACAATGGATACAGGGCACTGGGCCCGCGGCAAAACCTAAATCTCCTACGGAAAGCAGTATTCGTAATGTTGCTTACGCTCTACTCTCCGGCGCTGATGGCTGGATGTTTGATGGTGAAGACGCTCTTGGTCAAATCATCTCAATGTCCCTTGATAACCAAAGAAACTTGAAACTGGCAATTAACCGTGACCCAGTTTTTATGGAAGTGGCAGAGAAAGTTGCCGGAGAAATGAACAAGTGGTCTAAAGGATTTTTCGGCGAAGAAAAAGTTAAAGACTGGAAAAAACAGCTCGATTTCACGACAATCATATTCAGGGCGCGCGGTCTTCATCTTGACGACCGGCATATACGTGACGAAAATGGAGTTGCTCTTTCGGCTTCGATTGTTGATATGGTTCTTTATGTTGTTAACAACTACAGAGAACTTCAGGAAAGAGGTTCATCAATCGTACTTTACCTGCCTAAAATTCAGACAGCTGAAGAAGCCGCTTTCTGGAACGAGCTTCTTAGCGCGCTTGAAGAACACATCAATATTCCGACAGGCTCTATTAAGGTGTATGTGCTTGTTGAGCAGCTAGAAGAAACATTTCAGTTAATGGAAATCCGGGCTGCATTGGGAAGACATTTTGTAGGATTTAACACCGGCAGATGGGATTATATCAATAGTGTCTCAGACGCAATGGCTTGGGATAAATACTTTATTAATCCCAATATCGAGCCTATTACAATGACCTACGGTTACATGAGAAATTATGAAGACCGCGTCAGGAGAGCAGTTAATACCCCTGATATCAACGGCAACTTTGCCCTTTGGCAGGGTGGAATGGAGCCAAACATTCCTGTAGGCTCAAAAAAAGGTGTGGAAAGTAGTATGGAAAAAGCCTATGCCGGAGCAGTAAGGGAGCAGAAAGAAGGAGCAAGTGGAAAGTGGGTAGCGCACTGGAAGATGGTGCATATTATTAGACCTGTCTGGGAAAAAGCGAAAGAAGCCAATCAGCTTGGAAGGAAGTTTCCAGCTCTAACCTATACAGATGAAGACGCTGAGGGTCTTACACTTTTGGAAGATGCTCCCAGGACAATCAGGGGGGCCAGAAATTTAATAAGTGTGGCGCTTCAGTATGGAAACGCTTTTGGACAGGGTTTTCAGGCGGCAGCGCTAAAGCCCGCAGACTTCTTTGGCAATGACGATATTTTATATCTAATGGAAGACGCGGCTACAGGCGAGATTCGTCTCAGCATTCTCTGGGAATGGTTGCACAAGGGCGGAAAACTCAACGAAGCCGATAAAGAAACCAAAGTCAAAGCAGGAGATACGTTTACAGCTGAGCTCTTCGAAAGACTCCTGGATGAAGAATACGAAAAATTATTAAAAGCTAAAGATAAAGATGTACATGACGATTCCAAACCAACTACGCTTCCGATAGCCAAGGAAATTGTCAGAGCGTATGTTATGGACGAAGTAAAAACACCGTGGTACATAGATCTTCTTAACATTAACTTAAACAACTATGATCTGGACACGGCTAAAGAGAGGATTAAACAGTATATGGAATCATTTAGAAAAGATGGTACCAGAATAACAGAAAACCTGGACTTTGCTCCAGAAAAAGGAGTTGACACATCAATGGAAGAAGAGATGAATAATTTTGAGAGGGAAGTACATGAAACAAAACAGTATTTTGCAAGCCCTCGTTTCAGGGGTATCAGACGTTTATATTCTGCGCGTCAGGTTGTGCAGCAGAGAGGGACACTGGATACGGATTACACTGTTGCCAGAGTATATTCGCAGCAGTTCTTTGACAGATTAAGAGAACTATTCTCCAAAGGGGAGCAAATAACCAGCTTCGGTCCATATTCACCCAGCCAAGTTGTGGCCATGAAACGAGTCGGAATTGAAGGCATATATCTCGGTGGTTGGGCAACTTCCGCCAAGGGATCTAAAGATGAGGACCCGGGTCCTGATTTAGCAAGTTATCCGCTCAGCCAGGTACCTGATGAAGCGGCAACATTGGTAAGAGCACTTTTAACAGCGGACAGAAACCAGAAGTTCTTCAGATCAAGAATGTCCGATAAAGAAAGGAAATCTACTCCTAAATATGACTATAGACCCTTTATAATAGCGGATGCGGACACAGGACACGGAGGAGATGCTCATGTAAGAAACCTGGTACGCAGATTTGTTGAAGTAGGAGTTACCGGATATCACATTGAAGACCAGAAACCGGGAACAAAAAAATGCGGACACCAGGGTGGCAAAGTGCTCGTTCCTGTGGATGAGCAGATAAAAAGACTAACAGCTGCAAGGTTCCAGCTCGATGTTATGAAAGTTCCCGGAATCATCGTAGCAAGAACGGATGCCGAGGCGGCAAACCTGCTTGACGGTAGAGGGGATGAGCGAGATCATCCGTTTATACTCGGTGCAACAAATACCGATGTTCCGGGTTATAAAAACTGCTACCTAGCCATACTAAAAAGATTTTACGACAAGGGAATTACTGATGTTAACGGCCATCTGCTTTATCAAATTTCACAAGATGAATATGATCAGGCCTATAAGTGGTTTGATGAAGTCGGTTTAATATCAATTATTGATGAAAGCATTCAGGCCCTTAAAGACGGCAAAGAAAGAAGCATTACAAAACCTCTTGATAACGCAGCCTCCAAGTTTGTAGAAACATGGGAAACTGAATCAGCTCTTATGACTTTTGCCCAGGCTGTTGCCGAAAAAATGGAATTCCAGATTGAAGAAGGAAGAGATCTGGAAATGACAATTGACGAATGGTTTGATTTTGCAAAAGGTGTCTCTTTCCATCATGCTAGAGAAAAGGCACGTTCCATGGGTATAGAGGCATCATGGGATTGCGAGCTTTCCAGAACCCCTGAGGGATATTATCAGGTTAAGGGCGGAATTGAATACGCGATTGCCAAATCATTGGCAGTTGCGCCATATGCAGATCTGATCTGGATGGAAACAAAAACCGCTAACCTTGAAGAGGCTCGCGAGTTTGCTGAGGCTATACATGAAGTTTATCCTGACAAAATGCTAGCGTATAACCTGTCTCCATCTTTTAACTGGGATACTACAGGTATGACGGAAGATGAAATGAGAGTTTTCCCTAAAGAGATCGGTAAGCTCGGATATGTCTTTGACTTTATCACATATGGTGGGCATCAGATCGACGGTCTTGCGGCAGAAGAATTCTCTACTGCCCTTAAACAGGACGGTATGTTGGCACTTGCCAGATTACAGAGGAAATTCAGACTTGTAGATTCTCCGTACAAAACACCTCAGTCACTTGTTGGAGGACCGAGAATGGATGGCGCCCTTGCGGCTTCATCCGGACGTACTGCTACTACAAAAGCCATGGGTAAAGGGTCAACGCAGGTACAGCACCTTGTTGAAACGGAGGTTCCGCCAAGGTTGCTTGAACAGTGGCTTGAGATCTGGAGCGACCATTACAGCTTCGAGGATCATTTCCGGGTGCAGCTTAGACCTCACACCGCCGGATCTGAATTGCTTGAGCTTGCAGTATTTGACGATGATAATAACAAAATTGGAGATATTATATTCACAACCATATCGGACCGCATGGGTAAAACTCTGATATCTGTAAGAGATCAAAACACATTTGACGAAGAATATCGCCAGAAGAGATTAAATGCGCTGCTCACAATCTTCCTCATTCACAGGTATAAAGGAATATCTATTCACTATGTTAACCCAACTGATGATAACCAGCTTCAGACCAAGGGAATGCAGAAGCATGGAATATTCGGTGATGTACATATGGAAGTAGGTGATATGATTGTTGCCGAAGTAAACACGCCGAGAATAGTTGAGCTTCTTAAGTCCGATCAGAAAGAGCTTAAGAAATTCATTCAGAAAAAGAAAACAGCGGCGAAAAAAGAAAGTAAAAAGAAAAAGTAAGTACCTTAATTAAACACAATTTTTGCTAGGCCGGGGGCTATAGACATATAGTCTCCGGTGTAGCATAATATCATAGTAAACTTAATGGAGAGTTTTGATTCTGATGTTAGAAGTTTTGCCACCAGTAATATATGCGCTAGTGCTTACAGCTTTCGTATTGGCTATAATTCTGCGCGCCGGCAAAGAGTAGCACAATCACCGTTATTCATCCCTTAGAATTTTCTAAAAGAAAAATCTACAATTAACATATTCCGTTTTATATCTTTTCTAGCTTTAGGTTAATACTAAATAATTCGCAGGCTGGGATTTGTCTGAAGACGTTCCTCCTTCTGCTGAATAAAAGGCTGAGGCCGCACCGGATTCGTCACTTGACTAATTTGAACTTTCAACGGTTGATTCTGTTTTTTCTCAGGATCAGGCGTTTCACCAAACAATTTGTCAAAACCATAATCGTCTATTATGGAATCGTACATCTTACACGCTTTGTTGTAATCACCTGCATCAAGTGGCAGTTGGGCTTTTTGAAGACGTTTTCCTATTGCATCGGCAATCTCGGCATTCATCTTCCTCTGGAAATTGAGATCCATCATTCCTTTAATGACAAGCTGGTGTTTGTTAAAAGCCTGAATATACAGTGCATTCTGCTATTGTAAAATTTGAGGTAAAACTCAGTAAGGCTATCAAAATTAAAATCTTTATTCTAATCTACCTCTGATTTTTCTTTACTCTTATATCCTTGTCTCGAACGTGATTTTTGCAATATATAGGATTTATACTCATCCATACATTTTTCAGAACAACATCCGTTGAATGCTTTGCCACAATTTTCACACAACACTATAAAGTCATCGCAAGTGGGGTTTTTGCAGTTTTGGTAACGATCGCACTTCTCATTGCAATGTATGCAGTTTGTGATGGGATTCGTTTCAGGGTCGACATGGGAAAGTAGCCTCTGATCAAATACAAAACATTTACCTTCCCAGAGCGTATTGGGATATTGTTGACAAAAATTTATTATGCCATCCTGCAGCTGATATACATTTTTGAAACCTTTTTTAATCATGTAAGAAGTGGCTTTTTCACATCTAATCCCGCCAGTGCAATAGGTTATTATCTTTTTTTCCTTCTTGTCTTCAAGAGATTTTAAAGCTTTCGGGAACTCCCGGAAAGTATCTATATCCGGCGTTATTGCATTCTTAAATTTCCCGACCTCCGATTCGTAATTGTTTCTTGTATCAAGAACTATAAATTCTTCATCGCTATCATACAGGTTCATCAGCTCCTGGGGGGTTATATATTTGCCCCTCTTGTTTAAGTCGAGTTCCTGATCCATTCTGATTATTTCATTTTTCTGACGAACTATCATCTTTTTAAATGGATTAAAAGTACCAACTTCTTCTTTGAAGTTAATGTCTGAGAATCGATGATCATTGGTCAGGAAATTCTTATAATTCTCTATTTGTTGTATTGATCCGGAAAGAGAGCCGTTAATTCCCTCTTTGGCTACAAGAATTTTACCCAACAATCTTTGATTATTGCAGAAATTGAGCTGCTCAATAACAAATCCCTCCGGATTTTCAATTTCAACAAACTTGTAAAATAAAATAATGTGTATCTGGTTCATAATAAGTTGAATAATTATAACAGATTGTCCTTAATTGCAATCATTTGTGGTGACTTTTTTGATTATTGAAAAAGAGAAGGGGAAGCAAGTCGTTTTGAGATTTGCTTCCCCTTTCTTAAAGGAGGATGGAGGATGAATTTAAGTGCGTTACTTAATAATGTAAAATAATATAAAGTATGGCCCTTAACAAGTCAAGTGTTTTTTTACATGTAATAAAAATATCCCAAAAACTGATTTCTGACTTTATTATGATAATTTGAATGAAATTTCGTAAAAATTTCTGAAAAAAACAAGGAGCTGCTTAAATGCACAATATATTCAAGAAGTATCTCTTATTGACCTTAGCAGTTTTATTGATAAGCAGATTTAGCCCATATGCTGATACCACAGTCATGTTTGGCGCTCAGAACCAGTAATTAGTGCTTACAATTCTGGGGACTATATCCCTACTCCTCTTTATTCAATACTAGTTCAGGACCAGACAATACCGGTTTTTCGACTAATTTGGAAATTCTGGTTATCATTCCATTGAAAACTAAATTATGAAAAGGTGCAACTATGTTCCAGTAAATAATGCCGCCTAGGCCTCTTGGTATAAATCTTGCAATTTGATGCAGTTCTGAGCTAGATTCTGTTTTTTTTATTATTGAAAAGTCTAATATTGCATTTCCAGGGAGTTTCATCTCAGCCTCTAGTAATAATCTTCTTTTGGTAAAGACCTCTTTAATTCGCCAAAAATCAATATTATCTCCTTCATTTAAATGATAAGGATCTGACCTGCCCTCTCTCATTCCTACTCCGCCTACAATTTTATCAATTAAACCCCTGAGTTTCCAAAGCCAATCGGCATAATACCAGCCATTTTTGCCACCTATGCGAACTAGATGAGGCCATATTTCCTCCGGTTTAGCTTCAATCAAAACAGATCTATGATCTTCGTAGACCTTGCCACCTGCCCATTTATCGTCACCAGCGTAAGTCCATTCAGGAGGAGGTATGGGATCTTCCTCATAAATATCCTTTAATAAATTATGTTGAGATTGATCTAATGCTCTCCTAATGGCAGTGCGACAATCAATCAAGTTTTGTGGTATTAATTCTTTTATTTTTTCATCTCGACATATAACTTCACAACTGAGACCCTCTGCCAGCGGTTGAGCTATTGATGCACGAATTGGCGTTACGAGATGTATCCAATAGGAACTTAGTTTAGGTGTAAGAACTGGAACAGGAAGAATGATTCTTCTATTTAACTTTGCCTCTTCACTGTATATTTGTATCAATTTATGATAACTCAAAATTTCTGATCCACCAATATCATAAGTTTTTCCTTCAGTTTCTGGATTATCCAAACACCCTATCAAATAATTTAAGACATTCTTTATTGCAATTGGCTGAGAAACAATTCTGACCCATTTAGGTGTTATCATCACAGGTAAACGTTCGACGAGATATCTGAGAATTTCAAATGATGCGCTTCCGGCACCTATAATCATTGCAGCACGTAAAACTGTTGCTGGAACACTACCAGACTGCAAAATTTCTCCTACTTCGATTCTTGAAAGTAGATGTTTGCTTAGAAGTTTTTCTTTATCACCCAAACCACCAAGGTATATAATTCTTTTTATACCTAATTCCTCAGCTGCTCCAATCATATTTAGCGCTGCTTGTCTGTCGGTCTTAGCAAATTCTTTTTCATCAGGCATCATAGAGTGAAGTAAGTAATATACAATCTCACTTTGAGTACAAGCAGTTTTAAGTGATTCATAGTCCAAAACGTTGAATGTTACCAGTTCAACATTTGGGTCCTTGCTCCATGGCCTTTTCTCTAACTTTGTTAGTGATCTTCCACAGGCTCTAACCTTATACCCTGATCTAATAAGTTCTGGCACCAAGCGGGCGCCAACATAACCAGAAGCTCCTAATACCGTAATATGTTTGTATGATTTTTCTTGATTTGTTAGATTCATTGAAATTTAATAAAAAAATTGTTATAGTGAAAAAATATTCTATCTGAGTGTTTATTTAACTGGAAACTAAAATCCTAATCCCAACTTGACTAAATAATATTCCTATTGAAAGTCCATAAACGACATGACCAAATAGATGTGCTACAGCTACAGTAAAGCCCGCTTGCTTGAATTTTGTTATAGGATGATGTATTGCAACTGTTATTACTCCCACAAATCCTACCACTATGCCATGAAAAAAGCCCATTAAACCACCTAATAAAATTCCATTAATGTTTATTGCCGATGAAAAGTAACTCATGACCCCAAAATATACAAAGCTAAAGATGATACCAAAACCAAACTGTATTATAAGACCAGGAATTAAAGCCTTATCATAATCTCTTGTAAGAATACTTCCAATTGCCCGAACCATATCAGCATTAGCTAACTTAGTTCTGGTTACAAGCTCTAAAAATAAAACCATTATGAAGGTTGCAATAACTCCGGATAAGATAATAAATATTATTCCCATAATTTGCTCTCCGTTGTTCCTCTATTTTTATATATATCGTATTTATATACGTTATATATATTAATTGAATTGCTTTATGATGTATATATATTAATGAAATTTAACAATTAAGTACAGTCTGTTGGTCTAACTATCATTTCACTCATATCTCCACCCGGAGTAAGCATTGGATATACCATTTCTTCATAATCCACATCTACTTCTACTAATACCACTCCTTCTGTGGATAAAGCCTCTGTAAGATATTCCTTCAGGCTATTTGGGTTGCTTATATGAAAGCCTTTTGCTCCGTAGGATTCTGCTACCTGAACAAAATCTGGAAGCACTTCGAAATGAGATGAGGAATAATTGCCCTCAAAAAAGAGGGTTTGCCATTGCCTTACCATTCCGTGATGCTTGTTGTTTAAGATTATAATCTTCAAATCCATTTGGTTCTCTACGGCAGTTCCCAGTTCCTGCATATTCATTTGAAAACTACCATCCCCGGCAACGCATATTACTTGTTTATCAGGTCTGCCAAATTTTGCACCTATTGCAGCTGGAAGTCCAAAGCCCATAGTCCCCAAACCGCCGGATGTGAGATGTTGCCTTGGGTTTTTAAATTTATAGAATTGTGCTAGCCACATCTGATGCTGACCGACATCGGAGGCAATAATGGATTGCCCATCTGTAATTTGTGATAATATGTCTATAACAAACGTGGTTTTAATTTTGTCATCATCTTGCGAATAAGTTAGTGGATGCTCTATATCCCATTGCTTAATTTGTTTAAACCAATCTGTTCTATCTGCTTGAAATTCAGATGGAATGATTTCAAGCATCTGCTTTAATACTTCCCTTGCATCCCCTATAATAGGACAATCAACTTCAATATTTTTATCAATACTGGAGGGGTCGATATCGATGTGTATTATTTTTGCTTTTGGAGCAAATTTTTCAAAATTACCGCCAGTTGCTCTATCATCAAATCTAGCTCCTATCGAAATAATCAAATCGCTCTCATGAACTGCCATATTGGCAGAGTAAGCCCCATGCATTCCGATCCAATTAATGTAGTAGGGGTCATCGGGTGGATATGAACCCAGTCCCATGAGTGTATTTGTTACAGGAATCTTGTAGCTATGTGCAAAATCAATTAGTTCATCTCTAGCTCCTGACAATATCAAACCCCCACCTCCGAATATCAATGGACGTTCTGCACAGAGTATCATTTCAACTGCTTGCCTTATTCGAGATAGTTTTCCCTGCTTTATTTTTTGGTAGCCTCTTATCTTACTATCCGGAATCGTAAATTCCTCTTTTCCTGAAAGAGTTGAATATGGAATGTCTACCAGTACTGGGCCAGGTCTTCCTGTACTTGCAACTTGAATCGCCTCTCTTATTGTTCTTGTTAGATCAGAGGTTTTGTTAACCAAATAGTTATGCTTAGTACAAGACTGAGTAATCCCTATATGATCAGTTTTCTCAAAAGAATTTGCATCTGGGTTCCATGGATCAAGATCCGCTATTAAAGCAATTATAGGTGATGAATCCATATGTGCTGTCGCTAGACCAGTTACTGTATTAATACCATATGGACCAGGGAGAGATATTAATATTCCAGGCTTGCCGGATGACCTTGCATAGCCATCTGCCATATGCGCTGCAGCTTGCTCGTGCCTTGCCCTGATAAATTTAATCTTTTCTTGGTACTTCTCTGGAATAAAAGCGAGAAAATCTGTTTCCCTGCTACTGGCTGGGCAGAATATTGTATCTATATTTTCTCTGAGTAGAATTTCAAATAAAATATCTCTTCCAATCATCTTTTTCATTTGTTATTAAGGATAATGATAGAATAAATTTCTACTAGTTATTTTGTGTTGAACTATGATATTAGTTAATTAGCAGAAGAATGCTAAAATACTGCTCCCATTACGAATGAGTCTTGTTAATTTGGAAAAAGCTAGGCCATGATTACACAAATACCAAATTGAGGGATACATGACCATGACCTGCCCCCTTATAATAGGTCCATAAGTTAAGTTATTTTTTTGATAGAAGGGAATTAGGTATAACATCTAACACTTACTACCGCTGGAGGAAGGAATACGGAGGTATGCAGGTCAATCAGGCAAAACGGTTAAAAGAGCTTGAGAAAGAGAACTCAAGACTAAAGAGAGCAGTAGCAGACCTAACACTAGATAACCTAATACTTAAGGAATCATCAGAGGGAAACTTCTAAGCACCGAACGTAGACGCAGATGTGTAGTGCATATACAACAGAAACTTGCAGTATCAGAGCGTAGAGCATGCAGAGTACTTAACCAGCCCCGTTTGGTGCAGCGTTATCAATCAAACAAATCAGAGGAAGAGCCAGTACTTCGAGGGGATATAGTTCGTCTTGCTGGTAAGTACGGAAGATACGGATACAGACGTATTACAGCACTCCTTCGAGTCGAGGGCTGGGTAGTGAATCCCAAGCGTGTGGAGAAGATATGGAGAGAGGAAGGTCTTAAAGTACCTAAAAAACAGCCAAAAAGAGCACGTCTCTATATCAATGACGGCTCCTGCATAAGAGACTACGTCCCTGTTTTAAGAACCACGTATGGAGCTACGACTTTATACACGACAGACTACACAGTGGTAAGAAGATAAGAATGTTGACTGTGATAGATGAATATACAAGAAAGTGCCTTGCAATCCGTGTTGGTTCATCTTTAAAAGCTGACGATGTACTGGACACATTAAGCACTCTGTTCATCACAGAAAGAGTTCCTAACTACATACGTTCAGATAACGGT
>CBDUCG010000006.1:0-32516 GCA_965365595.1 uncultured bacterium
ACAACTGCCTGAGCTCCTAGTGATCCTACAAAAAGAAAGTGTGTGCCGGAAACTGTTCTGCTCAGCTTCCGAGGCATCTCATCAATATATGCGAGCATTTCACCGAGTTTGTCACGTGAAAATTTGAACCCTCCCTGCTGAGCTTTAACAAAATTACCATAGTAAATATTTCTGGTACTTAAAAAAGCCCATGTCGATTTATCAACTATCGGGTGGTAGGGAAAATAAGTGGAATTACCTGAAACTGTCGCTACAAGTGGGTACTCTGTGAATGCAAAGAACTTTTTATCATTAAATCCTTTTGCTATATCTTCGACAAACTCACCTTCTTCAATAAATTCATTGCCTCCTGCTATGCCCACAGGAATGTCACCCCAAAAATAGTCCTCGTAGTGTTTTTTGTTTAATATTTCTCTTGAATTCAGCTGGTTTTGATCCTCTATCTCTCTCCAAAACAGTTCAAAGTGAGGGTCAATTAGACTGAGCATGTTCTTATCAGTCTTTTTAATTCCTTTGCTCCTTTCTGAGGGAATCTGAAGTGCAGGTGAAGTTTCGATACCGAGAGCAAACTGCACATTAATTGCCCGATTCTTGCAGGCTTGATTAAACGGTCTTATCACCTGACCTGCTTCGCTCCAATGATTAGCTATAACCTCGTTACCTAGTTTATTTTCAGAGATTATCTGATCTGTAATTTCAGCCGCCATATTTCCCCAATCGCTCAATTTAAACTCGGGAGAAACATCATCGTAAACAGGGTGGCCAAGAGGATATGATATGGACAAAAACGGATATCCTTTCTCATTAATCCAATATGAAAGAAATCTTTCTAATCACAACCCGGAAACCCGTAACTTATCCTTCCGAGGAATGCCCATCCGGGGAAAAAAACAACCAAGCGTTTATCCGGGTCTCCCTTAAAAAATCTAATCAGAGAAGGATATCCGCTTCCGGACTGAATTTGTTCACCTACAAATAGAGCACTCATAGATCCTCTCCAATTGCAATATTTTCGCCGTCTTTGTATTATAGAATTATTATCTATCGGAAATTGTATTAACTTAATGTATCAAAAGAAAATCCTCAACATCTCGATGGAGGGATAAATGAAAAGGCTAAAAGATAAAGTTGCGATAATAACTGGAGGGTCTTCGGGTATAGGAAAAGCAATTACCCTGGGATTTGTAAAAGAAGGGGCGAAAGTTGTAATTGCAGCCCTGAGCGAGGATAAATGCATCAAGGTTGTAGAAGAAATATTGAATATGGGGGGAGAAGCGATTTATCATACGCTCGATGTTGGAGATGTTGACGCTCACCCGGAGCTCATTCATAAAACTATTCGCACATTCGGGAAGGTAGATATTTTGGTAAATGACGCGGCCTACGCAAGAAGAGAATCAATTTTTGAAGTTACCCCTGATAACTGGGATAAGCAGATAGACATAAGTCTCAAGGGTCTTTTCTTTTTGTCTCAACATTTTGCACAACATATTATGGAGCAAAAATCTACTGGACGTATAATCAATATAGGCTCAGTGGCCGGAGTTATGGATTTCCATCCGATCTCGATCGCATATCATGCTGCGAAAGCCGGGGTGATGATAATTACAAAAGTTATGGCCGTTGATCTGGCGCCAGAGGGAATAACTGTAAACTGTATAGCTCCTGGATCAATCGTAACACCGATGTCATCATCATCCGATCCGGATTATGATGAATACATGACTAAAGGGATTCCCGAGGGAAGACGCGGATCACCCGACGACATAGTACCCCCTGCTGTGATGTTTGCATCGGATGAGGCGCAGTACATAACCGGACAGACCATATTTGTTGAAGGCGGGGCTTTATCTGTGTATCTCGGGAGAAATTAACAGCATTAAACTTAACTCAATCGTTTTCCAGAATCACATCGGCACTTTCTTTGTGTTTATTCATGTAGGGGAGATAGTGGTCATAGAAAATATGTTTTTTCTTAAGCCAGCCCGAATGATCTAGGTGTCTTACTGTCTCATCTCGCTTGTGCGCTCTTTCAAGCGCAATTTCCTTCGGCACATCCAGAAACACTCTAAGATCTACATACTCCAGATCTTCATGACATGACAAAAGACCTTCCAGAATCAAATATTCGCAATCCGTAGCATCTATTTCAAGAATGTCGTCAAATTGTCCGTTGGATAGATTGTAAAGACCTGTCACAGTGAATTTTTTCTGCATTTTTACTTTTTCGAGCGCTTCTTTAATTTTTTGAAGGTTATACCATGTCCCAAGATCTATATCATGCGTTTCAAGCCGTTTCGGCCACTCGGTTCTTGGAACGCTTACGAATAGGTCTGTGGATATCAATTGAGCTTTAGCTCCAAGTTGCTCCATGAGCTTTTCGGCCTCATAGCTTTTTCCGCTCCCGATCATGCCTTCAAAAGCTATGACGTAGGGGTGCGTTTTCTCCCGCTCAAATATTATTTTAACTAGTTCCGGTAATTTCATTCCGCACTCATAATTATTAAAACAGATTTTGATCGAAAAATAAAGAAATAAAACCAACTGAGATTGTTGACTTAACTTTTCTGTGGTGATATAAAATGATTATACCCACGAGTGGAGGCAGATTATTTCATTGGCGAAAAAATCTGAACACGGTGCGAGAAATGTCATAGCAGGATGTGTCGGGAATGTTCTTGAATGGTATGATTTCGCTCTATACGGATTTTTTGCTCCAATAATTGCAAAACTCTTCTTCCCTGCCGATAACCAATTGACGGGTCTTCTGGCAACCTTTGGCATATTTGCAGTGGGCTTTTTAATGCGCCCTATCGGTTCTGTTATATTTGGTATCCTCGGTGATAAAGTCGGCCGTAAAAAAGCGCTTGAAATTTCTGTTTTAATGATGGCGGTCCCTACAACGCTTATTGGTGTACTTCCAACATACGAAACAGCTGGAATACTGGCTCCGATTTTACTAACAATTATCAGGCTTATTCAGGGAGTGTCAGTAGGCGGTGAATTTACAGGCTCCATATCATATGTAGTCGAAAACGCTCCCCACCCTCCACCCAGGAGAGGATTTTACGGAAGCTGGACAGTGTTTAGTTTACTCGGAGGAATACTCCTGGGATCAGCTGTTGCTTCAGTAATTACTGGGATTTTTACAGAATCCCAAGTGCAAAGTTTTGGCTGGAGGATTCCGTTCTTACTTGGACTAATAATCGGGGGCATTGGTCTTTTTCTAAGATCAGGACTAGACGAATCACCTGCATTTAAAAAATTAAAGGCGGCAGGACAGCTATCCAAAACACCCATATTGGATTCATTTAGATACCACTGGAAAGAAATACTTACCGTGGTTGGTGCGACATGCGTGGGATCTATAAATTTTTATCTGATATTTGTATACCTGACTACCTATCTTTCAACCGAGACTCATTTACTTCTTTCTTCAGCGCTTGAGATTAATACAATTAGCATGCTAGTGTTAATGGCTCTGACACCTATTATGGGATACATGTCTGATAAGTTTGGCAGACGACCAATATTAATTATCGGATGCCTGATACTGGCTATTTTTTCCTATCCGCTATTTGTTGTTCTCACGTGGAACAATTTTACTTACGACCTGCTATCACAATTTGTTTTTGCGCTTGGGCTCTCCATGATATTCGGGCCTTTTGCAGCGATGATGGTTGAGCTGTTCCCGGCAAGGATTCGCATGAGCGCTTTGTCAATCGGGTATAATATTGGGTTTGCAATATTTGGCGGAACAGCACCTTTTGTTGCGACATATCTGATTGATGCTACAGGAAACAAGCTTGCCCCAAGTTTTTATCTGATTGCGGCGTCCATAATTTCTCTGATTGTGTTTTTTATTATCCGTGAAACTTATAATGACGAAGTCGGTTAATCAATTAGTATAAAAATAATTGTAGGAGGGAACAAAATGGGTGAAAACAAATCCTTTAAATTTTCAATATATACATTTTTCACTGTTTTTTTCTGTTCAGCTTTAATTTTGAGTCTGTGCGTATCATGTGACAACGATAGCAATGCTCAGGATAACGAGATAGAATTCACTGAGGCATACTCCGGGAGTTTTGAGACAGGCCCCGCGGCGACAGATACAAACGGTGACGGTAGACCCGCTAATGTGGGCCAGTTTATGGGCACTTCAACATTTGGAAGCGTTTCGATCCAAAGCATAAATGAATTTGAACCTGTGCTGGAAAACGCAAACTGTAATCTAGGTGAAGACGAATTTTCATTAGTTCAGGGAAATTTTGTGAAAAGATTCTCAAACGGTGAGCTTATTTTTGGTACTTGGTCTTCCGGCGTTAGTTGTTTTGACCCTATTGCCAATACATCAGCAACAACGCAAGTTGGTACATTTTCAGGTGGTACGGGCCAGTTTGAAAATGCAACGGGTCCTGTTCAAATTGACTACGGATCGACGTTCCTAACCACTCCCGGAGTTGACGGTTATACATTCGGCGGTACAAGCGGTACAGGATTTGGAACAATTATATTTAATGGGAATTAGCTGAATATTAAAATACGCCGAATAGTTTGAGCGCAATTATGAAAATTGCGGCGATCATAACATAGCGGATGACTTTCTCCCCACCTTTTACAGAAATACGTGCGGCCCACCAGCCGCCAAGCCCGTTGCCCGCAGCAAGCGCAAGCCCCAATATCCAGTCCACATTATCAGTCCACATAAATATGAGCAATGCGGGAACTGTAAATATTAATGTAATAAAAACCTTGTGCATGTTTACAAACACAAGGTTCATTCTCATCAAATGATAGAGCACGGCCATAATCAGAATACCAACGCCTACCTGAATAAAACCGCCATAAAAACCGATTGCGAACATTGCAGGATATACGAACCCGGTTTTCTGTCCTCGCTCGGTAGTAACTAAATTCTTACTCTGCGGTATTAGCATTGAGAGTAATACACCTATCATTACAACACCGAGTATTATCTGAAACCACCGGTCAGTAATCCTTACGGCCAGAAAAGTACCCAGTATGGCTCCGGGAATAGTGAGAGCCGCCAGATGAAGTCCCAAGTTCAAGCCGGTTATCTTTTCTTTGCGGAAGGATAGTGTGGCAAAGATACTCTGGATCAGGATACCTATCCTGTTTGTACCATTCGCTGTTGCACTGTCGAGGCCAAGAAAAATGAGGGCTGGCAGAGTTAAGCTCGAACCCCCACCGGCCATAACATTAATTACCCCGGCTAGGATCCCGACTCCGAAAAGAATTAGAAGTTCAGCATATTCAGGCATTTGAATTCTCTTAATGTACAGCTAAAGTGATTACAAAGTTACTATGAAATCACGAATTAGTATAGATTCCTCATTTATTTGAGAGTAAATTACAGAGATAATTTGAATGAAGATTTACAACAGACAATGCTAGAGCGACTATTCAGCCTAAAAGAAAATAACACCAGTCCAAAGACGGAGATTGTAGCAGGTCTTACGACATTTATGACTATGTCGTATATTATTTTTGTTCAGCCCGCTGTATTGGGAGCTGCCGGGATGGACCCTGGAGCGGTTATGGTCGCCACCTGTCTTTCAGCAGCGCTTGGAACAGTGCTGATGGCTCTGATGACCAACTACCCTATCGCTCTTGCGCCCGGGATGGGTGAGAATTTTTACTTCACATACATAATAGTACTAACACTGGGATACACCTGGCAATTAACCTTAGGCGCGGTGTTCATAGCCGGTGCTGCGTTTGTGCTGCTCTCGACAGTCGGGTTGAGAGAAAAACTTATTAGCGTCCTGCCGGGCTGTCTCAAAAACAGCATTCCTGTGGGGCTTGGACTCTTGATAGCGCTGGTCGGACTTGAATGGTCGGGGATCGTTGTAGGACACCCGGTTACGTATGTAACGCTGGGTGATTTAACATCAACTCCGGTAATGTTATCAATATTTTGCTTACTGGTAATGGCTGTTCTCTTTGCCCTCAGGATTAAGGGGGCAATATTAATCGGGTTTATCGTAACGGGGGCCGCCAGTCTAATTATGGGACTTACTGAATTCAAAGGCGTTTTTGCTTTTCCTCCCTCTGTTGAATCAACACTTTTTCAGCTTGAGATTCCAAACATTTTCGAGAATCCCGAACTGATAACAGTGATTTTTATTTTCCTGTTTCTGGATATGTTCGATACAGTCGGAACTTTAATAGGAGTAAGTCAGCCGGCAGGATTGATGAAAAACGGCAAACTCCCAAGAGCCAGGCAAGCGCTTTTGTCTGACGCTGTTGCCACAAGCACGGGGGCCCTTTTGGGAACATCCACTGTTACCGCTTATATCGAAAGTACTTCGGGTATCTCGGCCGGTGGCAAGACCGGTTTAACCGGTCTGGTTGTTGCGCTTCTTTTTGTGCTCGCAATATTCATTAACCCTGTCGTTCAATTAATAGGAGCTGGTTATACAACTGACGGCCTGACGCTTTATCCTGTTATTGCCCCAGCATTGATTATTATAGGCGCCATGATGTTCAAAAACATAATCAACATTGACTGGGAAGATTATACGGAAGCTATTCCAGCTTTTTTAACCCTGGTCATAATGCCTCTGGCGTTTAGCATTACCGATGGGATTTCTTTCGGAGTCATTTCCTATGTTGTGCTCAAAGTGGTTAGCGGAAAGGGCAAAAATATTCACTGGCTGCTTTATTTCTTGGCAATACTTTTTATTGCTAGATACATATGGCTCAAATAAAATAAATCTCAATAAAATATATTTCATGAGCTACGCTATGGGAAAAATGAAAACTATAAAAATTGCGCTAATACAAAGCAAAGTATCTGACAATACTAAAGCAAATGTGGACAACACAGTCCATATGATTTCGAAAGCCGCGGCTAAAGGCGCGCAGATAATATCTCTGCAGGAGCTTTTTCAGACGCCCTACTTCCCGCAGTGGAAAAATATGAACAAGGATGATTACGCAGAAACAATAAGAGGAAACACGATTTCTATGATGAGAGAAACCGCAAAAAAATTCGGCGTAACCCTGATTGTCCCCTTCTATCAAAAAAAAGGCAACAATTATATAAATACCGCCCTGGTTATAGATAAAAAAGGAAAATCATCGGGCCAGTATCACAAAACTCACATACCTTACGATCCGGGATTCTATGAAAAGGATTATTTCAGTGAAGGAAAATCGGGTTATAAAATATTTAATGCCGAGGGCGTGAATTTTGCCGTCCTGATATGTTATGATCAATGGTTTCCTGAAGCCGCCCGTTTGGCGCGGCTAAATGGTGCCCAGATTATTTTTTATCCGACTGCTATCGGACACATAATTGGCAATGAAGACGAAGGGGATTGGCATGATGCATGGGAAACCGTTCAGCGCGGCCATGCTATTGCAAATAGCGTCTACGTGGCAACTATAAACCGTGTGGGTGAAGAGGGGAATACCAACTTCTGGGGACAGTCTTTCGTTTCAGACCCTTTTGGGAAAATACTTAAACGCGCATCCTCTTCCCGACAGGAAATAGTAGTAACGGAGCTTGACCTTGAAAAGAACCGCTTTTATGCCGACGGCTGGGGATTTTTGGATAATCGGAGGCCCGAAACATATAGCAAAATCTCCGCTCCCAATAAGAAAAAATCTTAATGAGCATTCACAAAGAGAAATATCAAATGCCCGCCGAGTGGGCTCCGCATAGAACCACATGGCTTGCTTGGCCCTATGACGAAGAGACTTTTCCTAACAGGGTGGAAAAAGTTGAGGCGGCAGTGGCTCAAATGATTTGTGCACTACAGGATGGCGAACAGATCGAGCTCCTGGTTCTAAATGAGGATATGAAGCGCAGGGCATCCGAGATTATACAGAGTGCAGACACGGACCCTTCAGACATAAACTTTCACATAACCGAATATGCCGATATATGGCTCAGGGATACCGGCCCTATTTTCGTCAAAAAAACCTCGGGAGAATTAGCTGCAATCAAATGGGAATTCAATGCGTGGGGAAATAAATTTCCAGAGCTTCTGACAGACGGTGAAATTCCAAAGAAGGTTAGTGATTGGAAAAAAATACCTCTGGTTAAAACCGATTTAATACTTGAAGGAGGCGCCGTTGAAGTAAATGGCGAAGGTGTATGTTTAACGACCGAGCAATGTCTGCTCAACAAGAATAGAAACCCTGGAATGTCGAAAGAGGAAATAGAGCAATATCTGGATAACTATTTGGGTATATCAAAAACAATATGGCTAAAAGAAGGGCTTATTAATGATCATACCGACGGACATATAGACGAGCTTGCGCGTTTTGTTTCTGAAAATCAAATTGTCTGCGCCCAGGAAGAAAACCCTGATGACGAGAATTACGAAATACTTAAGAAAAACTTTGAACTGCTCTCCAAGGAATCTGTTAACAATAACAACAGGCTTGAGATAATCAAACTTCCCATGCCTCATATGTACTACGAAGACGGAAAGAAAGCTCCTGTATCCTATACGAATTTTTATATAGGGAACAAAGCGGTTCTGGCACCCACATTCAATGATAAGAATGATCAGGAAGCTCTTGAAATTCTACAAAGCTGCTTCCCGGAACGAGAAATTATTGGCATTGATTGCAGTGACATTATCTACGGCGGAGGAGCAATCCACTGCATCACCCAGCAGCAGCCAGAATAACTATTGACATCATAAAAAACAGTTTTAAAATATCAACTTACCACCCGCTAGAACTTGAAACAAAGGAATTCGCGGAAGAAAAACATTGCTGTTGCGGGCGCGATAATGAGTTCAATTGCCATGCAAGCTCTTCAACCCGAAACAGTAGAGGAGAATTCCTTAAATGTCGAAAATTACCAAAAAAAGTCTGTTGAAAGACTCTGTAAAACACATAGATATTAAAAAGATTGACGGCAGGACTATTATTGACGCTTACCGTAATATGTCTTTTTCATCCAGAGATACCGCAAGGGCAGCGGACATTTTAAATATGAACCTGAAGGATAAAAACGCCTCGGTGTGGCTCACTCTTTCAGGCTCCACATCGGCAGGCGGCTGCATGCAGGTGTATGTTGATATGGTCAAACACAATATGGTAGACGTGATCGTAGCAACAGGTGCGTCAATTGTAGATATGGATTTTTTTGAAGCTCTGGGATTTAAACACTATAAAGGCACACCGTTTATCGATGATGGCACACTCAGGTCACTCTACATTGACCGCATTTACGACACATTCATAAACGAAGACGAGCTCCAGGAGTGCGACAGAACAATCGCAAAGATAGCGGACTCACTAGAGCACCGCGCCTATTCATCGAGAGAATTCATTTACGAGATGGGAAAGTGGCTTACTAAAAACGCAAGTAAGAAGAACTCCCTTGTCCAGGCGGCTTATGAGAATAATGTTCCCATATTCTGCCCTGCATTCACTGATTCTTCAGCCGGGTTCGGACTTGTTTATCATCAGTGGCACAACCCAGATTCGCATGTATCAATCGACAGCGCGAAAGATTTCTTGGAGCTTACAAAGATTAAAATGTCTTCCAGAGATTCCGGATTGTTTATGATTGGCGGTGGAGTACCCAAAAACTTTGCACAGGATACTGTTGTAGCAGCTGAAGTTCTTGGAAAAGATGTGCCGGTTCACAAATATGCAGTGCAGATCACTGTAGCCGATGTCAGAGACGGGGCGTGCAGCTCTTCGACTTTGAAAGAGGCTTCTTCATGGGGCAAGGTTAGCACCATACACGAGCAGATGGTGTATGCAGAAGCGACTACTGTACTTCCATTGATTATTGCCAATGCATACCAGACCGGTAATTGGAAAAACAGGAAAGCAAGAAATTTCGCCAAGATATTTGAGCAGTCCTAGATTAAGAGTACGTGATTAGAGTTCTGGTGCTGCGGCTTTATCGAGATACCATTCGAGAATACCGTCTTCAGGTTCGACTTTTGAGGCAGGGTAAGGAAGAGGATCAGAGCCTTTATTGAGAATTTCTTTAAACACAGATTCTTTTGCCGCGCCCGCTACCAGGAAAGAAACCCTCTTTGCATTGTTTATTACGGGCAAAGTAATGCTAACCCTTTTCTGACCGTTTTTAGGGTGCTCAGCAACAACGCAGATCTTTTTGTTTTCCGTTAAGTTCGAAGAGCCGGGAAAAAGAGAAGCGGTATGGCCATCGTCTCCCATTCCAAGAAATATCCAGTCGAACTGTGGAAAGCCTTTCTCAGACGTAACATTCTCCTCAATCACTTTTGCATACCTTAGCGCCTCGTTTGTAGGCGGGTCTTCGCCTAAAACCCTGTGCACATTCTTAGCGGGAATATCTATATGTGAAAGCAGTGATAGATTGGTCATATTGTAGTTGCTTTCATCATTATCAGGCGGAACACACCTTTCATCGCCCCAAAAGATAATCACATTTTTCCAGGGTATATCTTCTTTGTAAGGCGGTTGAGCCAGAACCTCAAAAAACGCCTTGGGAGTGTGCCCACCGGATAGCGCAATAGTTATTTTCTCACCAGAAGAAGCTTTCTCCGCAACTGCATTATTGAAGTCCAAAGCCAGCTGCTCTGCGAGTTCTGAGATATTTTCAAAAACATAATATTCTTTTTCCATATCCTCATCAGTATCAAAGCTCACAGTATTCACCGTCATGGGCCAAATTTTTGCAAGGATAACGCCAGTCCTCTCCGGGATTGTCAAACAGTTTGCTCGCCTCAGGCGGCCCCCATGTTCCCGCGGGGTATCCGTACATCTTTATCTTATCATTTCTCTCCCATGCTTTAAGTATTGGATCAACAAACTTCCAGCAAGCCTCCACAGCATCGGCTCTGGCATAGTGTGTAGCATCTCCAAGTATACAGTCCAGTATTAGACGCTCGTAAGCCTCGGGAATGTATGCATCGGCAAGCTCTGAATAGTGAAAGTCCATATTGACTTCTTTGATGTCGAATCCGGCTCCGGGCTTTTTCATACCTAGTTTAAGTAGTATTCCCTCGTCCGGCTGGATTCTGATAATAAGCTGGTTAGGCATTGCTTCGCATAGCTCGCTCTTTGTAAACAAGTGATGAGGAGTACGTTTAAAGTGGACTACAACTTCAGTAACTCTTGTAGGAAGATATTTCCCGGTCCTTATATAAAAGGGAACATCCCCCCAGCGCCAGTTGTCGATATATAATTTTAAGGCGACAAATGTAGCTGTACGGGAATCAGGCAAAACATTTTTCTCCTGTCTGTAACCCAGCACTTCCTGGCCTTTGATTTTTGAAGCAATATACTGTCCCTGGACAGCATATTTTTTTACTTGACTGGTTTTTATAGGCCTCAGCGACTCAAATACTTTTACACTCTCGTTTCTTACGTCCGTAGCGTTGAAAAATGAAGGAGGTTCTATTGTGATAGTACCAAGCACCTGAAGCAAATGGTTTTGTACCATATCCCTCATGGCTCCATAGTGGTCGTAATATCCGCCTCGCTCCTCTACTCCTATTGATTCGGCCGCTGTGATTTCAATGTGGCTCACGTAATTACGGTTCCAGAGCGGCTCGAATATTCCGTTAGCAAATCTCAGGGCAAAAATATCCTGTACCGTTTCTTTGCCGAGATAGTGGTCGATCCTGTAGATCTGGTCTTCAACGAAAATGCTTTGAAGGTCACGGTTCAGCACCTTTGCAGACTTGAGATCTCTGCCAAACGGTTTTTCTACTATTATTCTTCTCCATGAAGAGTTTTTACCCTCAACCTGTAAACCTTTTTTGCCAAGATTCTTGGCAATTGATGTATAGAGGCTGGGCGAGGTTGAAAGATAGTAAATATAGTTACCGCCAATCTTGAGCTTTTTATCAATCTCTGACAATTTCACCTTAAGATTATCGTAGTGAAAGAGATCAGTAGCATCAAGCGCTTGGTAATAGAGGTGTTTTGAAAAGGGTACAAGTTTTTTTTGCTCGGCTCTTTTTAATTTGGCATAGGTCTTAATGTCTCCGATGATTTTCTTTCGGAAGTCTTCGTCCGAATACTGAGACCTGCTTGTGCCTAGAATCGCGAAATTTTTTGGCATCAATCCCTGACGGTACAGGGCATATATAGCAGGCATCAGCTTTCTCTTAGTTAAATCCCCAGATGCTCCGAAAATAACAATTATACAATTGTTCTCTTGTGCCATTTAAACACCTCTCTTAATGTCTAAAGTTTAAACTACTTGTTAATCGTCGGCTTTCTTCTTAACAGCATGCCCGCCAAACTGATTCCTTAATGCCGCAATTGTCTTCATTGAGAAAGAATCGGTATCCCTTGATGCAATCCTTGCAAGAAGAGAAGCTGTGATAATCGGAGCCGGAACATTTTGATGTATTGCAGCTTCAACTGTCCAGCGTCCTTCCCCGCTGTCCCAAACATAAGGGTCAAGATCATCGAGTGTCGGATCGGCTTTGAATACTCTCTCGGCAAGCTCTAGAATCCAAGAGCGGATAACACTGCCGTACTGCCAGACTTTGCTGATTGCGCGAAGATCCAGATCAAATTCAGAGCTGTTAAGTACAGCGTAGCCCTCCGCATATGCCTGGAGCATTCCGTATTCAATCCCGTTATGCACCATTTTAACGTAGTGGCCAGAGCCTTCTGGCCCGCAGTATAAATATCCGTTTTTAGGGGCAAGGGTTTTGAAGATCGGCTCAGCGTAGTCACAGGTTTTTTTATCCCCGCCGTACATCAGGCAGTAACCTTCTTTTAGTCCCCATACTCCGCCGCTTACTCCACAGTCGATAAACTTTATACCGCTTGATTTAAGTGATTTAGCTCTTTTTTGAGAGTCTTGCCATTCGGAATTTCCGCCATCAATAATAACGTCATTTTTCTTTAGATACTTTTTAAGCTCTCTGATATTTTGATCAACCGGTTTTCCTGAAGGAACCATGAGCCATACTACTTTAGGCTTAGGCAGTTTTTTTACCAAATCTGCAACTGATTTAGCAGGGATGGCGCCCTTCTTTGCCGCTTCATCTATAGGGCCCTGTGTAAGGTTGTAAACAACCACTTCATGCTTGTCGCGGAGCAGGCGCTCAGTCATGTTGCCCCCCATTTTTCCAAGACCAATCATTCCAATTTTCATACTGCCCTCCTTAAAAAGTTATTTGTGTTTTTAAAAAATCAACCCTAGTTCATATCATATCACTAAATTAAAATTACTGCACACTCTTAAGTAATGCATAAACATTTTCTTTAACTGTAGCCTTGGTGTTGTAAACGCTGGATCCTGCAATGAGTATATTAGCTCCCGCCTCTACAATCAGAGGCGCTGTTTCAATTCCGACCCCTCCGTCAACTCCGATGGGGACATCAAGATCCCGCTCTTTGAGCATGGATTTAATTGTTCGTATTTTATCAAGCTGGCTGTAAATGAACTTTTGTCCGCCAAATCCTGGATTCACTCCCATGACCTGTACAAAATCTGAAAGCTCAAGAACATCCTTAATCATATCGGGAGGGGTTGCCGGATTCAGCGTGACTCCCGATTTAATGCCATATTCCCTGATTGACTGAAGTGTACGGTGCAGGTGTGGGCATGTTTCCTGATGTACTATTATCTGGTCTGCGCCCGCTTTTACAAAATCCTCTATATATTTCTCAGGCTCAACTATCATTAAATGAACATCCAAAAACATTTTTGTAATAGGTCTTATTGCGGAAACCACACCCGGGCCGAAATTGATATTCGGCACAAAGCGCCCGTCCATAACATCGATCTGTATACCTTTAACGCCTGCATTCTGAGCTTCAATTACAGCTTCGCCCAGTTTTGTAAAATCTGCAGATAATATCGAAGGTTCTATTTCTATCATATACACGTCCTAAATTTAAGAATCGTTTCTTTTCATATATCTGATACCGTTTGAAGTCGCCACTATCACCTCACTAGCCGTGCCAAGGAATAAGCCAAACTCGGCAATTCCGGCCTTTTGACCAAGCTTTTGCGCCAACCCTTGCAGATCCGATATAGGGCCAAAGTTTGAATCCAGTATGTAATTGTTTTGATCAGTGGTGTAGATCTCGCCGTCATCTTTTTTTCTCAAGACCGAATCTCCGCCAAGAGATTTTAAAAATACCGAAACCGGCATCCATGCAAAAGGTATTACCTCTATAGGTACGGCAAAGTGAGTTCCCAGTTTGGGTGAGAGCTTGCTTTCATCAACTATCATAATATTTCTTTTACTTGATTGAGCCAGCACTTTTTCTCTAAGGAGCGCTCCCCCACCGCCTTTAATTAAATTGAGCTGAGGGTCAACTTCATCAGCACCGTCAATTGTAAGGTCAAGCTCCTGCTTTTCATCAAATGTTATTATAGGGATGCCCAGCTCTTTCGCTCTGTTTTCTGTTTGTATTGAGCTGCATATTCCGACAATATCTTTGAGCCTTCCTTCTTTGAGCCGCTTGCCCAGTTCTTCGAGCGCAAAACGTGTGGTGCTTCCTGTACCGAGTCCAAGCACCATTCCGGACTCTACAAAATCCACAGCGCTTACCCCCGCTTCCTTTTTAAGCCTGTTCTGAAGGCTGACTCCGTTATTTGATGCGCCGTGGCTCAATTAACTTTCTCCCCTTCTGAGTTTAGTTTTGAGATAAATTCTTTAACAGTATCTAGTAGTTCCGACTGATTATCAACAACAACATAATTATCGGCAGAAGGAATCTTATGAACAGCTGCTCTTGTAAAATCAGACGGCACCGCGACACAGCTAATTTGAGCGGTAAGGGCAGCTTTTACACCTGAATAGGAATCCTCAACGGCAATTGCCTCTGAGTGTTCAACCCTGAGTTCTTCTGCAATAAGGTTATAGATTTCAGGGTCTGGTTTTCCATGCTCTACGTCTTGAATTGTATTGATAACATCAAATTCACTTCTGATGCCTAACACATCTAAGACCTTATATGCCTCTTGCCTATGTGACATGGTCCCGAGTCCGGTTGGGTAACCTTCGCTCTTGGCCCATTTCAAGAGTGCCAAATTATCGAGACACAAATGTTCTTTTATAATCTCTGGATCGGAAACCATCTTATAATAGATACCTAGTCGGATATCAATATAAGCCTGCCACGGCTTTGCCACATCAAACTCTTTTATTCTAGCGGTAGCTGCATCAATTAAATCAAATTTTTTAAGTAACCCTTTCGCAACTTCTTTTCTCGACAGACCTACAAATTCCTTAAATCCTTCTACCACTTCTTCTTCAGATAAAGAAGGGTTCAACTCAACAGCGGCTTTAGCATAAGACTCCGCCTTTAAAACTTCTGTCTGCACCAGAGTGCCGTCGAGATCAAATATTATGGCTTTTATCAATTGTCCGAGTTTCTATATGCTTCTTGTCAATTTATTAATATCTTTTACAACATCTACACCCAAGTGGAAAGTTATCACATTTCTTTTATTGTTGAGAAGTGCTCTACGGTCACCCAGTGCCTGTGCGTTTTTTAAAACTCCAAAACTCATTGACGAGGCCTTCTTTCCCGGCTCATCCGGTATGGGAGCGTCTTCTAGCATCTTTGATGTAAACTGTATAAAGAGTCCGTTTCCTGCGTCCCCCTTATGAAGCTGTCCCGTTGAATGCAAGAATCTCGGCCCAAACCCTGATGTTGTAGCCAAACGGTATTTAGACTGAATTTTTTTACGCATTTTCTGCATTGCTTCATAAGTCTCGTTATCGGGTTTAACATAAGCCTGTAGCGTAACGTAGCTTCTCCCCTTACCGCCATTTCTGCCTTTTTTGGCGAGTGCAAGGAATTTCTTAAGCGCGTCATCCACACCTTTGGCCTTAAATCCAGAATAAACCGTTATGCCTTTATCAGTTAGTGTAGGTTTTACATAAGGAAGTTTTCCCTTTTCCTGGTATTGAGCAATCATCTTGCGAGCCAGCACTTTAGCGGCCTCTACATTTGGCTGATTAAACGGATGAATTCCAATTATCATTCCGGCAATCGCTATTGCAAACTCCCAACGGAAGAACTCTCCTCCGAGATCGTATATGTCTTCTAAATTTATCTTTACAACCGGATGTCCGTGTTCTTCAAGCGCTTTCACCTTCCTGTCATATGTACTATCTCCCGCAAGGCGGAGATACACGAACAGCCTGTCGTTTGCGTAGTTCTCCGGAGGTCCTATGGGCTCACGGTCAACTGGCAATATTCCTTTGCCACTCTTTCCGGTGCTTTCGGCAATTAACTGCTCAGCCCATGCGCCAAATCCTTGAATTGGAGGCGAGGTTATCAGTGTAACCTTGTCGTGCCCTGCTATAGTTAGCTCTCCCATAATTGCTCCGAGCCAGGCGCCGGAATGATCTCCTTCATTACAGCTTTCATTATTATGTAGCATTGTTATTGCGCGCTCTAAAAGAAGTGGAACGTCCACGCCCTGAAAAGCTGCGGGAGGAATTCCAACAAAAGACAGTGCAGAATAACGTCCGCCAATGTTAGGATCATTTAAGAACGTTGTTCTAAATTTCAACTCCTGGGCAATATTCTCTAAGTTGCTGCCAGGATCGGTAATTGCAACAAAGTGCTTTCCTACCTGTTTTTTGCCGACCTCTGCGAGTGTCTCGTTATAAAAATATTTCATATAGGAAAGAGTTTCAGCAGTACCTCCCGATTTGGTAGAAACAATGAAGAGGGTTTTCTTCATATCGAGGCTTCTTCTAAATTCAAGAATCATGCCCGGGTCAGTACTGTCCAAAACGGCAACATCTAGGTAACCCTTTTTGACGCCGTAAGTCTCACGGATGACTTCAACTGCCAGGCTTGACCCTCCCATTCCTAAAAGGAGCGCATTTTTATAGCCTTCTTTTCGCACCTGATCTACTACAGCATTTATGCCCGGGAGGGCGTCTGCCATGACTTCGGGTATATGTAGCCAGCCGAGCCGATTACTTATTTCTGTCGGTTTCTTTTCCCAGACGAGATAGTCAAAATTCCAGATCTTCTCGATTATATTATTTTCGCTTATATTTTCCAGAGCCTTATCTACGGCTGCCTGATACTTGCCCAGACTAGCCGTATAGGGCTTTTTTCCCTGTACAATCTGCTCCTTTTTATCAGCAATGCTATGCATTAAAGTTTTAAAGGAAGCCGCAAATTTTTTGACTCCGTCTTTGAGCAGAAAATCAGTAACATCGTCCAGCTTAATCCCCAGTCTTTTCAACTTGGCCAGATCGGCGTGCGCCTGCTTCATACCCTTGGTAAGGGTTGTCTTTGGGGTGCCGTGGTCACGGAAATTCTTATATGTAGCCGGAGGCACTGTGTTAACAGTGTTTGGTCCGATAAGTTCGTCAACATATAGAGTATCGGGATAAGCTGGATTTTTGGTGCTGGTGCTGGCCCAGAGAACTCTTTGGGGCCTAGCGCCTAATTTTTTAAGTTTATTCCATCTCGGACCTTTAAAAACCTTTCTGTATTCTTCGTATGTTATCTTGGAATTAGCAATAGCAATTTTGCCTTGCAGATCCTTGTTCCCTATTTTTTCAAGCTCCGCATCCACCGCCGTATCTACCCTGCTCACGAAAAATGACGCAACAGAGGCAACTTTATCAACCTTGTGTCCCTTAAAAACTGAAGGGCCTTCTGCCGCCAGTTTTTCAAGGCCTTTTATATAAGCCTCCGCCACAGCTTTATACTGGTCGAGGCTAAACATAAGAGTGACATTTACATTGATTCCGGATCCGATAAGCTCTGTGATTGCAGGAATACCGGCCTTTGTGGCGGGAACCTTAATCATTACATTAGGCCTGCCAAGCGCGACAAAATATCTTTTGGCATCTCTAATTGTCTGTTTTGTTTTATTCGCCAAAGTAGGGCTTACTTCAAGACTTATAAAACCATCTCTGCCTTCTGTTTCTTCGTATAGTGGCCTGAATTCATCAGCAGCCATAGCGATGTCTTTTAGCGCAAGCGCTTCATAAATTTCATCAACAGATTTGTCTTCTTCAACAAGAGCTTTTAGGTCTTCGTCATAATCGGAACTTCCGGCAATAGCTTTTTCTAAAATAGATGGGTTTGAAGTTTCTCCTCTGAGCCCTTCGTCAATTAAAGCTTTAAGCTCCCCTTTTGTTAAAAAAGAACGCCTTATATAATCGTACCAAATAGATTGTCCCAATTCGGTTAGTTCCGTAATTTTAGACATGATATTCTCCTGTACTTATTTGTATTGTTAATAGCATATTCCGTTTATTTTTTTTTGGATTTCTTCCCGTTCATTTTTAAAATATCATGGGCTTTATCAACAATGTGCTCAACTGTGAATCCAAACTCAGGCCATAGATCTTTTACCGGAGCTGATTCGCCAAATGTGCCTACCCCTATCACGCCACCCTGGTCATGACGCCCTACATATCTGCGCCAGCCAAAGGTAGAACCCGCCTCAACAGAGACCCTAGCCATAACTGATGAAGGCATTACCTCTTCCCAGTACTCAGGCCCCTGCTGCTCATAAATAGACCAGCAAGGCATGCTTACAACACGAACTTTAACTCCCTCTTTTTTTAACTTCTCATAAGCGCCCAGACACAACTGAACCTCAGAGCCTGTTCCAATTAATATGACATCAGGAGTTCCGCCACTGTCTGCCAATACATAGGCTCCCCTTAAAGCGCCTTCCGCTGATTCATACTTATCACGGTCAAATGTTGGAACATTCTGCCGGGTAAGAATAAGCGCTACAGGATGGTCTTTTACTTGCATTATATGCTTCCACAACATGCTCAGCTCGTTTGCGTCGGCCGGTCTTATAACATCTAAGTTAGGTATCGCCCTTAGGGAGGCCAAGTGTTCTATCGGCTGATGGGTAGGTCCGTCTTCTCCCAAGCCTATACTGTCGTGGGTGAAAATGTAGATAACAGGAATCTGCATTAAGCATGAAAGCCTTAGAGGGGCTCTCATATAATCTGAGAAAACAAAGTAACAGGCTGCATAAGCCCTTAGTTTACTTAACACCATGCCGTTGGTAACCGCGGCCATTGCGTTCTCTCTAATACCGAAGTGAAAATTTCTACCGCTGTATACATCTTTTTCAAAACTGGCAGTATTATCAAGATAGGTTTTGGTTGAAGGTCCAACATCTCCCGCGCCTCCGAGAAGCCAGGGAATATCTGCACCGATAGCGTTTAGGACTTTGCCATTTGAGCTTCTAGTAGCAGGACCGTTTGGATCGGCAGGAAATGTCGGAAGGCATTTCTCCCAGCCTTCGGGCATTCCCCTGTCTTCCATCATTTGAAACTCTTTGGCCAGATCGGGATATTCAAACGCGTATTTATCAAATTTCTCATTCCACTCATCCTCGTCATTCTTGCCTCTTTTAAGCATACTCTTTCTATAGTCTCTGACTTCGTCGGGAACATAGAATTTTTTGTCCGGCGGCCATCCGTAGTTGATTTTTGTTTTTCTGATTTCATCCTCGCCCAGCGGCTCGCCGTGAGCGGCTGATGTGTCCTGTTTATTGGGACTTCCGTAGCCTATATGGCTGTCTACAATTATTAGAGAAGGCTGTCCTTTTTCGCTCTCTGCTCTGTGAAGTGCTTCTTCCAATAATTCCCGGTCATTAGCGTCACCAACACGCTGAACGTGCCAGTTGTAGCCCATAAACCTAGCGGCCACGTCCTCGCTGAAAGCAAGCGCTGTGTGACCTTCGATTGTAATGTGGTTGTTATCATAGATCCAGATTAAGTTGTCCAGTCCAAGGTGCCCTGCAAGAGAAGCCGCTTCACTTGAGATACCTTCCATCATGCAGCCGTCACCGCCGATTGAAAAAACATTGTAGTTTATTATTTCGTGTCCGGGACGATTGAAATAAGTAGCCAGCCACTTCTCCGCAATCGCCATTCCAACAGATGTGGCGTAACCTTGTCCCAAAGGACCTGTTGTGCATTCGATTCCCGGAGCAAGCCCGTATTCAGGGTGCCCGGCGCATTTACTGTGAAGCTGTCTGAAAGTTTTAATATCATTTAAAGAAATATCATAGCCTGTAAGATGAAGAAGGCTGTATAATAGCATCGAAGCGTGACCTGCTGATAGAACAAACCGGTCTCTGTTCGGCCAATCGGGATTTTGCGGATTGAAATTCATAAAATTATTCCAGATTGTGTATGCGACAGGCGCCATGGACATTGGTGTTCCCGGGTGTCCGGAATTTGCTTTCTGAACTGCATCCATTGATAGCGTTCTGATAGTATTAATAATAAGTTGTTCGAGTTTTTCTTTCTTTTTTTTGGGCTTTGATGACATTACCTGTCTCCTTAAATTTTTATGATCCCCTTATTCAGTTCTGAGCTAAGTTTCTAAAAATGACCCAATCTTTTGCAGCATTAAAATATACATATTAACCCCTGTGCAACTAATTGATAGAACTTCCGAATTTTCAAACAACCCGAAATTTTATATTTTTTGACACTATTTTGGAAAATCAATGTAAAGTTGAGCTTGAAAATATTTATGTGTTTTGCAACTAGAGTATAAATATATCTATCTAGGTCTATCATCCCAAGAATTTGTGTGCAGGACAAGTATAATTACCTCACCTTTTAATTCCCGATCTCTCCGCCTGATGAAAATTATACCCTTTGTGGATTATCACATATCAAGATTAGTTTTTCAAGAAAATCCGTCACATTAGAGCTCTATGGACAATGCCGCCCCTACAATACCCGCATTATTGTTCATTTCAGCAGGGACAATTTTTGTTTTAAGTTCAAAATATGGAAAGAATTTCTCAGGTTTTTTGCTCACTCCACCGCCTATGATCAACAGGTCCGGCGAAAACAGCATTTCCATTGTTTGTAAATATTTGTTAACTCTTTTGCCCCATTTTTTCCAGCTAAGCTTCTTTCTTTCTCTAACGCTTGCCGCAGCCCGCGATTCGGCGTCCTTCCCGTCAATTTCAATATGGCCGAGTTCCGTATTGTGAACAAGATGTCCGTCAACAAAAACCGCGGTACCGATTCCTGTTCCCAATGTGACCATTATAACAACCCCACCTCCGTGCTTATTGTATTCTTTGCCGGCGCCGAACTTCATTTCTGCAAGCCCCGCGCTGTCGGCATCGTTTATTACAGTGACATCACAGAACGAAATTTTTTCTATTTGCTCCTTTATATTAATTCCTATCCACTGCTTTGACAGATTGGCCGCAGTATGCACAACTCCATGTTTTAATACACCAGGGAATCCGCATCCTATTTTTCCCTCCCATTCCCAGTGCTCTATGAGCTCGCCGATGACTTCTAGCATGGCTCTTGGTTTGGCGGGATGAGGTGTCTCCAGTCGACACCGGTCTTCTATCAACACTCCTTTCTTGATATCTACAGGGGCAGCTTTAATGCCCGTTCCTCCGATATCAATACCAAGTATTTTATTTTGAGAACTTCTTGTGGTTCTTCTTGCCATTTGAGGGTTCCCTTTTTTCGGTCTATTTTGAATAATTTTATTGTACACCAATACCAAGCAAGAAATAAAGTACTTGTATATATTTATCGGTTATCAATTTTTTTAAAACGTACCTGAGGAGAAATATAGAAACGAAACACAACTTGGTTACATTATAAACGGACTTCAACTTCAAGGAGGAGATAACAAATGCCCTGGATTTATCTGCTGATTGCCGGAATTATGGAATGGGGTTGGCCTATGGGTCTAAAATTCGCATCGACTGACAAAGGCATACATTATGGTTATGCAGCGCTCGCAATAGTCAGCATACTCCTTAGCGGGTTCTTTTTGTTTCTCGCCCAGAGATATATACCTGTAGGAACTGCGTATGCCGTATGGACGGGAATCGGCGCTGTAGGTACATTCGCGCTTGGCATTATACTGCTAGGAGAACCGGCAGTTACACTTAGATTCGTTTTTGTAGGATTCATAATCGTGGGCATATTGGGCCTCAAACTAGTATCGGGTCATTAGTTAAATAATATTCAGATGCTATAATCAACTTTAATAGACTATGAGTAAAGCGGCGCTAATAACAGGAGGGGGAAAGAGGTTGGGAAAAGCCATAGCCTTATCACTGGCTGATAGAGGCTATGACATAGCGGTTCACTACAACCACTCCGATAGGGAAGCAAAAGAGACTTCAGAATTAATTAGGGATAAAGGACAGCGCTCCGAAATATTTCAGGCAAATCTATCCGACATCAAGCAGGTTCGAACTCTGATTCCAAATGTGTTCGAAGTATTTCCCAACTGTGCAATTCTGGTAAACAGCGCGTCAATATTTGAAGATGTAGGTTTTAACCAGGTCACAGAAGAGATTTTTGACAGGGATTTCACAGTAAACTTCAAAGCCCCTTTCTTTCTTTCTCAGGATTTTAGCCTCAGGGATAGCTCGGAGCTTATAATAAATATGCTAGACATGAGGATTAACTTTATTGAAACAGCGCATTTTAGCTACAACTTAACAAAAAAATCACTTGGAGATTTTACGTTGATGGCTGCAAAGGAACTCGGGCCTAGAATCAGGGTAAACGGAATCTGTCCGGGTCCTATCCTGCCGCCTCCTGATAAAGACATGAGCTATCTCGAAAAGATTGCAGAGAACACACCGCTGAAAAAGGCCGGAAATCCGGATTATATTATAAATGCTGTAAACTATATTCTCGATAATGACTTTGTCACCGGACAATGTCTTTTTGTAGACGGAGGACAGCATCTTTTATAGGGTGATATGATGATTATAAAAATTGAGAACTTGAAGCTAAGAACAATTGTCGGCATTTACGACTGGGAAAAAGAAAAAAAGCAGGATGTAATAATTAATATCGAAATAGAATTTGACGGTACAAAAGCTATAGAAACAGACAGTATTGATGACACAATCGATTATAAAACTATCACAAAAGAAATAATTGAGATGGTTGAAGGTCAGGAATTCAATTTGATTGAGAGAATAGCAGGTGATGCTATGAAAATAGTCATGAGAAACGATAAAGTACAGAAAGCAAGCGTTAGGGTGGATAAACCCGGCGCGCTCCGTTTTACCGACACAGTATCTGTAACTCAAACTGACCAGCGTTGAAAAATGAACAAATGAAACTAAACGAAGTTGTAATCGGTGTCGGGTCAAATATTGATCCGGTTAAAAACATAAAGATAGCTGAGCAGACTATAAGTGCGAATCATAATCTAATAAAAATATCTTCCTTCATTGAAACCGAACCCATAGGTTATAAAAACCAGGACAACTTTTTAAACGGTGCATTACTGATTGAAACCGAAATGGGTTTGTCGGAATTAAAATACTGGCTTAAAACTCTTGAACAAAAACTCGGCAGAACTAAAACTGAAAATAAAAACGGCCCTAGAACCATAGATCTTGATATAATAGTCTGGAACGGAAAAGTTATTGATAATGAAGTTTACGAGCGCGAGTTTCTTCTAAATTCAATCAAGGAAATTCTACCCGATATAATTCTCAAAGATAAAGAGTAAAAGAACTAAAATTACCTAACAGCCCTCTTATCTATTTTTTTTAATTCCGATCCGCTCTTCCTTTCAAGAAGCAACCAGGAAAGAATGAGGATCACTGCTGTAAACAATCCTGTTGAGACAAAAACTATTTTGTAAGTATGAATCTCTCTTAAAAGAACGCTAAGTACGGACAGCCCTATAGTAGCGCCGAATATTTGAGCAGTAAGCACAATCCCACTTGTCTGCCCCTGCTTCTCTATCGGGACAGAGTTCATAACCGCAACAAACGCCGGTGCAAACATCCATGAAACTGAAATCCCCCAAAGTAACAGTGTCGGTACCAGATAGAGGTAACGGTCAGTGCCAACAGTGAGTCCCATGAAAATCAAAGCAACCACAGCTAGTACGAGTCCTATCAATGCAGGATTTCTCGGCCCATATTTATCCGTAGCATTGCCCGCAAGCACAGCCATTATCGGGATTGGAGCCATTGCAGGCAACAGCGCTAGACCCGCTCTCAGCGGATCCATTTTAAGCACCTCCTGCAAATATAGAGCGCCGAAAACTATTACGGCAATTTTTGTATATTGCCCGGTAAAAATGACCAGGTTTGAAGAAGAGAATGTTCCGTTACTAAAAAGGCCGATTTCTATAAGCGGTTCTCTAACTTTCAATTCTGTTATCAAAAAAATTGTTAGTGAAATAGCTGCCAGAATTAAACTCCCTATAACCACACCTGAGGTCCATCCCCAATCAGGACCCTGCATTATTGCCAGCACCAGAGAACTTATGCCTATGACAAGCGTTGCCAGTCCAGGGTAATCGATACGCGGCCTGGATGTATCCAGGACTGGCTCCCGCCAGGAAAGCCAGAAGAAAATCACTATTAATGAAACTATAGGAAAATTAATCCAGAATATCCAGCGCCACGAGATATCATTTGTAAGATATCCACCGATCAGTGGTCCGGACGCGCTACAAATTGAACCAAGCGCGCCGTATATTCCCATTGCCATACCTCTTTGTTGAGGCGGGAAACTAACAGCTAGCAAAGCCATGGACGCAGGGAAAATGACAGCTGCCCCTAAACCCTGTAACGCCCTTGTTATCAATATCCATGACGAATTCTGAGAAAAACCAGCAGCTAGAGAGAATATACCAAATACGAAAACTCCCGTTATAAAAAGGTTCTTGTATCCTACGATATCTCCCAGCTTGCCGCCCACGGCAATGAAACCGGCAATTACCAAAAGATACGCGTTGATAACCCAGTGAGACTCCAGAACACTCATGGAAAGATCACGCTGCATTGTTGGAAGTGAAACGGCTACAACCGTTTCATCAAGCATGATGAGCCCAAAAGCAAGGCTCCCAACCACAAGGATTATCCATTTCCTGTTCTGGTCATTTATCAAACCGCCCATGGTCCTGATTTAAGAAGATACTCTAATTAAATATAGTTACCAGATACTCATCAAGGTCAGACGCGCTTGCGGGCTGATTGCGGAATGCTATGTAACCGTCTGGGCGTATCAGATAGAGGCTTGCCTTTGCTGCACCAAAATCTTTGTGCATCCTGTGATCCGGGTCTATCCAGGTTGATGGTATCTTGGGAAGCCAGTCTGAAATATTTTTTGAGCCAATTATCAGGTGCGTTTCTATCAGGTTTCCGTATTTCTTAACAGACTCGGCAATATTGGCAATCTCCATTAACTCCATATCCTCAGGCTCGGCTCCGGTGAAAATTAAAAGCTCATGCTCAGAGCCGCTCAATAGACCGTAGAGTTCTGTCTTTATACTTCCATCCGCACTCTTTAGAACGTAATCCTTAAACCTCTCACCCGCTCTAAGGTCATGTCCATGAGGGACATATCCCTCAACTTCGTGAGATTCAAACCATCTCTCATCGACAATGGGACTGTCCCGGTAGTGGTACTCAAGCTGAGTCAGAGTGCTTACTATCTTGTGCTGAACTGGATCGATTTTGGATAATACGCCCATCATTTTATTTCGTATGGCGCTCAGAACAGGATTGTGTATCGTTGCCATTTTAGTAGCAGTGTCGGTGAGGTTTACAACCTCTTCCCCTACTTTGTGCCGTTCCGTATTATAACTATTAAGCAATGATTCAGGGGAGTTGCCTTTTAAGACTAACGCCATTTTCCATGCAAGGTTGTAGGCGTCCTGCATTCCCGTATTCATGCCCTGGCCTCCGATTGGACTGTGAATGTGCGCCGCGTCCCCGCCGATAAAAACCCTTCCCACCTGGTACTTATCAACCATCCTGTGGTGCAGTTTGAAATACGCAATCCAGTAAGGATTTGAAATTGAATTGTATTCAATACCCCTTTCTTCCATTAATTTCAAAACATCGTCCATTACGGGAAGAGCCATTTCTTCATCTATAGGCGCATCTTTAAGCTCAAACATCAGCCTTCCCCTCTCACTCTTGTAAGGGAAAAATGCTGTTACTCCATCAGGATGAATAAATATGGACAAATGAAACATTGGATACTTCCAGTCGATATCGCAATCTACAAGAAGCCAGTAATTCGGATACGGCGCCCCTTTAAAATCTAGATTTAATTGATGCCTGGTTGTACTATGTGCTCCGTCGCAACCTACCAGATACTTACAACTAGTCATCTCCGATGACCCGAATTTATTCTTAATTGTAACTTCCACATCCTGGGTGGTTTGTTTGATTCTTGTGAGCTCAGTTTGCCTTTCAACTTCAACTCCGAGGGAATTTAAGTGCTCAGCCAATATCTTTTCACTCAGGCTTTGCGGTATCATGAGCGCAAACGGGTATTTACTTTCAATGTTATCAAAAACCGCATTAACCAGCAGCTTTCCCCGGTCATACATATCAAATGCGTTTACAGCATTACCCTGACTCAGGAAAGTGCCGACAATGCCCATATTCTCAAGAAGTTCCAAGGTGCGCGGATGAATTGCAAAAGCCTTGGATTTATCCGAAGGCGCCATTGCCTTATCTATAATCCTCGGAGTTATTCCATGTCTTACCAATTCACAGGCCATTGTGAGACCGGTTGGCCCTGCCCCTACGATTATGACCTCAGCTTCAGTGTTATTTGGGACTGTCATTTAATCCTCCAAAGTTTATAATTTATATATCCTCTTAATTAAAGACTGCGGCTTGGGAAACATCCATATACACAAAATAACAGAAACTATTGCAAAAGGAACTATTCTGGAAAAATCCCCGGTCAAAAAAGACAACGTCGAGCCAAAAATTACTATAAGCTCAGACAATAAAAGTGATATTGTTATACTCTTTTGAAACTCAAACATAAGAGAATATATTTTTGCTTCCACATTGGGAATGGAATTTAATTTGTCCAGTTTTTCATCGTCTACTTCTGAAGTCCTTGGATCTTTTGCAAGTTGCTCAATGTCCAAATCCTGCGCCACGAACTTTCTGAGCTTCCTGTCTGAAATTGAATAACTATAGTAGTATGCGGAACCGGCTGCTAAAGCACCGGAAAGAATGTATATCAGTCCTTCTAAACCGTATCCCGCACTCGCCACGTTAACCATAGTCCCGCCCAGAAGAAAATAGAGTAAAACTATGTAAAGCAATATAGAAAATATGATTATGAACCAAATAATTTTCTGAACTAGGATAACCGGACGGATCAGCTCTTTAAGATTTGTGGAAATCATATTAAACCCTCACATTGCATATGTAATCAGATTATACATCTAGGCTTACCGGAAACGACCCTCAGCGTTTAATCGAGTGTATTCAGGAATAGTAATTACTTTTTAGGTTCAGAGAAATTGGAATTCATAAATTGACTGAGCGGGCCTTTCTGGTCAATAATATTGTGTAGGTCATCAAATGAAATAGTTACAAAAAACGCACCATCTGAATAAGGTCCTACGGCATAAGGAGCGAATGCAAACTGAATCCCCCTAGGAGAAAGCGCAAAAGGCCCGATCTCATCTTCCTTTATAGATTTAATTTCTCCGTTGGCAACCCATCCCGCTTTTTGTTTTATAAGGTCGGCTATTATCAGGTCGGAAAGAACTTTTACATAGTCGGTGTCCTTTTTAAATAAATCAGACAGTTTTAGGAGTTTTGAGTCCGTTTCATTGACCAGATAATTGGAGGATACAAAATAGGTATTACCGTGAGCCCCTCCTGTATAGGAATAAACCAGACCTGTAAAACTGACAAGTTTTTCTGAATAATATTCTATCGAGTAGTTATAGTGGAACACATATCCATCAGAAATCAGGTCATCCATAAACGCGTCTTTGGCGATTTTCTGAAATTCCTCTATCTCAGGTTTCATTCTCTCCCCAAGTTTGGCGGATATCTTCTGGATTATTTCATTTTTTGAAATCAGTTTGGGATAGGACCATTCAGTCTCGACTTTTTCGAGCTGCTTAATCTGAAAAGACTCATAATTGGCCACTTTGGTTAGCTTGAAGGGAAATTTAACCAAACCGTCCTGCTCGGTATACATGCCTTCGATAACAGTCCCCAGACCGTTGTTTATCGGTGGGAATTCACCGTTAAACTTTCTATTGCCGCTCTTTGTACTCAGGCTGATTTTGGAATCTTTAACGTTTATTTCCCCTAACAGCGGTATAGGAACTCCGGTTTTATCATTGTAATAAGATCCCCTAACTGAACTCCCTTCTACGCTCAGTTCCATCTGAATAGATAGCTCATCGCCCATATTCCCCACATAGTAGTAGCGGGATTCTTTGTTATCCTGAGCCGGCAAATTGGAAGTCATTCCCAATAGAAGTACTAAAATAATTGTGAATCTATATTTCTTCATATAATTTGTTATCACTCTTTTAGAGACAAAATCTCCATCATCTGTTCATCGATAATGGAATTGGTGGCCAGTATTTCCTTATCATAAATACTGTACGCATCTCCGTTGAATTTACATAAATGCCCGCCCGCTTCCTTTACGATCAATACAGCGGCAGCCGTGTCCCAGGGGTTTAGTCCAAGCTCCCAGAATCCGTCAAACCTTCCGCAAGCGACGTAGCAAAGGTCAAGAGCCGCTGAGCCGTCACGCCTTACGGCGCGCGCCCGTCTTATAAAATTGCCGAAGTGTCTGATATTGGCCTCAACCATCCACTCAACCTCGTGCATAAACCCCGTGCATAAATGGGAATGATTGATTTCATCGGACTTGGAAACACTTATTGGCTCACCGTTCAGAAAGGCGCCCTTACCTTTCTCTGCAGTGAACATTTCGTCTTTAACAGGGTCGTAGACCAGCCCAGCTATTACCTCGCCTTTTACCTCAAGCGCAATTGATATTGAAAAAAAAGGGTACGCGTGCGCGTAATTTGTAGTACCGTCAATAGGGTCTATCAACCAGAGATAATCAGAATCGGATAAATCCTTTCCCGATTCCTCAGCGAAAATATCGTGGGTTGGAAAATTTTTCTTAATATTACTTATAATTATTTTTTCTGATAGCTTGTCGACTTCGGTTACGAGGCTGTTTTTGGCTTTAAACTCTATTTCTTTGACCTTTCCCAGATTTTCTAACAGAACTTTTGCAGCCTCTCTCGCCGTTTCTTCAGCAACTTCCAGATAGTTCACGTGGACTCCTAGGTTTATAAATAATTTTTGAGATTACTTTTCAGTATTTTTTAGTCGGGAAACAAACTACTGCAACTAATTACGTACTAGTCCTGAGCTCCTTCAGGAATTATTATCCAGCCGATAATATAGGCTATAGCTATGGGTACAACAGCAGTTATTAATCCAACAACTACTACTCCCAGGCGAATCATTGTAGGATCAACAGAGGTCATCTCGCCAATTCCCCCGCAAATTCCCGCTATCATCTTGTCGTCACTAGACCTGTAAAGTTTTCTTACTTTCTCAGCCATCTCATTCACCCCTGTATTGATTAGTTTATTTAGAGTATACCAAATGAGCATTAAGTTCTCATTAAGTTTCTTTCAGTCCAGGGTCTCAACCATAAGTAATTGCCTGAAATAGTTCTCGGAAAGTATATCTTCAGCCTCCAAGACATGGTCCAGATAATCGCGGGCGGGTTTTAATCCCTCCCGTGTTTTTTCAGGATGAGCAATGTATGTATGTATCTCTATCAATTCTGAACCCTGATGCGGAGCTCCTAAAATCACCCTGTCATACTGGGTTGGATAATGCTCAAATTTATCTAAATTCATTATTCCGCGTAAAGTGATTTTGTATAAAACACCCTCTACAATACCTTGTTCATCCGGAACTATATTTGCGGCGCCCGCATCGGGAGTGTAAACAATCTTGTTAAACCTGAGGCTGTATCCCGGAAGAACCAAGCGCTGTCTGGAATAGAATACGATCCCCCTTTCCCTCATTCTCTCAGGGTTCATGTTTGATCCGTAGGCAAAATAATTAACGACTTGAGTTCTGTCTATTTGTTTCATCTGTATTTATTCAAACGTCTGGATTTTATAAAGTCCGTGATATATTCCATTTTCAGACATAAGTTCCTGATGCGTTCCGAGCTCAGCTAACTTGCCTTCATCAAACACCGCTATCGAATCAAATCCGCTGATTGAAGGCACTCTGCTTGATATTGCCAGAAGAGTAGTGCCTTTCATGTGAGTCCGTAAATTTCTCAATACAAGGCTTTCAGTTTTAAGATCCAGTGAGGAAAAAACATCGTCCAGTATGAGTACCTTTGGTTTGAGAAGAATTGCCCGCGCAAGTGCAAGTCTTTGTCTCTGACCGCCCGAAAGACTTAACCCTCTCTCGCCAACTCTGGCTTCAAAACCGCCCGGGAACTGCATAATTTCATCATATATCTGTGTATTTTTGGCTGCTTCCTCTATCTGATCATCTGAAATTTCAGGATTCATAAAAGAAATATTGTCTTTAATAGTTCCGCTGAAAACAGTAGTTTCCTGAGGGACATAAATCACACCTCGCCTCAAACTCTCTCTCTTTATCTTCTTTACATCTATTCCGTCAATAAAAATTGAATTGTCGGGAGGCTCTTCAATTCTGGTGAGCAGGTGAAATAGAGTACTTTTACCCGCCCCTGTCGCTCCTGTAATGCCAATAGCCTGCCCGATTGGTATTTTTAAAGAAACATCGCTAAGAGCTTTTGTGCCGTTGTAAGAAAAGCTCAGATCACGAAACTCTATATTGCCCTCGATATCGAGTTCTATTGCTTTTGGCTCGGACAATGCTTTTGGCCTGTTAGCAAGAACTGCGTTAATCCTGTTTAGAGATGCGTTACCACGTTTGATAATGTCTACCGCCCAACCCATTGCCATCATGGGCCATGTGAGCATGGTCAGATAGACAAGAATGGCAGCGAAATTACCAAGTGTGATGTCCATCGTAATTGTTTTTACTCCCCCGAGCCAGAGGAATATTGCTGTGGCGGAAGCGGCGGCAAAAGTGATTATGGGCTGATAAACACCCCAGATTTTTATCAGGCTCAGGTTTTTATCCAGATAGTCGTTGCTTGACCTAGCAAAATCCTTTAACTCTTCGTCCTGTCTGACGAAAGCCTTAATTACTTTTATTCCTGAAATTGATTCCCGCGCGCTTTCGGTAAGCTCTGAGAAAGAATCCTGAACCCTTTGAAACCGCCTCTCTATCATCCTGCCGAAGAAGTAAATAACTACTGCCAGAATGGGAAAAGGGATAAAGGCGTAAAGTGTCAGAACGGGTGAGATATAAAGCATCGCCCCGAATATGAAAATTAAGAGAAAAATACCGTCATAAGCGACGAGCACCCCTAGACCGCAGGCAAATTTAAGAGTTTCTACATCGTTTACGGTGTGAGCCATCAAGTCGCCAACTTTTTTCTCCGAAAAGAAATCGAAGTTAAGACTTTGAAGGTGAGCAAAAAACTCATTTCTAAGCGACTGCTCTATCTTCCTGGCCGCCCCCATAATAAAATATCTCCAGAAAAACCTGAATACCGACATAATAATTGCGATGATCAGCATGTAGAGGCCATATTTGGAAATATCACTAATGGTAGCGTTTTCCAAAGTTAGAGCGTCTATTACTCTTTCGATTATAAGAGGTATTGAAAGCTGGCAAATATCCACTACGGATAGAGCAATCAAACCGGCCAAAAAGGAATATTTATACTTTATTAGAAGAGAAAAAAGGGTTTTCTTTTTAGTCATGGAGATATGGGGCTATTTAGACTTTCAGCAATACCAACTGTTCAATAAAGAAATTTAGTATACCTGAAGAGTTTCTTTAGAACTTATAAAAAAAGGCCGTTCCATCTTTCCGGGAGATTGATGTAACAGCCTAATAGTTGTTAATTTGAATTGCCTAGAAGATCTGAAATGGACTCTATATTTTATGGTCTGATATTCATGATTCTTTTGCTGACTTTCATTACATGCCCGTCAGGAGCATAATCAGCAGCAAACCAGCCATCTGTTTCTTCGTTACCGCCGACTCTGTAAGCGACGTTAATCTTTTGTAGATTGTTTTCCGCTGAGAATTTTTCTCTTACTATGATAGAACCAATCGGGAACTCGTCCTCATTCTTTGCAATTGCTTCAGAAGCTATAGGATTTACATAAACATTTTCTTTTCCCGGCCAGGTTTTCCATTTTAGCTTGTAATCTTCGGTATTAATCAAACCCCAAACTTCGGGAGCCAGCTTATCCGGCATTGAAGCGTCAAATTCCTGTTCAGCTTGCTGATGAGCTTCCTCAGATTTCTCAACAACTTCTTCTCCCTGTTTACATCCTGCAACAATAAATGATGCTGATAAAACGAATAATAGTAATACTGCAGTTCTCATATTTACCTCCGGGATTTATTTTGTTGTAATAGTATTATCTAGATTTTACCAATTGCAACTATTATTTAAGGCTATGCAGTATATTATTAATAACAAATCCATCTAGCATTTCTGCTTCAATTTTCATTACTTATCCCCTATCCGAATTGAAAATTTTACACATATAAGCTCGGTTATAATTCAAGTGTCCTGAAAAAAATTTTTTCATATCTTCAAAAAAAACACTTGACAAGAAAATTCAGTTATAATATTATTCAATGACTGACTAGTCAGTTCAATTAAAATATG
>CBDUCG010000007.1:0-31023 GCA_965365595.1 uncultured bacterium
GTGTGATACGGCAGGTTGAGACATAGCCATTTTTACTGCCTCATTGACATTAACAGGACCGGGAAGCAAATTTAAGGGTTGATTGTCCTTAATCGAGAAATTACCGGGCAAACGTGTTAATATTTTTGACTTGTTTCTGAATTCCATTGATGATTCCAGTGTTAGATACATCGGCTGATAGCGGGCATCTGAAGACCCGACTTCCGGGCCGAATTCTTTAAAGCCGATCTGCCTGTAAAATCTGAGCCGTTTCACATTGGCTGATATAAGAGCAATGTCGTAGCCTTTTTCATCTGCAAGTTTAGCCAGCAAAATCATAAGCCCCTGTATAATTCTCAGATTGCGGACTTCTTTTTCTATTGATAAAAGACGGAACTCACATGGAAAACGGTGCTCCGGCAAGTATGAATCCAAATCGCTCAGTTTATCGTCCAGAGAAAATGGGCGCTTGTCCCGGACAGCCATCATTCCCAACAGCTTTCTGTCACTTGTGCAGATAATATATGTATTTTCGCTGTGGAACTTGTCTGATAACGATCTGTTCTGATTTTTTTCGTGCTGGGGAATTTCCTCGACGAAGGTCCTGTAGTTGAGCTCGTTAATTTGCTCAAATTCCCATTTTTCAGATGCGATTTTAAATTCCAGTTTAGATTTCATAATTGCTCAACTATGATAAGAATCTGCTCTCTAGTACTTCACCTGGAATTAGACATTGCTCCTTCTTCCCAAACCACCTATATCTGTTTTTGGCTATCAAATCATATACATAATCACGTAAAGACTTCGGTATTAAAATAAAAATATACATTAAAGGCCACAGCGCTCTCAAATTCCTGCAAATCTTAATTACGGCAGTTGACTTGATAAAATATTTGTCATTTTCCAAAAGGAGAATCGAATCAATTTTATCTGGAGACAGATTGAACTTGGAAATTAAATTTTTTCCGTTTTCTGATTGCAGGGCAGCAAATTTATATCTGGCCGATTTATCCCTTTTGATGATGAACGCAACAGCACCGCTGCACAAATTGCAGACTCCGTCGAATAATATGACTGGATGTTGTTGCTCAGAGATATTCATTCATCTATCGGATAAAGTTTTGAATAAAGTTGATCCAATTATCCTATTTTTTTCCCGCCGCAATAACTATATACCAATTACCTTCATATTGCCCTATTGGTAGAGGTGCGGGGGTTAAAGGGACTCTCACCATTTTTGTCTCTTTCTTCCCGTCAACTTCTACAGTTTTTTCCTTCTCAACCGCTAGCATCATCAAATGTGTCGGAGGGATTTTATAGTATGCAGGAGATCCCATCATTGTGAGGGTTTGTGTTGCGCTGTCGTAATGAGCCATTTCACTTCCGCTTTTATTCAAATCACTAAGACTTATCACTCCCATTTTGTAGTCAGTAGGAATTTGAAGCCCCATTAGATCAGCTGTGACGTCATTTAGCAAAGCAGGTTTGGTCACTGACAAATAAGATACAACCTGAGGATGTATCAATGCCAGAACTCCGGCTCGGTTTTTGGTGCTAACAGCGCTGACCAGAGCTTTCCCCAGAGCATCGGGAGTTGGAGTTGTCTGAGCATATCCGGAATTCAGCCCTAATGACAAGGTAAGAGAAAGAAATACAAACCCAAAAACAATTCTGCTTATACTTTTAACCATTTTGCCTCTCCTTGATAAAATTTGCCGGATGCTATTATTGCCTCAACTTTGAAAGCAGTCTTAAGAATTCGATATAAAGCCAGACAAGTGTAACGATAAGACCAAACGCGCCGTACCATTCCATAAATTTAGGCATCCCGTGTTCTGTGCCTTTCTCTATAAAATCAAAGTCCAATACTAAATTTAATGCGGCAATTACCACTACAAAAAGACTAAACAATATTCCAATTGTTCCGCCCGCATGAATAAAGGGAACATTAATACTAAATAAACTAAGAACAAAAGATAGCATATAAACTACAAAAATAGCTCCTGTAGCCGTAACTACTCCCATCTTGAACTTTTCTGTAACCTTAATCAAACCAAGCCTGTATGTAACTAGCATTACAAAAAGAGTTCCAAAAGTAAGAGTAACCGCCTGAAATACAATCCCAGCGAACTGGACTTCAAAAATTGCCGAAATCCCTCCTATAAATAGCCCCTCTAGAACTGCATAAATGGGAGCAGTGAATGGAGCCCAATTTGACTTGAAAATTGTTATAAAAGCGAAAATCAGGCCGCCGAAAAGTCCGCCATACATCCAGTACATCAAACTTGCGTTTTGTAAGCCGCCTTCAGTATCGATTCCGCTGGCATAGAACATATCCCACACATAAACAGCCGGAATTACTACAAGCGCAAGCAATATAAGTGTTTTGTTAATAGTGCCGTTAATTGTCATAGCTCCGGCGGACTGTATGCTGGGCTTGTACCGTTCGAAAGTTTTACTACCTAGAGCCGGATTTGAACTTTTCATTTCACTGCCTCCGAATTAGCTAACAATAGTAAAATATACATAATTAGTGATGATAGTATATCATCTGATTGGATATATTCATGAAATAATCGTTAAGCGGTTTTTTTATAGAGCCTTCCCTGGTATGTATCCCTTTTTTCAAGCTCAGCCTCTATGGCCTGTATTATCTGAAGATGCGATTTTCCCCAGTCTGGGGCTATAAGCAATTGATGAGGCGTATCTGTAAATAGTCTTTCTATTATCATATCGGGGGAGATTCTCTCAAGAAAATCTACAATAAAGGTTACGTATTCTTGAAAGGTAAAAAGCTCAAAGGGCTCTGCCTTATAGATTCTGGCAAGTGGGGTGTTTCTGACGATATGTAGATTGTGAATCTTAAATACATCTATGCCTAGGGTAGAAACTTCATCCGCCATTTGGAGCATTTCCTCTTTAGTTTCGGTCGGCATACCGACTATGATATGAGCCCCGATTTCAAATCCCCTGCCCTTGGACATTTCAATGGCATCCAGCACTGACTGATAGTCATGCCCCCGGTTCATATATTCAAGCGTTTTATCATAGATTGACTCTATACCGTATTCAACGCATACATAGGTTTCTTTCGCTAGCTCCTCAAACATCGATAGCTTCTCTTCATCTATGCAATCCGATCTGGTACCGACGGCAATACCTATCACGTCGTCATAGGCTAATGCATCGCAGTACATCCGCTCAAGCTTAGCAACCGTATCATATGTATTTGTGTAGGACTGGAAATATATTATGAATTTCTCAGCTTTGAATCGCTTTTTAAGATACTCCATGCCATTTGTAATTTGTTGATCCATTGTGTAGCGCGCTCTGGCATAAGGCGGAACAAAGCTGTCATTGTTGCAGTAGACACACCCGCCGATTGCGAGATTACCGTCACGGTTGGGACAAGTGAACCCCATGTCCACAGAGAGTTTATTTACTCTGTAGCCGAGCTTCTCTTTTATATATGGCCTGTAGGTATTATAGCGTTCCATTAAAACAACCCCGCAGAAGGACAGAGATGACTAATCATACACTCTCCACATAGAGGTTTTCTGGCATGACACACTGTGCGGCCGTGATCGCCAAGAGAATTTGAGAATATAGTCCATTTCTTATGCGGTATTAATTCATTTAAATCATACTCAATCTTTGTCGGATCCGAGTTGGATGTAAGGCCGAGCCGGGTCGATAGGCGTTTTATGTGTGTGTCTACAATTATTCCTGGTATGCCGAAATAATTGCCGAGAACCACATTTGCCGTCTTTCGCCCTACCCCGGCGAGCTTTGTAAGCTCATCCATTGTTTTGGGAACTTCCCCGTCATACTCTTCAACCAAGGCTTTTGAACATTGTAAGATTGATTTTGCCTTTGCCCTGTAAAAACCGCATGAGTGTATATCCTGCTCAAGGTACGTTTGATCCGCTTTTGAGAATTCATGCGGAGTCGGGTATTTCCTGAACAGTACGGGTGTTACTTCATTCACCCTCTTGTCCGTACACTGTGCCGATAAAATACATCCGATTAATAGTTCAAACGGGCCGTCAAAATTCAGATGACATCTCGAATTCGGGTATTCCTCTTCTAGTAAGGATAGAATTTTGCATGCTCTATCCTTTTTTTCAGAAAACATTTCATTAACTTTTTTTGGTTCTTCCTTTTTCATGCGTTCTAGTCTTTAATCAAAGCAAAAAACAAAAAAGGGGATATGCTTTGGACATATCCCCTTACGGTCTCCTTTAAAAAACTTTATTATCGAATTTGTTAATCTTTACGCGCCGGTTCAAGTCCCTCTTTACCCTCAAAGAAGTCGGCATTCATGGCCGTATAATCGCTCCACTTTTCTGGAAGCTCGTCTTCATGGAAAATGGCATCAACCGGACATGGGTCAACGCAAGCACCGCAATCAATACACTCTTCTGGATGAATGAATAACTGGTTGTCACCTTCGTAAATGCAGTCTACAGGACACGCTTCTACACATGCTTTGTCTTTAACATCTATGCATGGCTCTGCAATTATGTATGCCATTTGTAAATACCTCCAAAAAATTATACTGAATTAATATACTTAATGAATTATTGCCTGCAACCCGCTCGACCAAATCAGGCTGTCTTATTGAGTCTCCTGAGCATTATCGGGAGCTGACTCCTGATTCGTTGAATTATCAGGATCAGATGACATTTGGGCTTCCCCTTGCTCCGTTGAAGCATCTCCTGTTTGCTGGCTAACTTCGGAAGGCGCGGTTTCATCAGATGTATCAGCCTGATCTTGCACATCGGCAGGCTCTGTAACATCGGTGGCTGGTGTTAAATCACTCTGCTGGGAAACCGGAGCATCAGTTACGATTGATGAATTTACATCCTTTGTCGCATAATATCCAAGCACAAGGGAACTAAGCAGGAAAAGTACCGCCAATACTCTTGTTACTTTTGACAGAAATGGCACCGCACCACTTGCCCCGAATACCGATTCGCTTGAACCGCCTCCCCCGAATACAGAGCCCAAATCACCACTCTTACCCGGCTGAAGCAGTACAACTATAATTAGTAATATGCTTACTAATACATGTATAACCTTTATTGCGTATATTATTAGTTCTTCCAATTTTCTCTACTCTCCTGCTATTTTTACTATTGATACAAAAGATTCAGCGTTTAGTCCAGCGCCTCCGATTAGCGCGCCGTCAATGTTGTCCATCTCTAGGAGCTTTTTAATATTCTCTACTTTAACGCTACCTCCGTAAATGATCCTCATAATCTCAGAACCTTGACCCAGTATATTACCTGTTATTTCACGAATTGCGCCATGTACCTCTTCAGCTTGCTCCGGAGTAGCATTTTTCCCCGTGCCGATAGCCCAAACAGGCTCATAGGCAATAACTATCCGGGAGAAATCGCTTACTTCCAGTCCGGTCAATGCGCTTTCAACCTGGGATCTAACTACATCAATTGTTTTTCCCTCTTCTCTTTGACTTAAGGTTTCTCCGACACAAACAATTATTTTAAGCCCGTCATTCAGGGAAGTATCAATTTTTCTTCTAACAATTTCGTCGCTCTCGCCCAATATTCCCCTTCTTTCAGAATGTCCTATGATAGTCCATTCACAACCAGCATCAATAAGCATGGCAGGCGAAACCTCGCCAGTGTACGCCCCCCTGTCTTCCCAAAACACATCCTGGGCCGAGAGTTTGATTTTCGTTCCCTCAATTAGCCCGCGAACAACATCAAGAGAAGTAAACGGCGGAGCGAGTAAAATGTCCAGATCATGTTTAATATCAGCTACGCCTGAAATAATATTCTGTGTTAGCTCAGTTGCTTCATGGCGGAGCATGTTCATCTTCCAGTTGCCGGCAATCATATATTTTCTCATTTTAGCCTCTCTTCCATCGCCTCCAGGGCCGTCAGACTTTTACCCAAAATATAATTTAAGGCAGCATGGCCTCCGCTGGATATAAAACTACTACCCTCTATTTTCATTGTTTCAAGAAATGTATCTATGGTATCCTGTCCGATAATTACATTAATTGTATCTGATTGTGCTAACGCTATTCCGAGAGATTGTGTTCCTATCCTGAATTCCGGATGTTCACAAATACCCATCGGCCCTGTCCACAAAATGGTTTTTGCACTAGATAACCGTTTAGCAAAATCAGCCTGTGCCTTGGGGCCAATATCAACCACTGTTAGATCGTCAGGCACCCGACCGCCAGAAATTATAAAGGAACTGGAGTAATTGTTCAAATTTCCTTTAACCGCAACAATATCCTCAGGCAGCACAACTTTTATATTTCTGATCTCGGCTGAAGAGATGAATCTCTTGATTCTATAAATTGAGGCCTCATCAATTTGAGATTTTCCGGTCTCGCCGCCCAACACATTGAGAAATGTATTTGCCAGCACACCTCCAACAATCACTGTATCCATGGTATCCAGCATAGTTTCCATAATTTCTATCTTTTCCTTTACATTACTTCCACCGAAAATTGCAGTGAATGGCCTTTCCGGATTTTTAATACGATCAAGATATTCCAGTTCTTTTTTAAATCGGAAGCCAACGCATATTTTCTGAATATGATCACAAATGCCAACAAGTGAGGCTCTTATTTTATCTGACATCGAGAATGCTTCGTTTACATAGATATCTGCGCATTCCGCAAGCATCTTGGAAAACTCGGGGCTGTTTTTCATTTCACCTTTTTGAAATTCCAGATTTTCCAGAAGCATAACTTGGCCCGGAAGCATATCCCCGCCGATTTTTCGGACAGCTTCTCCAATAGAATTGTCAGGAAAAAATATATCGGCATCCAGCATCCCGGAAAGCGCTCTTCCTATGGGTTCCAAACTATACTTCTTATTGAATTTACCCATTGGATTCCCAAGGTTAGACGCAATTATAACTCTAGCGTTCTGACCAAGTGCATATTTTATTGTGGAAAGGAGACTTTGAATTTTGGCATTGTTAACGAGTTTGCCGTCAGAACCTAGCGGGATATCCAAATCCGCGCGAATAAACACTCGTTTATCCGATATATCTATTTCTGCTATGGAGGGAATAGTCATAAAATGACGCCTTCATTATTGATATAATCACGAATGCGTTTAATACCCTCTTGTATATCAGTTATAGAAGTAGCATAGGAAAACCTCAAGTATCCCTCGCCTCCCTCTCCAAAATCGATACCCGGTGTAACTGCGACATTAGCTTTTTCTAAAATATCAAAAGCAAGCTCATGAGAATTTGGGTTAATCTTGCTAGCGTTAACAAAAACATAGAAGGCGCCCTCAGGCTCACTGGTGATTCCAAAACCAAGACCCTTTAACCCGTCTATCATCACTTTCCTTCTATCGTTAAATTTTTCAGCCATCTGCAAAGCATCCGCTTTCGCTTCTTTTAATGCCGCAACCCCTGCTTTTTGAACAAATGAATTGGGCGAGATAAACAAGTTTTGCTGTAGTTTTTGAATTGGTCTTACAAATTCTTCAGGAGCGATTAAATATCCGAGCCTCCATCCGGTCATTGAATAAAACTTTGAAAATCCGTTTACCGCAAAAGTGCTATCGCTGAACTCAAATATTGTTTTCACTTCTCCATCGTATACAAGTCCGTGATAAATCTCGTCTGAAATTACACGGATGCCAAGCCCTACGATTTCCTCCATTACATCCGGTTTTAAAACTGCACCTGTGGGATTTGCGGGAGAATTTATCAATATGGCTTTTGTTTTGGGGGAAACAACTTCCTTTAGCCGATCAATATTTATTTGAAACCCTTCTTCTTCATATATTCTGAAAGTTTTTGGAATTCCCCCGGCTATTTTGATAATCTGTGGATAACAAGCGTAATGAGGGTCTGTTATTATGACTTCATCACCCAAGTCTATTAGCGATATTATTGATAGATAAAGCGCGGGGGAACTTCCCATTGTGATTACAATTCTCTTAGGATCAATGTCAACGCCATAATTTTCGTAATAATTTGTTGATACAGCCTGTCTTAATTCTGGTATACCCAGACTGTGAGTGTATTTAGTATCTTTCTCTCTTATGGAATTAATAGCCTCATCCGCTATAGCTTGAGGTGTTGCAAAATCAGGTTCCCCAACTTCAAAGTGTATTACTTTTTCACCTTGAGCTTCTATTTCCTTGGCTCTTTCCAATACTTCCATTACATAAAACGGAGATAGTTCTTCTGACAGCTTTGATGGCATGGGGGGTAATAATAAGGAATAAGGCAGATGTTGTCTAGATAGACTCATTTTAATAAATCTTATTCTCTTAGAAGTAGCCATTTAATACTCTAAGTTCAACGACCTAGATTAGATAAAAACTGGCATTGCCTTTTTTATTGCTGTTTTTCCTGTATGCAGAGGAAGTTGGAGCTTAAGGTAAATAGTAATGTGTACCTGAATACTAAATTTTTGGATAGATTTTTTAACTATAAGCTAATTATAAAACCGCATATTTTTCTTCTTTACCCAAGGCTTTTTCAATCTTCTTTTTTAGTAGCTCACGTTTAAGACGCCCAAGGCGGTCTATAAAGAGTACGCCATCTAAGTGATCAATCTCATGCTGGAAGACGCGGGCAAGCAGGTCCTCACATTCTATCTGAACAGCTTCTCCTTCCCTGTTATAACCTTCTACAACGACCTCATACTTTCTTTTAACATCACTGACAAATCCGGGGATGCTTAAGCAGCCTTCCTCGCCGACAATTTCGCCGTCTGAACAAACTATTTCAGGATTAATCAGCTCAATAAGCTCTGATCTGTCGGGCGGCAGAAGGATTTCCTCCTCTTCGGTCGATGCATTGGCCCTCTCTCGCGGTTTGATGTCTACAACAATAACCCTTTTAGTAACGCCCACCTGAGGCGCCGCAAGCCCTATTCCGGGAGCGTCGTACATGGTATCGGCCATATCGTCCAGAAGCTTGATCAGATCGTCGTCTATTTCTTCAACCGGGATACATTTTTTCCTGAGTATAGGATCAGGATAAGTGAGAATTTTTAGTTCAGACATTTAAAATTAGGCTATCAAAAAGGGTAGAATTGTCAATTTGCCTGTTGGGGCAACAGGTTTAAAATTCGGAATTTGTAGTTTGTTCTAGATGATGGCTAGTGAACTAATTTACTCTTCATCATTCAGTTTGCCTATTAATTCACGGCTCGGTCTGAAATGAGGAAGCTTCTTTGAAGAAACAGTCACTTTATCACCCGTCCTAGGGTTTCTGCCTTCATATGAACCATAGCTCTTTGTGAAGAAACTCCCGAAACCTCTTATTTCAATCCTTCCGTCATTCTCAAGCACTTCAGTCATATGCTCAATTATTGTATCGAGTATTTGCTCTGATTGTGAAGGCTGCAAATTAAATTTATCGGCTAACTCTTTTTCAATATCTGATCTTTTCATACCATGACCCCCATCCAAATTAAGTGAGTCTTAAAAAATACCCATCCCAAATCCACTTTAGATAATTTTCAAATGTTTGTCAAGTGTTATATGATAGTTACATCAATTTCTATAGCATTAACTTAATCTTTCTTAAAAGCAAAAACCTGATAATGAAAATACAATAGTCAATAATTTTTGAAGCTTTTTAAGCCTTGTTGTTTATTTTTTCTTGCCGGATTTGTTCTTTCCCTCTTTTTTTCCAGACTTACTTTTAGATTTTGTATTACGCAAGAACGATTTCTTATGCACATCAGTGTATGAACCCTTTGGATAGTGCTCATCATAAAACTCTGTATCGATGTTCATAGCCTGAAAAACCAGTCGCATGTACATAGGATCAACAAACGCAGGAAACCTTCCGTATGTGTCATATATGTAATTCGCAACGTCTTTTACAATCTGCTTTGTTGTTTCCGTAGGTTGCGGAGCTCTCATTAAATGTTTATCAGCTTCGGTGTATGGAAAAGGTTTTGTAGATTCCCAGTTAGCGTTCTTGTGCTCATGGAACGTATCAATAGCCTCATCCATGTTTTTGTAGTACGGAGGACAATAGCCCTCAAAAACTCCGTCCCGTCCAACCGGCACAGTATTAGGCGGATTAATAACACCTTTCTTAGGCTCAATGAATGTAAATCCAAGACCTTTGAAAAGATCAGGAGCAGCGCCCAGGGCAAATCTTGGAATAAATCCGCTGAATGTCCAGCCGGCAAGTCCAAGAGCCTGAAGCGCAAGACTCATGTTCTGACATATAAACGCCTGTTCAACGTTTAATCCAGTAAGCACACGTGATTCAAGATCAAACAACGAGAGTTTTACACTATCTTTTAACCTTCCCTTCTTTATCCATTTACTAACTCCGGCAGGTTTTCCTGTTAAATCGTCTATGATTGTAAAGCCGTATGTATGACTGCAGTAGAGGTGCAGCAGGTTCAAGTATTCCTCTGTAATATCGGTTACCGGTATGTAGACCGAGGTGCCGGGTTTGTTAGTATTCCACTGGTTGAAATCAAATAGCCCGGGCATACGGTCAGGAAGGTCTGCCCTCCCGTCTTCAAGCTTGACCAGACTCTCCCTATATAATTCCAATACCCTTTCCATTCTTTCATTACGGTTCATTTTAAAAAACATATCAAGCTCATGATTTTTAGGAAGCATGTGTTTGACATCAATGTGATAAAGTCCGCTGTCATTGGTAAAGAAGAGTTCTGTGCCGTGATTGTTGCAGGCAGAAGGCCAGGTACGTCCTGTCCACTGGCATAGAAGGTCAATTCCTGTTTCCGGCGGCAAGTCGGCAAGGCATAATCCGGTAAGCCCTGTTCCCGACCATGCAAGCAGCGCTTCTTCCATTTCTTCGAGCGGCACAGGATCGTATTTGGACTCAAAACCGAGAGTTTCATCAGGAAGATCCATTCCTAAGCCAAATCGTCTGGAACGGCGGTTAAAGATAGAATCAAAAAGTGGATATTTTAAGGCGTCTTCGTACCTCTTTTCCAGTTTGAATTTCTTTTTCCCTTTTTCATTCTTACTTTTACCGTTACCTTTTTTAGCCATAGTATTGCCTCCGATTTATTTATGAATATTTATAATATTTAAAACAACATAGAGAATTTAAAGTAAGTTGACAAAAATTGCAAGAAATAAACAGACGATATATAGGAGTATTTAAATCAAAAGATTATCTGTTGCATTGATATCACTTACAGCTTTAGTTTTGACTGTCCCCTGGTTTTTTACAGACTTCAGCGCTCAAGTCTTTATGGGATTTCCAATATGGGCTGTTTACAGCATATTTGCAACCGTTCTATATGCCGTTTTAATTGCATTTCTTCTCGGCAGATTCTGGGATTCCATCGCTCATGAAGACAATTCGGATCAGAAGGAAGAAAGTTAATGGAAACAAAAGCCCTTCTTTCAAACGGCGGGTTAGTTTTCATGGCAATCTACATGTGTTCTCTAATTCTCATAGGGTTCTGGGGAAGACTGAAAAGAAAAGAGGAATCGCTCTCCGATTTTTACCTGGCCGGGCGAAACATGGGTCTGTTTGTGTTATTCCTTACTCTATATGCAACCCAGTACAGCGGGAATACACTGGTAGGCTATGCCGGAAGAGCCTATAGGCAAGGTTATACGGTCCTGGTTACCGTAACCTTTATGATGTCGGTCATAGGTGGCTATCTACTATTTGCCCCAAGGCTTTACAGGCTTTCCAGAAAGTTTAAATTCATAACTGTCGGCGACTACATTCAGTATAGATACAATTCAAGAACTCTAACTATATTTGCTGTTTTCTTACTTATTTTTACGCTTGGAAATTTTATATTAACGAACTTAAAAGCAATAGGCCATATAGTAGAGGCGTCTACAGGAGGACAAGTTCCTTTTGTCTATGGGGTATTGGCTCTCTCGTTCATTATGGTTGTATATGAGACTCTAGGCGGGCTTAGAAGTGTCGCATGGACAGATGTAATCCAGGGAATTATCTTACTTTTAGGCTGCGCTCTGATTTTCATCGCCATTGAATATCAGTACGGCGGCCTTTCAAGTACGGCTGAGTATTATATCAACAACCGCGAGCAAGCCTGGGCGCCGCCTAGATGGGAAGATAAAAGAGTATGGCTGAGCACTCTTCTAATTGTTATATTTGGCATATCTGTTTATCCCCAGGCTATACAGAGAATTTACGCGGCAAAAAATGAAAGGACATTAAAAAGGTCACTGCAATTAATGGTCTTTATGCCTTTGGTCACAACTTTATTTATTGTGGTTATCGGTATTGTCGGAAGCACTCAGATCCCTGGGCTGGGCAGGGACGGCAGCGAGCAGATAATACTGGTCCTCCTGAGCGACATAGCAGACAAGATTCCCTATATAGAGTATGTAATAATATTATTTGTAACCGCCGCGGTCGCGGCAATAATGTCCACAGTTGACTCTGAGCTTCTGGCAATATCATCCATGTTTACACACGACATCTATAGATATTTAAGGCGTGAATCCTCCCAGTATCACCTTACGTATATGGGAAAGCTCTTTTCCTGGATAATAATGGCGGTTATGGCCTATGCCGCTATTCATGTACCTCAAACAATATGGCGGCTTATGGAAATCAAGCTTGAGCTCCTTTCACAGGTAGCTCCGGCAATAATATTGGGATTAAATATCAAATCGATAAATAAAGAAGCGGTATTTTACGGGCTCTTAATCGGTCTTGCCTTATCACTAGGATTGATGTTTGCTCACTGGGAAGGAATTCTTACAACTGAGCGTCCGTGGGGTTTTCATGCCGGGCTTTGGGGACTACTCGCCAATTTAATCACTATATTAGTAGTGTCTGTTCTATTAAAGAATGAGAAAAAGCAATTAGACAATCCTGATTCTATTTAAAGTGAAGAACCTCTGTGGTCGCCCGCAAAAATTAATTCGCCGGTTGGCTTTTCCGCCCCTCCATCAGTTTCAAGAGTAACTGAATATCTCTCAATTTTCCCCAGATCTGAAACTGAATCCACTTTTACGATATGAGTTCCATGCGAGTCAACTTTAAAAACTTCCACGCTCTTATCAACACCATCGGCCTTAACCCACCATTGATAGGATTTTCCTTCAGGTGCATCATGAAGATCAAGACAATAAAACATTGCTCGGTCATCATCTAAATCCACAAGCACACCACTGCCCGCTTCTTCATTATCATGCATATTTGAAAGATGTATAACAAACACATCAGGATCTTCCAGAAATTCTGTCAGTTCATCAAGATGGGCATAAGAATCCTTAAGAACCCCGATTTCTGATTCTTTTTCTGCAATCTGGGTTCTTAACGAGTTAATTAAAGTTTCCTGATCAGTGAGCTTGGATTCAAGCTCCGCAACTCGGGTGGTTTCAAAAATTAAATTTTGTTTGATAGAGTTATTGGAGATAAAAAGCAATAATATAAGACCTACAGCGACAGCTCCTCCCAAAGAAAGCCCAAGATTCCAGAATTTTGACCAAGTAGGCCGCGGCTGTTCAGCAGGAGGCAACTCTCTTTCTCCTAGTATATCGCTAATAACTTTCTTTCTAAGCTCTGGTTCCGGCATCCGGCCTTTTGATGCATAAGAAAGATTGTTTGTTACTTCCTGATATTCTCTAAGCAACAATTGAGCTTCCTCTCCTCCAGAAGCCAATATTTCTTCCGCTTTTTTTAGCTCGTCTCCCTCTAGAGCGCCAAGAGCATATGCAGAAATTAATTCTTCTAGTTCTTGTCTATCTATCATCCATCTCCGAATTTAGTTTTTGCAACTTTTGTCCTTAATATAAAAATATTTATTACTATATCCAAAACTGCTCTTTATTTAAATATACCTACGATGTCAGAAGCCTGTTTGGATATTAACATGACGAGTTAAAGTTTATTGGATTATTTTCAAAGCATCGAAATATTTAATCCGTTCAAAATTTCTTTGGACTTTTGCTCTCAATATTTGATATATTTGTTAAACTTGACTTAAATAATTAGAGAGCGCTAGATATTAAAGAGATGGATATGGATGATAGAGAAGAAAAGCTGAGCAATTTATCTGAAGCTGAACGCAATCTGGCGATTCTTATTACTAAAATAGCAAAAGGCTGCGAATCCGCGCTGAAGAAATTATACAACAGCACAATCACTCAAATTTATGGTCTTGCATATAAAATTGTAAGCAACAAGGCTGATGCAGAAGAAGTAGCTCTTGATGTGTTCAAGCAGCTATGGAACAAGGCCCCTGATTATGAACCGGGCCGCGGAAGCCCTTCGGCGTGGCTCATCACTGTAACCAGAAGCAGAGCAATAGACAAAATACGCTCAGACACAAAGCGGAGAACCACCAATGAGCCGCTACTCTACGACACGGAGGATAATAAGCCCTTACCCGACGAATCAACTCTTGTGAGAGAAAAGCGGGAGAGAATAGAGAAGGCTCTTTCGGTGCTTACTCCTAAACAAAGAGAGTCCATAGAGCTTGCATATTTCAAAGGCTTAAGTCAAAGTGAGATTTCGAGAAAAATGAATGAACCCCTTGGTACAGTAAAAAGCTGGATGAGAACCGGTATGATTAGGCTTAAGGAAATTCTCTTAACATGAGAACTGGACTAATCTATAAGGGAAGTCCGAGCTTTTTTCCGACTGTTGCATACCCCAGATAAAATACAATCATTACAAAACTTGATATTCCTAGCGACAACCAGAAATTAAATTGTTGCCGCAAGAGCCACGGCAGAATTATAAAGAATAAGAGTGTCGGAAGAACAAGCCAAAAAATAGATATCGACAAGTCCGCAATGCGACCGGCATCCCTTGTATCGGCATATAACCATACCATGGCTAGAAGTGAGGTTAAGGGAAGAGCTGCAAGTAACGCTGCAAAAGTCGTATGGCGCTTTCCTATCTCTGATATTGCGACAATTATCACAGCGGTTAATAATGTTTTTATTATAAGATATAACATTTCACTCTCCCATTATAGTTTTAATTGATTTAAACTCTCTATATTTATAGTATAAATTTGTATAATAGTGGTTCAAAATGCAAAGAAATAAACTCATAAAATTTATTATATACTCAGTTGCCTTGCACCTGGTGCTGATATCTGCGATATTGCTCTATTTTTATAAACACCCGATTACCGGCGGAAAAGCAGGCACCGTTATGGTGGGAATAATAAGTGGAGAGGATATATCAAACGGCAAATCACCGGCATCATCCGGAACGGAGCAAAACCAACCGGAGAAAGTACAGGAGAGCGCTCCTAAAATAGCCTTGGAACAAAGTCCGGTTAGAAAGACCGTCAAAAATCAGAAGGAAGTTAAGAAGAAGACTCAAAAACAAATTACTAAGAACGTTACTAATACTAATAACAAGTCAAAACAGATAACCGAGTCTGAGAACAAGTCTGAAAACAAATTTAAAGGTCAATCGGAACCCGCTTCTATTGAGCCAAGAGGCTCGGAAACCGTAGGACAACCCGAGGCATTGGGCACAGTGGGACACAATACTGAGCTTGCCTATCCCGATTATAATCACAACCCGAAACCAAGGTATCCGAAAGTTGCCAGAAAGAGGGGATATGAAGGCGAGGTAAAATTAAAAGTCTTTGTGCTTGCCAATGGTAAAGTTGGGGAAATAGAGATCATCAGGCCTTCAGGACATGAAATACTGGACCAGTCAGCGCTCAAAGCTGTAAGAGACTGGGTATTTGTCCCCGGAAAAGAGAATGGAAAAGAAATTTCAAGCTGGGTTACCGTTCCAATCACCTTCCAGCTCAAAAGCGGCTAAAAGAGTGCTGGGTCTCAAGTCTATATGATGTAAACTGTTTTCTATCCTCAAAAGAGGATTGGAATCCCACATGACATTTGAAAAAATTCTGTTTTCAAAAAGTGTTCTAATCTCTTTTATCATTGTTCTTGTCTTTTCAATCGTTCTGACTTTTTTCCCGCTAATAGGAACATTGGGATTTGAGTTTTCAATTATTACAGCTTTACTCCTTTCATTTGTCACTGTAATTGTTGCAGCTGCCCTAATCAGCTCGGAGCAGAAAGAGAAGGGCCCTAAAAAAAGTTCGATAGCGTCCACTGGTTCAATATATTTTATAACTTTCCTTTTACTTCTGATTGCTTTTACAGTCGGATATTTAAGCTCAATTCTGAAAAGTGATTGTTATATAATAGAGGGGTCTTTATTTTTCTTGTTAATTCCAACAGTATCGGTTTTTTTCTCGACATCTGTGGGATTATTTTGGGGCTATTTTCTCGGTAGAAAGGGAATTATAATAGGGCTTGCAACAATATTTATAATTGCAATATATGCTTTATGGAAGCTTTATCACGGTATCTCCCTTTTTGTATATAATCCGATATTCGGCTTTTTCCCCGGTCCTTTATATGACGAAGCGATACCGATTACTCTAACTTTAGTCATATCCCGGATCACAGTGCTTTTCTGTGGGATTGCCATACTTCTAGCCCTAAGAATCATTGAGGCTTTTAACAGAAACTCAATTAGAATATGGGACGCTCTTTTCTTTCTTATCATCGCAATAGTAATATTCATTGTTCAATTAAAGGAACCCGAAATTGGGATTAACTATAAGCGTAACTACATTACTGAAAACGTACTGACCGGATCTGTGGAAACAGAAAATTTTACAATATACTACGATCCTGGATCGCCTGAAGCCAAAGACATAGAGCTTATAACAATGGACCATGAATGGAGATATAAGCAGTTGAGAGAGGCTCTGGAATTAACATCCCAAGAAAAAATAACATCTTATATTTATCCTGATACCGAAACTAGGAAAAAGCTGATCGGAGCGGGAGAGACTACTATTGCAAACCCTGTACATAATGAAATCCATCTCATATACGACTCCTTTCCGCATCCGGTTCTTAAACATGAATTAGTTCACGTAATGGCAGGGGAATTTGGAAACGATGTACTAAAAATAAGCCCTAAAATAGGACTTCTGGAAGGAATAGCCGTAGCTGTTGACTGGAGAGGGCAAAAATACAATCCTCATCAGTGGTCAAAAGTAATGATTGAGCTTGGAAGAGCTCCTCAAATTGAGAATATATTAGGATTTGGCTTTTGGTACGCTCCGGCAGAGGTGAGTTATACGCTTACGGGCTCTTTTTCAAAATATTTAATAGACACGTACGGAATTGAGAAATATAAGACGGCTTATAAAACGGGGAGTTTCTCGGAATACGGAAAGAACATAGATGAGCTTGAGCTAGAGTGGAAAGAGTTTCTCAAATCAGTTGTAACACCTCTTGAAACAAAAGCGATAGCAGAAGCCAGATTTAGCCGGCCGAGCATATTTCAGGCCAAGTGTCCGAGAAAGATAGCAGAGTTAAAAAACAAAGGTTACGAGGATTTTGATGAAGAGAATTATCATGATGCTAGAAAGAATTTCTCAAATGCTCTTGAATATAACAACTCAGACCCGGCCATTATTTACTGGCTTGCGTACTCTCACTACTATGGTGGAAACTTTGATCGCGCACTTGAAATTACCCGGAGTTCATCACCGGAAACACAAATAGAAAAGGACCTGTTAAGAAACCTTGAAGGAAACGCATTATGGCAGACAGTAGATTCAGAGGAAGCTCAGCTGATATTCAACGAACTGCTATCACACCAACTTACCGAATCCGCAAAAAGAGAGCTTGAAATAAAACTTTCAGCAATAACAGCTGATTCTAAAGTAGAACAGAACATAAGACAATTCTTTGGAACAAGAGATGAAGTTTTACAACTAAATTCCCTACAAAATGCAATTCTGGCTGATCCGTTGTTTGCTCCGTCATACTATCTAAAAGGCAGACTGTTTTATAATAAAGGGGAGTACGAAAAAGCTGTTCCGGCGCTTATACGTGCTTACTTGCTCGGCCTCCCTACCCTGAGGCTTCAGAACGAAGATTTAAAACTTTTGGGTATATGCCTGTTTGCCGAGGGTAGATACGACCAGTCAATTGCCGTTTTTAATGAATTTCTTTTAAATGAAGATAATCTTCAGGTCAGAAAATATGGGCAGGATTTTATAGATAGGGCAAACTGGATGAAGGAATCCGGACAATCCGCTGAAACTGAGTTGAAGTAATTATTCAATCCTATATACTCTCTCCTTCATAAAATGCAGAAATTAAGAATCCCTATCATTGTGGCAGCGATTGTAATAATACTGGACCAGATTTCCAAATGGCTGGTTGTAAACTACATACCGCTTTATGACACCATACCGTTATTGCCGTTTCTCGACATAACCCATGTCAGAAATCCCGGGGCGGCATTTGGAATTTTCAGCAATTTGCCCGACCAGGCAAGATTAATACTCTTTGCTGTCGTCCTCATAACTGCAGTTGTAGTAATATTTTATTTCCTCAAAAAAACGGGCACACGCGATGGGTTACTAAGGTTTTCTCTGGGCCTAATTCTTGGCGGCGCCATAGGTAACTCTATAGACAGATTTAAATTGAGATATGTAACTGATTTCATCGATTTTCACTGGTTTGGCGATCCCGCGCTTCACTGGCCACCGTTTAATCTGGCCGACTCCGCCATAACAATCGGTGTTATACTGATACTATTTGACACATTTATCACTAAAAGAGGCAACTAGAATGTTCACTGGTATAGTGGAAGACTTGGGTACTGTAAAAAACATCAAAAGAAAGAAAGACGACGTAGTTTTTACTTTTGAAGTCGGCAATATAAATCTCAAAGAAGTTATACTTGGCGACAGCATTGCTGTAAATGGAACTTGTCTTACAGTTACTTCACTTAGTAAGAAAACATTTACTGTAGACGCATCAAAGGAAACTCTGGCCAAGACAAATTTAGGTAAACTCAAAGTAGGTAAGACAGTTAATCTCGAGCTTGCTCTTAAAGCGGGAGACAAGATGGGTGGGCACATGGTTAACGGGCATATAGATGGTGTAGGAAAAGTGAAATCCAGAGCCAAACAGGGAGAATCCTATGAATTTACATTCTCAGTGCCAAAGAATCTTTCAAAATATATTGTAGAAAAAGGCTCAGTTGCAATAGACGGCGTAAGCCTTACAGTAAATGCCGTGAAAGGTGATCATTTTGTAGTCAACATCATTCCTTTTACTCAAAAAGCGACCACTTTTGGCCAAATCAGAAAAGGGAGCTCAGTTAATATTGAGTGCGATATTATAGGGAAATATGTAGAAAAATTTCTTAAGGGAAAAAATTCCGGGGATTCAATCTATAAATGAGAGATAACGAATTAAAACATAGAAACATTTTCCTAGTTGGATTTATGGGCGCTGGAAAATCCACTGTTGGCAAGATTCTCGCGGATAAAATCGGCTATGAATTCCTTGATGAGGACAAACTCATAGAGGACCGTGCGGGAACCACAATCGCGGAAATTTTTGCAGAGCAAGGTGAGCCTTATTTCAGAGATATGGAATCCGAGACCACGGAATCATTGGCTTCAGGCGATAAACAGGTAATTGCCACTGGGGGCGGAGTAGTTCAAAGAGACAGAAACTGGGATGCCATGAAATCCAATGGGATCACTATCTACCTGAAAGCAAGCGTAGAGACTATCTGGGAAAGGATTAAAGACGATACCACACGGCCTCTGCTTCAAGTAGAAAACCCGGTTGAAACAGCAAGAGAGCTTCTTAGCAAGAGAACCCCGATGTATGAAAAGGCAGATATAATAGTACTGACCGACAACCTCACTCTCGAACAAGCAGCGGATGAAATACTTGATCTACTAAATTCACAAGCTTAAATCCGCCATGACCCTTGGAAACAGCAAAAAACGCCAATCACTAGACAGTGGCTGGATTGATATCTCAGTACCTCTCAAAAACGGCATGGCTCGTTGGCCGAGCGACCCCGAAATCATCATCACAAAAATTGACAGCATCAAAAATGGAGATGTGGATAATCTTACTCATGTCTCGATGTGCGCCCACACTGGAACTCACATTGATGCTCCGTCTCACTTCATAAAATCAGGTAAGACAATAGACAAGATGCCGGTTTCAGCAACTGTTGGAGAAGCCCGGGTTATCGAAATAAAAGACAAAGAATTCATAACTGTACAAGAAATCCGACCTTACCGCATCCGTAAAGGGGAAATAATCCTTTTTAAAACCGGAAACTCGAAAACAAGATGGGACAACAAACCGTTCAAGAAAAAGTTTGTACATCTCTCTACTGAAGCAGCTCAGTATTTAGCAAGTCGCCAGGTACAAACAATTGGCGTAGATTATTTATCCATTGGTGGTTACGACGGGAATGTCGTAGAGGTACATAATATTATCTTAAAAGCCGGCATCTGGGTTATTGAGGGTATGGATCTCTCAAAGATCAAGCCGGGCGATTACGAGCTAAACTGCCTTCCAATTAAACTCACCGGAGCTGACGGAGCTCCATGCAGAGCTTTGATCCGTAAGGTTTAATAAAATACAACCTACTCAACAATCTCAACAGCCTCATCCATTAGCGCTTCGGGGAAACGGGCAACTCTCCCGTCTTGAAACTGCACTCTGTATGATTTCCCGTGAGCTAAATCAAATGTTTCCACAATGGTGCCTCTGATTCCTTCATTAAAACTGTCTTTTTTACCTTCAATAGTTTGTGTCAATCGCACAGTTAATCCCTTTTTCCACATACTTCACCTCATATAGGAGAAATTCTCAGCTAAAAAATATATCAATTTCTCGGCCTTTTTCCAAGTGGAATACACAAAATCAGCCTGGACAACCTACTGCTGCCCACATTCATTCAACTATAAGACTCTTGCGGATTGTCTCACAAAAAGAAATATCACTAAATGTTCTTTAATGCTAGACCCTTACATCATAAGTGATTTATGTATAATATTTAATATAGGGGGTGTATAGAAATGTCAGACCTAATTGGGAAAATCAAAGGCAAAATTGATAAAGGAATTTCTAAAGTCAACGTAGAATCAAAGAAGCTTATCGAAAAACAGAAAATTAAGCTACAGATTTCTGAACTTGAATCCAGAAAAAAAATATTGTTACTTGACCTTGGTAAATTGACTCATCTCATGCTTGAGTCTTCTGAGCAATCAGTTGATAAAATGGCGGGAAAATCCGACTTGAACAAGAGTTCATCAAATATTAAACCCGACAAATGGGAGCAGTCTGTATTAACTGTTTTAAAGTCTGTTTGTGAAGGAAAGCTGGACAATATCCTTTTTGAGAATACGGATGATGAATTTAAGATTACAGCCAAATCACTGTCAGCTGAAGTAGAGAAATGCTTACCCAACTCCGAGAAAAAGCAGCAGAATTTGCAGTGGCTGGGACGTGTAATAGCAAAATTTGGAATTACTTCAAGGAAATATTCCAAAAGAATTAATCGTGAACGGGAAACAGTTTATGAATTTCACAAACTGAAAACAGTTGCTGCTCTGGACAAGGTAATCAACAACAATAAAACCAAACCGCTCAAAAAGGATAAGGATGTTGATTATGAAGAACTTATGCTATCAAAAAGTCGTGAAATTAATACACTTGAAACTAAGATTAAAAAGCTGGAGAGTAAACTCTTGAAAGTGGAATCTTAGCCTCTATAGGCTGATCAGAATTCCTTATGCCAAAGACTTTTCAACCACTCTTTCTATTTCACCTTTAGGTACAGCGCCGATGATTTGATCGATTGCTTCGCCATCTTTAAACATAATCAAGGTAGGTATGCTTCTTATGCCAAATTTCATGGTAGTAGCCTGATTTTCATCTACGTTCATTTTTCCGACTTTGATTTTGCCTTCGTATGTTGAAGAAATTTCTTCGACAATCGGAGCAATCGCCCTGCATGGACCGCACCAGGGGGCCCAGAAATCAATTAATACGGGAACGTCACTATTTACAACTTCTGATTCAAAATTGGAATCGCTTACTTCAAGTATTGCTTCACTAGCCATTAAATTCTCCTTAGATGAAAGTTGATTGATATTATAGCTGAAAAGATATGTATGTCACATTATTTAACCAACTCTTATTAGTCAAAAACCCAAAATTCAACTGTTTATTCTTCAATTATTATACCGTCTCTTTCGAGCAGCGTTCCTTTGGCCCTCTCAAGCTCGGCAAGAGCAATATTATAATTTGCTATAGCTCTTATCTCTCTGACCCCGGCATCTATTAAATCCCTTTGCGCCTCGAGCACTTCTCTGGTGGTGCCAATCCCAACATTCAACCTTTCCTGTTCATTTATTACTACTTCCTTGGCAAGCTCTACTGATATCTTTGCAGCGTCTATTGCTCTTAAGCTGTTCTCAATCTCCCTTATAGCGCTTTTCACATCCAGCGCCACATCGTCTTCGGTTTTTTTAAGTGTTATCTCGCTTCTATCAAGCTCAGCGCTTGCTTTTACATATTCTCCTTTTGCAGAGCGGTTGAAAATCGGGAAGCTAAATACACCTAGAATCTGCCATGTTGTAAAGTCTCCTCCGACAATCTGGCTGAATGCTTCGCTCGCCCCTAAAAACCTCGACGGTATCGGCTCAGGCTCCTCATCAAAACTTAGCCTGTCGGGGTTCTCATCACCGCCCAACCCCTGAAGCTGCACACTACCTTCTATAGATAGCCTGGGAAGTCTTTGATTTGAGTAGTAATGCTTTAATGTCTTTTTGTTTTCGATGTTTAGCTTGGCCTGTTCTATCTCAGGACGTTCCCTGTAAGCCTCGTCTAGAGACTCCGTCTCATTGAATTGAAATACCTCGGTAGTGGGTTCGTCCGTAGCATGAATGCTCTGAGAGAGATCCAATGCAAGCAGATTTTTCAGATCATCCTCAGTAGCCTGAAGTGTATTTTCCGCCCTTATAACATCAACCTCTCTTGCGGCTACTTCAGATTTAGCCTGTGTTACCGATACAGGAGGAAGAACGCCGACTTCAACCTGAATCTCGTTTCTTTTCTGAAGATCAAGTGCCAGCTCGTAGGCGTTTCGCTCAAGCTCAAGATTCTGTCGCGCAGCTACAAGGAGCCAGTACCTTCTCTCTACCTCAAGAATTACATTCGTAACAACATTTTCAAATTCCTTCATTGATATCTGGTTGGACCTTCTTGCCGTGATTACAAAAGCATTGTTAACGTCTACTCCAAAATTACGAAGGAGCTCCTGCCCTATTGAGAAAGAAAGATTATTAAACCAGTTGGGACTCAAATCTTCAATCGGCGAATCCGTCTCAGTTCTGGTCGATTCAAAGTTCAGAACGTCATAATATGTCCCGGTCGAGAACTTACCCAGCACACTTCCCGACACATTAAAATCTTGCTGGTTAATTGTCCCGCTGGGGATGAATGTGCTTGCGGAAGGAATTTCACCGTCATTGTAAAATGAGCTTATATTCAAAATAGGGTCAAAAAATCCTTTCTGGTATGTAATCTCTCCCTCGGAAACAACTACATTTTCCTTTTCAATCTGTATATCACGGTTGTTTTCAAGCGCTATGGTAATAGCGTCTTTAAGGGATAAATCCAGGGCTCCGGCTGTGGCTGTCATTGATAAAAATAATAAAAGTGTCTTAATCATTTAGGCCTCCGGCAAGGAAAACTTCTTTTAGATATGCTTTCATTATAATGCAATATATAAATGATTTGTTAGGACTTTTCAAAAAGTTATTCATTCTCTATATCTATCCTTTTCTATTGAACAATCGGGCTCGCTTTTTTCTTTATGATTTCTAATTCCGAGATTTATCTTGACACAAAGTACCGTAACTGGTAGCTTGTAAGTAATTACTTACTTACAGCCTACAGAGATATAGAAAAATGTCAACAGAAAAAGCAGCGGAAACTGCAAATACAACTCAGCCGGAAAAAATAAACACCAGAGACAAGATACTTGAGACAGCAATTGAGCTTTTCGCTGAAAAAGGATTTAACGGGACTACAACAAAAGAGATAGCTGAAGCGGCTGATGTTAATGAATCATTAATTTTCAGACATTTTTCAACGAAAAGAGATTTGTACGGAGCTATAATTGAAAAGAAGATAGACGAAGAACCGGGGATCGAGCACCCTATCCAAACACATAAAGATACTAAAGATGACCACCTGATCTTTAAATCCATAGCAGAGAGAATGCTGAACAAATGCGGAAATGACTCCAGCTTTATCAGGCTTCTTCATTTTAGCGCACTAGAGGGTCATGAGTTGTCCGATATGTTTTTCAGCACCTACGTGGAATATGTTGATATGCTTCTCTGTGATTACATTGAAACAAGAATTGCCGACGGAGCATTTAAAAAAGTACATGCCCTATGCGCCTCACAGGCGTTCATAGGAATGATTGTGAATCATATTATTGTAAAAGAACTTTTCGGCGAGAAGAAAAGAAGCAAAACCACCAACGAGGAACTTGTTAACACTTTTGTGACAGTCTTTCTGGACGGAATCAAAACCTAACCGGGTATGAATCAATTCAGAGGTTATCAGAAATAAAGTTAAAAACACATTCCCGAAACATTTAATTATTATCTTAGAGGAAATTCGATGGAACTTATAAAAGCAACTTTTCTTAGTCTCACAGTCACACTAATATTATTTTTTTCATTTACAAACCAGTCCCTCTCCCAGGCTCCTCCGGCAGCTCCGGTCGAAGTGGAAACAGTACAGGAAGAAACCATTCAAAAACCGGTATCTCTTGTTGGAGAGGTTGAGCCTGACATGAGAAGTACGATAGCGAGCGAAATTGAAGGCTTAGTTGAAAGTATGCCGGTAAAAGAAGGCACTTTTGTGAATAAAGGCGACGTAATCGCCAAATTTAATACCAGAAATCTTGAAATTGATTTAAACGAAGCCAAAGCAAACAAAAGAGAGTCGAAGGCCCGATACAGTCTGGCCAAAAAAAATCTGGACCGTTTTCAGGAGCTTGAGAAAAAAGGCGTTGCTTCAACACAGCAGCTCCAGAACGCCGAATCTGAAAAATCCGCATGGGGAGCACGCATATCTCAAACTCAGGCACAAATTGAAGGTTATGAGCATGATATAGAAAAATCGAAAATCACGGCACCTTTCAGCGGATATGTGACAGAAGAATTTACAGAAGTCGGCCAGTGGATTGAGAAAGGTGGTCCTGTAGTTGAACTGATAAACATAGAAGTTGCCGAAATTAACATAGACATGCCAGAGCGTTATATAAGTAAAGTAAAAGAAGGATTAAAAGTACAGGTAAACATGGACGCTCTGCCGGGACGTAGCTTTGAAGGTGAATTAACATCTATTGTGCCCCAGGCAGACAGAGAATCCAGAACTTTCCCCGTTAAAATCAATATCGACAACCAGGACGGAAATATCAAAAGTGGTATGGTAGCCCGTGTATCTTTTCCCATTGGAGATCCCTCAACCGTTATGCTTGTTCCAAAAGACGCCATCGTAACACAGAATAACGCAAACTTTATCTATATAGTAAACAAAGGCTCTGCTCAGCCTCTTCCGGTTACTACAGGCATGGCATATGAGGACAAGATACAGGTAATAGGCCAGGTACAGAAAGGTATTCAGGTAGTTGTTAAAGGCAACGAGAGATTAATGCCAAACCAACCTGTAAAAATTTTGAATCAAGAGAACGAAGATGTTAAGAAAGTTAACTAGCACAGGGAAGACAAGAGTATTTAAATGAAATTAATTGACACATCCATTAAAAAACCCGTCAGTGTGGCGGTCGGAGTAATATTTATAATACTCTTCGGATTTATTTCGCTGTTCAATATCCCCGTTCAATTAACTCCCGATGTGGACAAGCCCACAATCACAGTTAGTACATTCTGGCAGGGGGCAAGCCCCCAGGAAGTAGAAACCGAGATTGTCCGCGAGCAGGAGGATGAGCTTAAAACCTTGAGCAATCTCGTTGAGATGACAAGCGAGAGCCAGGATTCAAATGGCAGTATTGTTTTAGAGTACGCAATAGGCACGGACATAGACGCCGCGGTTGTTGACGTTTCTAACAAACTTAATCAGGTTGAAGAATATCCTGATAATGTAGACCAGCCGGTAATAAGCACAACCGATGTGCGCGGTAACGCCATGGCCTGGTTCATACTGAAACCTAAGGAAGGAAATAATGTAGATATCTATCAGTATCACGACTATGCCGAGGATTATATAAAACCTAGATTCGAAAGGGTCTCAGGCGTGGGATCATCAAACGTCTTTGGCGGCTATGAGCGCGAGATGCAGGTAATAGTAGACCCCAACGCATTGGCCGCGCGGAGGATTTCTCTATCAGAGATGGCAGAAGCGTTAAGAAGCGAAAATGACAATTACAGCGCCGGCGATTTTGATGAAGGAAAAAGAAGATATGTTGTCAGGACTGTAGGCGAATATCAATCACCCGAAGACATAGAAAATGTAATTATTACTAGAAAAAACGGCGCTCCTGTTTATATAAGAGACGTTGCCGACGTGAGCTTAGGATATAAAGACGCGGAATACGCTGTGCGTCAAAACGGAGAGCCAGCAATAGCTATTAACGCTGTTAAAGAAAGCGGCGCGAATACAATTGAAGTAATGGACGGGCTTATACAAGCTGTCGAAGAATTGAACAGTAACGATCTTGAAAAACTGAACCTCCACCTTTTTAACGTTTATGAAGAGACAAGCTATATAATAAGTGCAATTGACCTTGTACAACAAAACCTTGTAATCGGAGGGCTTCTTGCCGTACTGGTTCTACTATTCTTTTTAAGAAGCGCAAGCAGCACTCTTATCGTAGCAGCTGCAATTCCAATAAGCATAATCGGAACATTTGTGGTCATGTCGGCGTTAGGAAGAACTATTAATGTTATCAGTCTTGCCGGTATGGCTTTTGCCGTCGGTATGGTTATAGATAACTCGATTGTTGTGCTCGAAAATATTTACAGGCATATGCAGATGGGGAAGTTTAGGGTTCAGGCGGCCTATGACGGAACGGCTGAGGTTTGGGGCGCGGTACTGGCAAGTACCCTTACAACGGCAGCTGTATTCATACCTGTAATATTCGTTCAGGACCAAGCCGGTCAGCTTTTCCGTGATATTGCTATCGCGATAAGCGTCTCAGTAATATTGAGTCTTATTGTTTCAATTACTGTAATACCCACCATTTCCGCCAAAATCTTGCGTGTAGTAAAGCCAAAACCGGGTCTGAATTTCTCAAATTTATGGGGATTTACCGAAACAGCTGACAGGATATCAAATGGCATAGCCAATCTGGTAAGACGCATAATCTCAAGGACAACGCTGCGCCTGGCTGTAGTCTGCGGATTCACTATAGGTGCTATCTTTTTAAGCTGGATAATGATGCCTAAGACCGAATACCTTCCAGAGGGAAACCGAAACCTTATATTCGGCATCCTGATTCCTCCACCGGGATACAATATTGGTGAATTTACTAGCATTGGTGAAGAGATAGAAAGCGATATGCGCCCATTGTGGGAAGCTGAAGTAGGCTCACCCGAGGCCAAAGCACTAGGGGGGCCTCCGGTTGAGCACTTTTTCTATGTTGCAACAGGTCGTCAGGCTTTTATGGGAGCCCGGGCAAAAGAAGCCGATAAGGTAAAAGGCATAATGCCTCCAATGCAGCAGACTCTCGGCAAAATTCCCGGCATGATATCCATTGTGACACAATCAAGCATTTTTCAGAGAGGAATAGGCGAGGGACGTTCAATAAACATACAAATCACTGGACCTGAGCTTGAAAAATTAGTTGGTATAGCGCAAAAAGTATTTTTCACGTCCATGCAAAAAATTCCAGGCGCACAGGTCAGACCTATTCCCAGTCTTGATCTGGGAAATCCTGAAGTCCAGCTTGTACTAAACAGGGAAAGAGCATCCGATGTTGGGGTCACAAACCAGGAGCTGGGCTTTATGCTCAACGCTCTTGTGGACGGTGCGATAGTAAGTGAATACCAAATAAACGGCGATGAAATTGATCTAACCCTAAGGGGTGAAGACCAATACGCCAGTAGAACACATGACATTGAAGATCTTATGATTAACACCGATAGCGGAAAGATGCTCACAGTCGGCTCTATAGCCGATGTAAATGTTACAACGGGCCCTGAACAAATAAACCATTATGAGCGCCAGAGAACCATAGCCATATCAGTTATTCCACCCGAGACAATGCCTCTAGAATCCGCAATCGAGCTTATAAACAACGAAATACTTACTCCGCTTAAGCAAAGCGGAGAACTGTCGGGAGCTTATGACGCAATTCTAACCGGGTCCGCCGATGACCTTACCAAAACCAGAGAAGCGCTTCAGTGGAATTTTTTGCTGGCAGCAGTAATTGCTTTTCTACTTATGGCATCATTATTTGAGAGCTTTCTTTATCCACTGGTTATTATGTTCAGCGTTCCGCTTGCTTCGTTTGGAGGATTTTTGGGACTATTCATTCTGAATTTCTTTATATACATGCCGCTCAATGTGCTTACCATGCTAGGGTTCATCATATTAATCGGGATTGTTGTAAACAATGCCATCTTGATCGTTCATCAGGCTCTGAACAATATGAAAGAACAGGGCATGGAGCATAGGGAAGCGATTGTAGAGTCGGTAAGGTCAAGAATCAGGCCTATCTTTATGAGCACCACAACAAGCGTGTTCGGCATGCTTCCACTCATTTTGCTTCCCGGATCAGGGTCAGAGTTTTACCGCGGCCTGGGTAGTGTTGTAGTCGGAGGACTCACTGTTTCTACATTATTCACCTTAATATTGGTGCCCTCTATATTTAGCCTGGTGCTGGATGCGAAAACATACCTATCGGAACGATTTTCCAAAACAGACAGCACAACCAGCTTAGAGCCATCTAAGTAAATTTATTGCCCAATTATTTTAAATTGTTAATGACCGGCCATTTTAGAGTTGGGGTTTAGACATTTTTTATTGATGGTAAAATGTATCCCCACTAATACATCCGGGAGAAGTATATGAAATACGATGCCGAACTTAAAATTGCTGTAGAAGCGGTTAAAAAAGCCTGCAGTCTATGCAGTACGGTTCAATCCTCACTTGTTTCTGAAGAAACTTTGACAAAGAAAGACAAGTCTCCTGTGACAGTCGCCGACTTCGGCGCGCAGGCGGTGATTTGCCACGAAATAAAAAAAGCTTTTCCTAATGATCCGATTGTGGCCGAGGAAGATTCAGCGGACCTGAAAACAGATCAAGGACAAATACTTACTAAGAAAATTTTTGAATATGTATTAGAAGTGCTGCCTGACTTCAAAGAAAATGAAATCCATTCAACTATAGACAGTGGAGATTATCAAGGGGGGCCCGAAGGGCGTTTCTGGACTCTAGATCCGATCGACGGCACAAAGGGATTCCTTCGTGGTGAGCAATACGCTGTAGCTCTTGCTCTGATTGAAGACGGCGAGGTTGTGCTAGGAGTGCTTGGCTGTCCGAATCTTTTGGAGGATTTAGGAAATACCGGAAGTAACAGGGGGTTAATATTCTCAGCTATTCAAGGTGAAGGTGCATCGGTGCGTTCAATAAACGGAAACAATAGCAGCGCCATTAAAGTTTCAGATATTGATAATCCTACGCTTGCCCCGTTCTGCGAATCTGTGGAATCGGCACATTCTTCACATTCCGATTCGGAGCAAATAGCAAGCGTGCTCGGGGTAACCGCTGAACCCATCAGGATTGACAGCCAGTGCAAGTACGCTGTGCTTGCGAGAGGGGACGCTTCCATATACCTCAGGCTACCGACAAGAAAAGACTACACCGAGAAGATCTGGGACCATGCAGCCGGTTACATAATAGTGAAAGAAGCGGGCGGGCAAGTATCTGATGTGACAGGTAAGGACTTAGATTTTTCCAAGGGCAAAACTTTATCTCAGAATAAAGGCGTTGTAGGTACTAATGGACAGCTTCATCATCTGGTCATATCAGCTGTAGTAGAGGTTCTTGAATCAAAAAGTTCGTGAAACCTCGTTTAAATAATCGATGTCATCTTCTGAAAGCTGAATTTTCACAGCATCTGCATTGTCCTTCGCATGCCCAGGTTTAGTAGCGCCTGGAATTGCAAAAACATTTTCACCATTAGCATTGATAACCCAGTTAAGAGCGATCTGGGACGGACTGACCTGATACTTGAGCGCAATACTCTTAAGCGCCTTAATTACTATTGAGCTTTTTTTAAGTTTGGTCTTATTCAAAGAGGCGTAATACCTCCTTATGAAGTGCCTCTTATTTATCAGATTCGGATTATCATGAAATTTGCCGGACAAGAGCCCCCTTCCCAAAGGCGAGTACGCGATTAATGAAATTCCTAGCTCATTTGCGGTATCCAGAATACCATTTCTCTCAATATCCCGTTTTAAGAGACTATAGTTGACCTGATTTGATACCAGTTTTAGCCCGTAGTTCAAGAGCTCTGAATGGGCTTTCCTCATAGCTTTAGCGGAAAAATTGCTAATGCCCACATATCGAACCTTACTTGAGTCTACAAGATTTTTCATTTCCTTCATTTCTGTGCTAACAGAAGAAAATGAGAAAGAATTATGAATCTGATACAGATCTATCCTATCAGTCTTCAGAGCCGCTAGACTTTTATCAGCAGATGAGCTGATTGATTTTGCGGTTCTCAATAACGGCCACCATTTTGTTGCTATCACTATGTCATCTCTTGAGATATCGAGATCGTTTAATGAACGGGATAGCGCTCTTTCAGACTGACCCCATCCGTAAAGTTCAGCTGTATCAAACCAGTTCACACCTGATTTAACTGATGTCCAAACGATCTCATTTATTTCATTCCGGCTCAACCTTGGCCACATAATGCCCGATATCCCCTTTCCCCTGCTAAACTGGAGACATCCCAGTCCTATGGGGGAAACCATAAGGTCTGAATCACCCAACCTTCTGAGATTATTAAAATTCATATCGAAACTCTAACTTTATAAATATTTGCTTTTCAAATATAATAGACTTATGTCAGACGAAATTCGTATTATAGACCTTAGCATAAATATCGAACCCGCGCCCGGCCCTGAACACCAAAAATTAAAAATAGAATACGAAAAACATGAGGATACCGCTGAGTATATGATGATACGGTTTGAATGCGACAAGAATG
>CBDUCG010000008.1:0-30228 GCA_965365595.1 uncultured bacterium
CCTCCATTGTCATTTTTAATTTAATGCTTCTCTTGAGCGAGTAAATTTTCATATAAAATATCCTTTTAGTAGTTAGTGTACCGGAAAAAGTGAAATGTAGGCTTGGAATCATTTTGTTCTTTCGAAGATTACCTGATTTATGTATAACAAATTAACTTTCGAATATGCTTATTCCGATGTATAATCCTTCTCCGTTATGAAAATTGTAGAGATTAAATCAAAAAATATTAACAGTTACCTGAAAGGCTTGAGGAGAAGTACATCTTTATCGGATACGAAGCTTGAAAATACAACTAAAAAGATCGTAGATGATGTAAAAAAGAATGGAAACAAAGCTCTTTTTAAGTATACAAAGCGGTTCGATAAGGTAGATCTTAATAACAGGACTGTAAAAGTCACAGCCAAAGAAATTGAGCAGGCGCAAAAACAGGTATCTTCTAAAATAAAATCAAATCTCAGGACTGCGGCACGAAGGGTTAGAGAGTTTCACAAACATAAAATACCCAAGGGTAGCGTTTATAAAGATTCCCTTGGGAACGAGCTTGGCTGGCTGATTCGTCCGATCGAGAGGGCGGGATTATATGTGCCCGGCGGTAAAGCCGCTTATCCTTCAACCGTTTTAATGACAGCAATACCGGCAAAAGTTGCAGGAGTTCAGGAGCTTGTGCTGGTTACCCCTTGTCCCCATGGCGAATTGAATCCTACTGTTTTGGTAGCAGCCTCAATAGCCGGTGTCGATTCTATTTATAAGGTAGGCGGAGCACAGGCTGTGGCAGCGCTTGCTTATGGGACAGAGTCTGTTCCTAAGGTTGATAAGATTGTAGGGCCTGGAAATATTTTTGTAACAATTGCTAAAAAACTGGTATTCGGAGAAGTTGACATAGATATGATTGCGGGGCCGAGCGAGGTTCTCATAATTTCGGACGCAAGTACCCCTGCGAGCTGGGTTGCGGCAGACCTTCTTGCGCAGGCGGAGCATGACGAGATGGCAGTGCCTTTAATGGTTACAAATAATATGTGGTTCGCCAAGGAAGTGGCTAAAGAAGTTACAAAACAGCTTAATCTGCTTCAAAGAAAAGAGATAGCAGGGGAGGCGGTCAAGAGCCAGGGGCGTATCTTTGTTGTTAAGAATATAGACCAGGCTGCTGAAGTCGCAAACGTGCTCGCACCAGAGCACCTTGAGCTATGCGTTAAAAAACCTAAAGCGCTTTTGAAGAAAATAAAGCACGCTGGAGCAATATTTTTGGGCGGTATGACTACAGAGGCCTTCGGGGATTATATAGCCGGCCCGAGCCATGTGCTGCCGACCGGAGGGGCAGCTAGGTTTTCGTCGCCTCTTAGCGTATATGACTTTTTGAGAATGCCGAGCGTTATATCTATTTCTAAAAAAGGTTTTGACAAACTGAGTGATGATGTGATGAACCTTGCCTACAGTGAGGAGCTCGAAGCGCACGCGCTTTCCGTAAAAGTAAGAAAATAGGTATTATTTTCTGATCCCAATTACCTAAACGAATATAATTGGCTGGATAACATGACACCCACAAATAAAAAAACAGATTCGGACGCTCAGGGAATTGTTGAGTCTAGAGTAAGCCCGGAAATCAGGGAAATAATACCTTACTCTGTCCCTCATTTTGACTGCCGGGTAAAACTCGACGGCAATGAAAGCCCCTTTTCCCTTCCTGTGGAAATTCAAGAAAAAGTCGACAAGGCGTTAAAAGAAGTTCATGTTAACAGGTATCCTGACCCTGAAGCAGAAAGTCTAATCGATATAATATCAAGAGTGTCGCAGTTTCCAAAGGGCGGCATATTGCTTGGAAACGGATCGGATGAGCTTATCGGCATGCTTGTTACAACTTTAACAAGCGGCTCTGGAAAAGTTATCTGTCCAAGTCCCAGTTTTTCAATGTATAAGCTTACAGCAATCATGATGGGCGCAGAAGTCATAGAAATCCCTTTGGATAAAAATTTTGATCTGGACCTCGGTGCCATGATAAAAGCAATCGAAGATGATGACCCGGATTTAATATTTTTGGCATCCCCTAATAATCCAACCGGCAACATGTATTCGGCAAGCAAAATCGCCGAGATACTAAGCGTCGCAAACGGGGTTGTGGTTGTGGACGAGGCATACTCTGATTTTAGCGGCTATACATTTTTGCCGTTAGTCAAAGAATGTGAAAACCTGGTCATATTGCGCACGCTGTCAAAAGTGGGCTTTGCAGGTCTTAGAGTCGGAATGCTTTTTGCCAGGGAAAACCTTGTCTCAGAAATCAATAAAGTCCGTTATCCATATAATATTAATTCACTGAGCCAGGCTGTATCTGAAATAATACTTGGGAACAATGAATTTGTTTCCGAAAGTATTCAGCTGATTGTAAGGGAAAGAGACAGGGTCTATAAAACTTTATCCACTGTTAGTGCAATCACCGTATATCCGAGCGACGCCAATTTTATCTTCTTCAGAGCGGATGATGCCGATACGCTATTTAGCAAATTGGTTGAAAAAGATATCCTTATAAGAAACTTCAACAGACCGGGCAGGCTTGAAAACTGCATGCGTGTAACAATCGGCACACCTGAAGAAAATGACGCGTTTCTAAACGCTTTAAGAGACATCCTTGCCTCTTAGTTTTGCTACTGCTACAAATCCAATCCAAAAGACAAATGTTGCTATCGGAAAGACATCGCCGATTCTTGTGTAAAGCGTTTTTCCTCCGTTCATAAGGGCAACTTCGCCTTTAAGATTAGTCTGTTCAAAGTTTCCAGTTTCCGCCACAACTCGCCCCACTGGATCAATGATAGCGCTGATGCCCGTGTTTGTTGATCTTAAAAGATACTTTCTGGTTTCAACCGCCCTTGGTCTGGATATTAGAAGATGCTGATAGGGGGCTATTGTTTCTCCAAACCAGGCGTCGTTTGTGATGTTTACAATCAGATTTGCTCCTTTATCGACAAACTGACGGCTGAATGAAGGAATAATGTCCTCATAGCATATGATCGGGGCTATTTTTGCGCCTTTTTCTTCTATTATAAAAAGGTCAAACTCATCCCCTGGAGTAAAATCTCCTGAGGCGGGACTTATTTGCTTTATAGCGGGAAAATATTTTGAGAAAGGAAGATATTCTCCAAATAACAGTAGCTTAATCTTATGATATTTACCAAGTATTATACCGTTTGAATTTGTAAGGAAAGCGGTATTGTACATAATAATATCATCATTGGTAAGCACTTCCACCTCTGTATCCTCATCCTTGGGTGCAAAGGACATGCCGCCGACAATAAAGTATTTACCCTCCATCTCCGGTACTCCCAGCTCGTCCCTGACAATTAGATAATTAGAAGAGTTATCAAACCATGCCTGAATTGCCGTTTCGGGCCATATTATCAGGTCTACATCAGTCAGCTCACGGGACATTTCCTTGTGTTTGTCCGTTACGGTCTTTTCCTGGTTCTCAGTTTTTGCCAAGAAATCAAAATTTGCCTGCACCATTCCTACATTGAGCTTGGGGTAGCTGTTGATTTCCGCTTCAACCTGGAAGATTCTGAAATAGCCGTATGAAACTGTCAAGAACAACAGAACAAACGAAAGTATGATTTCAGGAGCCGGAAGAAGAGCCTTAAGTGTAAATCTTTTTACTATCCTCAGAATTGTTACATTTACTATTACAATTAAGAAGCTAAGCGCGTATATGCCGAAAAGATCATAAATCTGAATTACAGAAAGGAAGTTGGCCTGAGAGTTTGATATGCCGTATGGGAATAGAAATGGGAACAGATATTCAATAGAAGTCCATATAGATGCTATTACAAGGGCAGAGAGAGCGCCCTGTTTTCTAAATAGGCCGAGTTTTGTAGTTATGTATGCAAATATCGCGTAGGCAAGCCCGGCATAGGCGCTTAAGAAAATAATAAATACAAAGCTCACAGGAATAGGGAATCCTCCAAACCTGGTGAGTGTTTCAACAAGCCAGTAGGTACCTATGAAATTTGCTATAGTTCCTGAAAGAAGCCCGAGCTTAAAAGCGTCTTTGGGGGTTCGCTTTACTATAGACCAGAACAGGGGAACCAAAACAATCCAGGCCAGTATGCTAAGGTAGGGGATTATAAAAGTAAGCGGATATAAGACACCTGTGAGTGAAGCAAGAATGTAATCTCTGGTCTTTATTTTAGACATGGTCGTTAAAGATACCCAAGCTGGTTGAGTTGGGAAAGCTGATTACGCTTTTCTTTTTTTGCCGGATTTACTTTGAGATCTGAGGGCGGGCTTAGGTTCAGGGGAATCCCTGAGTGTGTAGAGTTTGACAGCTCCTACGACAATCAAGCCGAGCGCCATAACCTGAGCCACGGATAATCCGGGTACCGGGCTTTCGGTTGTGCTTCTTACAAACTCTACAAAAAACCTCTCAAAACCTGCGATGATCAGGTATATGGAAAAAAGCCAGCCCGCGGGTTTCGGCTTTGTCCTGATTTTCCAGATATAAAGGAAGGCAATGAACATAATTACGATTTCATAAATTTGCGTCGGGTGGACTGTTTCTGTTGTAGGGGGGAGTCCTTTGGGAAAAGCCATTCCCCATGGAAGACTCGTTGGTATGCCGTAGTCATCTCCTACAAGCAGGCATCCGATTCTGCCGATCGAATACGCGAGCGCAAGGGCAGGAGCCGCGAGGTCGCCAACTGTCCACATGCTGATTTTATTGCGGCTTGCGATTATCCAAACCAGAATCAGCGCTCCTATAAACCCACCGTAAAAAGTGAGCCCTCCGCGGGACAGCAGATGAGTTATAGGGTGACGGAGCAGATCTCCGATCGGTACGTTCTCAAAGAGATAAAGTATTTTCGCTCCCACGATTCCGCCGATCATGGTGGCAAGAAACATATTGCTGACCGCTTTTTCGCTAAGCTTTTTCCTCTTGGTCTCAAGTGAGATTAGCCAATAGCCCGCAAGAAAGCACAGTGCTATCATTACGCCGAATGAAGAAATTGTGAAATCGCCGATCTTAAGTAGTTCAGGGTACATTTAATCCTCGCTGGCTTTGGTTTTGGAATTGTTTGTTTTTGAGTTTATTTCTTTCTTTAGAGCGGAATTCTGAGACATCAGATAAAAAAGAAATCCAAAAAGAACAATGCTGAACAAGATTTGAATTACAAGGGCTGTTGTGAGGCTGCTCATAGAAATATCTCCTGATTAAGGCAATCTATAAATTATATGCGAAAATCTGAAAATTAGTAGTTTCTTTTAGAATAACCGGGCCTAAGGCTCTATAAAACTTGTAAAAATGGCTAAAAATAGGTAGATTCACTAACTAATGCTCACCGGTCCTGTATTAGTCCTTAACCGATATTTTGTCCCAATCACTATAACAAGTGTAAGAAGAGCTTTTGTAATGTTATACGGGGGCATAGCCAAAGCGGTTGATTCTGAGTACAATACTTTTGATTTTGAATCCTGGTCTCAAATTTCCGAATTCAGAGAACAGGACGATGTAATCCGCACAGTTAATTCCGTCATTAAGACTCCCCGCGTTATTCTGCTTATTAGATACGAGGGGGTTATCAGAAAAGAGGCTAAATTTAACCGTATTAACATATTCAGAAGGGACGGGGGAACCTGTCAGTACTGCTCTAAGCAGTTTTCAAGATCCGAGCTTACAATAGACCATGTATTACCCAGGTCTCAAGGTGGAAAGAGCGTATGGGATAATGTTGTCTGCTGCTGTGTGAGCTGCAACAGGAAAAAAGGAGGCCGCACACCGGTGCAGGCCAGAATGAAACTTAAAACAGTACCTAAAAAACCGGTGTGGGATCCGTTTTCAAACATATTCATAAAAGCTGTGAGGTATAAAGAGTGGGAGCCGTTCTTAAACTTTGTGGACATTTCCTACTGGAATGTAGAGCTTGAAGAGTAGTTTTTAGATTTTTCTTTCCCTGAAGTTAGATTTTAGTAGTTTTTAGCCTATGCATAGGCTAAATTTATTCTAAATTTCGTAATCAAACTACACTACTATTTCAGTAATTTATGGAGGGTTAAATGGTTTATAGAAATTTACTTCTAACGCTTGCTTTAATAATATCCTTTGGCAGTGCGGCATATTCACAGATAAAGCTCCCTGATGTTACCGGGCCGATTATTCAAAAAATTCCTATCTTTATTCCTGAGTTGTCGAGCCTTGGATCCGGTAACTCTCAGGGTAGAGAATTTATTGAGGTGCTCAGAAATGATCTAAATAACGCCGCCATCTTTGATGTGAGCACAAGAGGGGCTATTATAGGGGACCCGGGAAGTATTAATTTCCAGAGCATATTTGACGCCGGTGCGGACTACATGATAGCCGGTCAGTATCAGCCTGAGGGGGGTAAAACCAAGTTTGCGATTCAGCTCTATAACGTCAAGGAAGAACGGCCGATTCTGGGAAGGACATATGTAGCCACGCCGGGCAAAGTAAGGGAAGCGGCCCACAAGTTTGCAGATTTAGCCATGAAGCAGATAACCGGGAAAAACGGGTTTTTTACTTCTAGGATAGCTTTTGTTCTGGGAGGCACGAATAAAAGAAACCTGTTTATAATGGATTATGACGGCGTTAACAAGCAGCAGCTTACAAAGCACAGCTCGCTTTTAATGTCGCCTGACTGCTCTCCCGACGGAAGACAGATTCTTTTTAATTCGGACAATGTTTGGGATCAGGATCTTTATGTTATAACACTGGGCCGGGGGGTGTCTGAAAAAAGACTTACAAAGGCATTTAAACTCGAGCAGAGCCCAGCATGGTCGCCGAGCGGAAGCCAGTTCGCGTTCAGCGCAAACGGCGATATTTATGTCTCGAATTTGAGCGGAAAGGGGGCTCGTAACCTGACTCGCTCCGGATCGATTGACGTATCTCCCACATGGTCTCCAGACGGGTCACAGATCGCATTTGTGTCCGACAGAAGCGGCAACCCTCAGATATATATTATGAGCGCAAGCGGAGGCGCAGTCAGACGGATTACTTCGAGCGGCTATAACACCGATCCCTCATGGTCACCAAACCCCCAGGTTAATAAAATCGCATTTGTAAGAGTCGAAGGCGGGGCCAACATATACACAGTAGATCCAAGCGGCGGAGGAGAGCAAAGGCTCACCTACGGTGGAGGGCGGAACGAAAACCCTGCATGGTCACCTGACGGTAATTACATTGCTTTTAGTTCTTCAAGGGGCGGCGCCTATGACATATATATGATGTATTTAAACGGCGAGAACCAGGTTCGCCTTAGTCAGGGCGGCGGAAAAAAATTTCCAACTTGGTGTAAGTAAATTATTTGCTGTATGTTTAAGACTAGGTGATATTAAGTGAGACTGTTTATCGCCGCGCTACTTCCGAAAGAGATTCAAAGGCAATTGTCTCTTTACATCAACACGCTTAAGCCGGCTGTGGACGGAGTTAAATGGGAAAAACCTGAAAAACTCCATGTAACACTTAAATTTTTGGGCGATGTGGAACAAAACCGTATAAAAGAGATATCCTCATTGCTTTTCCGAGCTACCCAAAACTGCGCTTCTTTTCAACTTTCTACAACCCTGTTTGGAGCATTTCCCAATCTGAGAAACCCAAAGGTTTTGTATGTGGGCCTGTCTCAAGATAAAATGATGGCGAATTTTCAAAGCAGTATAGAAGTCGGTCTTTCAGAGCTTGGGTTTGAGGCTGATACCCGTAAATTCATGCCTCACGTCACTCTCGGAAGGGTTAAGAAAAGAATCGTTTTGGAAAATATCCCCATTCTTGAAAAGAAAAAATTTAATATTACAGAAATAGGCCTGATTAAAAGCGAGCTTAGACCGGAAGGATCGATTTATGCGCCGGTTGAAATATTTAAGCTGGAAAAATAGGTGTATATGCATTGAAATATTTAGTTCATGCAACCAGTCGGTCAAGGACGTATATTAACGGGAGTTGTCATCTGGCTCGCAATAGCTCTGATAGCTGGAGCTACAAGCATAACCTCATCAATGGAGCCGCCTGCTGCACAGGTGATTTTATTCGGTCTTTTAATTCTCTTGTTCCTCCTCTTTTGGAAATCTGCTAGGTTCAAAAAATGGATTACAGAAGTAGATATCAAGCTATTGTTCTGGGTGCATTTAACCCGATTTGTAGGCTTTTACTTCCTGTATTTATATTCCGTTAACCGTCTTCCCTATGATTTTGCAGTATTAGGCGGCTGGGGTGATATTATAGTTGCGGCAGGCACTCTGTTTATCATTCTTTTTGTTTTGATTAATAGCGGGGCTGGTTGGTTGATTTGTTTAGTATGGAACACAATAGGATTAATAGATATCCTGTTTGTAGTTTCCACTGCAACCAGGCTCGCAATGGCCCACCCGAGTTCTATGAATGAGTTGTTAAAACTGCCTCTTAGTCTTCTCCCGACTTTTCTGGTCCCGATAATAATTTTTACTCACATTGTAATTTTTGTTAGACTCTGGAAGTCTTATCGGGCCGGTTATAGAGATATTTAATCTCAAGTACTAAAGGAGCTGTACTTAATGACAAAAAAGAACGGCTTTAGTGGATTTAGCAAAAAAACCTTTAAGTTTTTTAAAGATCTGGAAAATAACAACACCAGGGAGTGCTTTGAGAACAATAGAAGCGTTTTTGAAGAGCAGGTGATGAATCCTGCACAGGAATATGTGATGCAGATGGGTGAGCTGCTAAAACCTGTTTGCCCAAAGATAGTCGCAAATCCCAAGGTTGATAAATCAATATTCAGGATTTACCGGGATGTAAGGTTTAGTAAAGATAAGACTCCTTATAAAACTCATATCGGAATTTTTCTCTGGGAAGGCCCGAGAAAGAAACTGGGTAATCCCGGATTCTATTTACAGCTAGATAAATCTAAAATATTAATAGCAGGCGGCCTGTATCAGCTCCCGTCTGAACTGCTTAAACCTTACCGAGACGCGGTGAGCGATCCGAAAAAAGGCGCTCAAGTTTCAAAAATACTAAAAAAAATTCTGAAGAACCCCTCATACACACTTGGTGGCGCTCATTATAAAAGGGTGCCCAGGGGTTATGATCCGGAAAATCCTAACTCAAACCTGCTTCTGCATAAAGGGCTGTTTGTATACCATGAGGGCCCGATACCAAAAGAAGCATATTCACCGGAATTTCTCAAATATTCTCTGGGTGTCTTCAAAGACATACTGCCCCTGCACATCTGGCTAAGAGAGAATGTGAAATAATATTTAATTTTTTTTGGTTATTAGTTACTCTTAAAAGCTAAAGGAGCAAACATAATGTCAGGCGAAACTAATAAAAATATAACTATAGATATATTAGAAGATGGGCCGTTGATTGTAAAAGGAATTGCAAGCATTAAAAATTCCAAAGGTCAGAGGGTAGAAGTGGAAAAGACAACTGCACTATGCAGGTGCGGTCAGTCTGACAATAAACCATTTTGCGACGGAACCCATAAAAAAGCTGGTTTTTCAGGAGAAAGGGAGATTGATAAACCTCTTCAGAAGGAAAGAGAATATGAGGGGAAAGATATATCTATATTCGACAACCGTGTTATATGTTCCCATGCGGCGGAGTGTGTAGGCAACCTGCCCGAAGTTTTTCGTCCTGGAGAACGTCCGTGGATAGCGCCGGATAATTCAACCCCCGGGGATATACTCACCGTGGTAGAAAAATGCCCTTCAGGAGCTTTAAGTTATATGATTAACGGTGAACATAAAAGAGATTTTTCACTTGAAACCGAAATAAAGATAGCAAAAAATGGTCCTTACAATGTTGCAGGGAATATAGAGATAAATATTGATGAAGATTTGTTGCCGCCGTCAAAGGAGCACTTCTCACTTTGCCGCTGCGGCGCATCCAGAAATAAACCCTATTGCGACGGTTCTCACAATGAAATTGAATTCGTTGATGAGGATAACTGATTGCTTAGTTGCGGTTAGCTTTATTGATAGTTGGTAGTTTTAGATCATTTCCTGAATCCACAACACTCATTTCCTCTACTAAATAATTATCACAAACATTAAAAATCTGATATTGTTTATAGTAGGAATCTATCCAATTCAGTGCTGATACAGGAGTTTAAATGATTGATCTTTACACATCTACGACGCCTAATGGAAGAAAAGTCTCTATAATGCTTGAGGAGGTAGAGCTGCCCTATGAAGTGAAACACGTAAAATTGGGCAAGAAAGAGCAAAAACAGGACTGGTATATGGAGCTAAATCCAAACGGACGCATTCCCACAATTGTAGACCATGACAACGATGATTTTGCAGTATTTGAGTCGGGCGCAATTCTAATCTATCTGGCGGAAAAGACCGGAAAGTTGATGCCTTCAGACGTAAAAGGACGCTCTACTGTAATACAGTGGCTTATGTTTCAGAAAGCCGGGATTGGTCCCATGCAGGGGCAGGCAAATGTGTTTTACAGATACGCTCCTGAAAAGATACAGTACGCAATCAGACGGTACCAGAAGGAAACAAGAAGGCTATATGAGGTGCTCGACAACAGGCTGAAAAACAATGAATATCTTGCCGGCAATCATTATTCGATTGCCGACATTGCCACATATCCATGGATTCATGTTCACGGCTGGGCGGGGGTTGAAGTCGAGGATCTGGAGCATTTATCAAGATGGAAAGAGGTCGTCGGTGAAAGGCCGGCGGTTAAAAAAGGCATGGCTGTTCCGAGGCGGCCCGTGATTGATGAGAAGGCAGCCGAGAGAGGAGCTAAACTGCTGATATAAATAGTTATGAGGAGATATAGAAATTGAAGCACATCAAAACGGATGTGGTTGTAATAGGGGCAGGGTCTGCTGGGATGGTCGCATACCGGAAAGCTTATGAAAACACAAAGAATGTTGTATTGATTGAGGGCGGGGAGTACGGGACCACTTGCGCTAGAGTAGGGTGCATGCCCAGCAAGCTTCTGATTTCCGCTGCGGAAGCGGCGCATTCCATAGAAGAAGCCCCGGGGTTCGGAGTGTTCCCAAAAGGAAAACCTAAAATAGACGGCGTTAAAGTTATGGAGCGTGTCCGGAGTGAAAGAGACCGCTTTGTGGGCTATGTACTGGATACGATCGATGCCCTGCCTGAAGAAAATAAAATCAGGGGTTTTGCCAGGTTTGTAGATGATCATACACTCAAGATCGAGGACCATACAACAGTAGAAGCATCATCTATAGTGATAGCCACAGGCTCATCTCCTGCAATATTGCCAATGTTTGAAGCTGCAGGAGACCGCCTGATAGTCAACGACGATATATTTTATTGGCATGACCTGCCTGAATCAGTTGTAGTATTCGGAGCTGGCATAATCGGACTTGAGTTGGGACAGGCGCTCCACCGTCTCGGAGTCAGAACCAAGATCCTCAGCAAGTTCGGACTCGTAGGGCCTTTGAATCATCCTGATATTATCGAATACGCTGACAAAACATTTCAGAACGAGTTTTATCTCGATACCGATGCAGAAACTTTGGATATCAAAAAAGATGGTAAGCGGGTTGAGGTCACTTACATTAATTTGGAAGGGCAGGAAGTTTCCGAAAAGTTTGATTACTTACTTGCGTCAACCGGAAGAACCCCGAATGTTGGAAATCTGAGTCTTGAGAACACAAGTTTGGAATTAGATAATAGAGGGGTGCCCTTATATAACCGTTATACCCTTCAGTGCGGGGACAGCCCAATCTTTCTCACAGGAGACGCTAATAACGATATACCGCTTTTACATGAAGCGGCTGATGAAGGGCGCATCGCCGGAGAAAATGCGGCGAAATTTCCAGAAGTACACGCCGGGCACAGGACAAGCCCGATAACCGTTGTATTTACCGATCCACAGATTGCGCTGGTTGGAAGGAGCTACAGTGAGCTCAAAGAAACACCGGATATGTGTTTCGTAACAGGGCATGTGTCTTTTGAAAATCAGGGCAGGAGCCGTGTTATGCTTAAAAATAAGGGCTTACTTCATATCTATGCCGAGTATGGGTCGGGTCTATTTCTCGGAGCCGAGATGTTTGGCCCAAGGGCTGAAAACATTGCACACCTTCTGGCGTGGGCGCATCAGAATAATATGTGCGTTCCCGAGATGCTTGAAATGCCTTATTATCATCCCACCATTGAAGAAGGGCTCAGGACGGCGCTTAGGGACGCAAACCGCAAGCTTAATATCGGACCGGAGCTTAAAGAAACCAGTATAGAGTGCGGCCCCGGTATATAGTTTGTTTTAGGGCAGGATATGATTAGAATGTTATTTATGGAGATTACATGAAGGAGGATAGGTTATGAGACTCGAAGGTAAAACCGCCCTGATAACAGGCGGAGGCGATGGTATAGGGCGCGCAACAGCGCTTTTGTTCTGTGAAGAAGGCGCAAAAGTAGGAATAATGGGAAGAACTGAATCCAGACTCCATGATACAGTAAACGAAGCTAAAGGGCCCGGAGAGATCACCGCTTTTCAGGGAGATGTTTCAAAAGAGCAAGACGTCAAAAGAGCTGTAAACGACTTCTATAAAAAGTACGGCAAGATCGACATCCTTTTTAATAACGCCGGTATATATGAAGCGGGCAGTGTTGTTACCACACCGATGGAAGTGTGGGACAGAACAATGGATATAAACGTTAAAGGCGTATTTCTCGTGAGCAAATACGTGGTTCCCATCATGGCCAAACATGGAGGGGGGGCAATTATAAATAACTCTTCTGTGCTTGGAATTGTAGGGATGGAGAACTGTGTGGCGTACAACGCTTCAAAAGGTGCAGTCAGGCAAATCACTAAAAGCATGGCCCTTGATCATGCAAATGAAAACATAAGGGTTAATTCGGTCTGCCCCGGTTATATCAAAACCAAGATGGATCCCGAATTCATGGGCAACCCTCCAGATGCAGATGAGCAGCTTGATAAAATAGCTGCGGAAATGATTCCTCTTGTAAGGCGCGCGGATGCCGTCGAAGTGGGCCATGCCGTGCTTTATCTCGCAAGCGACGACGCAAGGTATGTAACAGGCTCTGATCTTGTAATCGACGGGGGCTGGACGACCTTATAGCAGATTGTGTGCTAAACTTATTCTCCAAAAGAGCAAGCGATAAGGACGATATATGGACCCTGTAAGCCAGGGATTATTAGGATCTGTACTACCCCAGAGCATTTCAAATAAAAAAGAAATAAGACTTGCGGCCGCAATCGGATTTTTGGCGGGGCTTCTTGCCGATTTGGATGTGCTCATACGCTCATCTGAAGACCCGCTTTTATTTCTTGATTACCATCGGCAGTTTACACATTCGTTGATTTTTATACCTACAGGGGGCTTGATAGCCGCAGGGTTTTGCTGGTTATTTTTTAAAAAGAAGCTCGGCTTCTTTAGTATTTATATATATGCTTTGTTGGGATATGGAACACACTGCTTCCTTGATGCATGCACAAATTACGGCACGCAGCTCCTGTGGCCGTTTTCGGATGCAAGAATTGCATGGAATAATGTATCAATAATAGACCCTTTATTTACAGTTCCTCTATTACTCCTCGTTATTATTGCTGTTATAAGAAAATCTTTGTTTACTGCGCGGTTGGGACTCATATTTGCAGTGTGTTATCTCCTTTTTGGAGTGTACCAGAAACAACAGGCAGAAAATGAGTTATTGGCCTTGGCTAAGAGCAGAGGGCACCGGGCCGAAAGGGTTTTGGTTCACCCTTCAATCGGCAACTTGCTTGTTTGGCGTACCCTGTATGAATCGGGTGGGAACTATTACGTACAGGCCATTAGAGTAAGCCCGATCTCAGAATCTCAAATATATGAAGGCGGTTCAATCAAAGCGTATTATCCGAAAGCTGAGCTCAATAATTTGAGTCCTGAATCTGTACTTTTAAATGACATAAAGCGTTTCAGCAAATTTGCCAAAGACTACCTTGTAGTTCTTCCTGAATATCCTGACATGATTGGTGATTTAAGGATGGGGATTTTACCTAACAGCCTTACGCCTCTTTGGGGCATAAAGATTGATCCACAAAATCAAGATGAACATGTTTCTATGGAGAATTACGACCGTTCTCTAAGTAACGCCAAAATAAGAAAATTCATATCAATGCTTTTAGGCCGTAACTTGGATATCAATCCGGAATAATCTTTCTTGATTAAAATTTTAATAAGTATTAGTATTTGATTTAACAGTATAGGTTAATACACGGATGGATTTCCATGCTGAACGGTGTAATGCTACTTTGGTTTATTCTAACCGCACTTTCTGTCGCTTTTGTCGTAATCGACATACGTAAAACACCTGAGTCGAAAGTTCTAAAATGGGGGTTCATTCTTCTTACTTTGTATACCGGCCCGTTCGGGGCTTTTCTTTATGTGTTCGGGTGTCGTGAGCCTCTTCCGGGATTGCATGAGCGTTATGTGGAGGCAACGTGGCGGCAGGTTCTCGGGTCTACAATGCACTGCGTTGCGGGAGACGGCGTGGGAATATTGTTTGGCGCGGTTATAGGAGGGGCGCTTTCTCTTGCACTGCTTCAAGACGTAGTACTTGAGTATGTTTTGGGATTTGGTTTCGGATGGACAATATTCCAAGCACTTTTTATGAAGGACAGCGCAGGCGGGTCATATAGTGTAGCGCTTAAAAATACATTTATCCCGGAACTAGTTTCCATGAACTGCCTTATGGCTGCCATGGTGCCTATATCTTCCATAGCCAAGGCAAATATACTGGGGAGTGAAAGCCCTCTAAGTGTTTCCTTCTGGTTCATAATGTCAATGGCACTGTTGGCAGGTTTCATTAGCGCATATCCCATGAACTGGTGGCTTGTTACAAATCATCTGAAACATGGAATGATGACAGTGAGACCAAAAAGTGAATCGGATGGCGAGGGGACGTCTTCAATGGGGAGAATGAGTATGGAAAAGCCCAGTTATATGGAAATCACTCTCGTAACACTTCTCAGCTTTGTTATTATGGGCGTTGGTATCGCGATAGGGGTTATATTTTCGTAGTAAAAGCAATTACTTCATATATGCAGTCTTGATTACGAGAACCCTGAGCAAAGGTAGCACACTATAAGTATGATTTGCGGTAGCGGTGCATAACTAGTAAAATTCTTTTCAAATTATCTATACCTTTTTCGGCTAAGTTAATAAAAGATGAAACAGCGATTCGCTATCATAATAGTGCTGTACCTGATGTTATCTACTGTCATTGGTTTCGAATCCTACGGAGCGGAGCCAGACCCAGAGGATAAAGATTTACAGCAAATGGATGTTTATGATTCCGGAAACTATATGACGGGAGACTGGGGCGGATTAAGGCCAAGATTAAACGAATTGGGAATTACGCCTTATGTCAGATATTACATCTCTGTACTTGGAAATCCTGTAGGCGGCGAGAAAAAAGGTGTTCAGTATGCGGGTCTTTTCAATGTACATCTGGATTTAGATCTTGAGAGATTATTAAACATTCCCGGAACCGAATTTCTGGTTTCAGGTTCATGGGCTTCGGGAAGGAGTTTAAGCGATGAAGACATTGGAAATTTCTTCACTGTGTCTCAGGTTTTCAGCGGAAGATCTATAAGACTCTATCAATTAATTTTAAAGTCGGAAGTGATTGAGGATTTCCTAACTATAGCAGTTGGAAGAATGGGTGTCGGAGATCAGTTCAGCACATCTGAAATATTTTATAATTATGTTAGCACGGCAATCAATGGACACCCGATAAGTTTTCCCATCAACGATGAAGCATATTTTAGTGATCCACAGGCGAGCTGGGCGGCAAGAATGAAATTAACACCGCTTAAAGAGTTTTATATGAAAGCGGGTGTTTATAATTCGAATCCCAGGGTGGGTGATGACAGTGCTCATGGAGTGGATTTTTCTTTTAGGAAGGGGGTAATATTGATCGGCGAGTTTGGTTACACGCCCGATATTTCTACAGAATCCGGGACTCTTCCGGGAAGATATACATTCGGGACGTTTTATGATACGAGAAAATTTAATGAGCTGTCAGATGATTCTCAAAAGCAGAAGGGGAATTATGGTTTGTACTGGATTCTTGAGCAGATGATATATCGCGAGAATCTTCTCAGCGACCAGGGTCTAACTCCCTGGACGGCAATTACAATCTCTCCTGATGATACGATTAACACGTTTCCGTTTTTTATTTCAGGCGGTCTTGTCTACAAAGGGTTGTTTCCGGACAGAGGGAGAGATGTAACCGCTTTTGGTTTTGTATACGGTACGCTGAGCGATGATTTGGACAATAAGGATTATGAATTGATGCTCGAGCTTACTCATATGTTTCAGACAACAGCATGGCTTCAGGTGCAGCCTGACATTCAGTGGGTTATACATCCCGGGGGAAGTGCGGAAATCCCAAATGCGCTTGTTATAGGTATGCAGATGGTTGTGGATCTATAGGGTGTAAGAAAATAAAAGCGGGGAAGGTAAACCCTCCCCCGTCTGTAGATCAATATTAGTTATTTTCAGGCTGGAAAATTCTGTTTAAGAAAGCCTGAGTCTGTTCCCAGGATTTCTCGTCTGCATCTTTGTCGTAAACTAGCGGTAGATCAAATTGTTTTCCGTATTTATCCGCGTCAGGATTTGTGAAGCTGTGCTTAACTCCGGGATAGACAACTATTTCATAGTTTGCCCCTGTGTCCTGCATAATTTTCTTGAATTTATCAAACTGCTCTTTAGGAACAAACGGATCGTCACTGCCGTGAAATACAACTATATCAGCCGTTGGTTTGGCGTTCTCAGGAGCTTCCTGTGGCAGGATTCCGTGGAAACTCGCAACACCGTCCATATCAACTCCTCTAAGTGCCATATTTAAGACTATGCCTCCACCAAAGCAGTATCCGATTGCGGCTGTGTATTCAGGATTTACTGTCGGCTGCTGGTTCAGGTAATCCATGGCGGCTTTAAATCTTGCTTCCGCAACGTCCATGTTGCCCATTACAGCACCAGAAAGCTCACCGGCTTTTTCAGGATGATCGGCTGTCTTGCCGTCCCCGTACATATCTACTGCGAGCGCTGTATAGCCTAGCGCTGCTAACTTATCGGCCCTGGCCCTTGCGTATTCATTGTGTCCCCACCACTCGTGGACGACCAACACTCCCGGTCTCTTACCTTCCACGCTGTCGTCATAAGCCATGTATCCCTTCATGGTGACTCCATCGGAAGTATATTCAACTTCATTCCCAACAACTTTGGCAGAAGCCGTAATTGTAAGGAAAGAAAAAACTAACAATACAAATAAGCTCAAAATTCTCATACTAATTCCCTCCCGTGTGTGTTATCTTTGACTATCAAACAACATCGTATTTTATATGATATCGAATGAAAAGGATTACTAAGTATATCATATAGATGTCATATACTATGAAAGTTCCATTGACACGTAAACAGATTCTTACATTTTTTGCAATGGGTCTGGGAATATTTGCGGTTGCAATAGACATTACCGCAATCAATGTTGCTATTCCGGCCATTCAGAAATCCTTTAATACTGACGTAGATACAATTCAGTGGCTTGTTAACGGCTACATTTTGTCCTTTGGGGTATTGATGGTTACTTTCGGAAGGCTGGCGGATATTTACGGACGAAAAAAGATTTTCTACCTGGGACTCTTAATATTTGGCCTCTCATCTCTTGCTGGAGCTTTATCTACCAGCGCTGCTATGATAATTGCGTCCAGAGTTACTCAAGGAGTCGGGGGGGCAATGATATGGCCTTGTGTTATCGGAATCTTATACTCTTCAGTTTCTGAAGACAACAAGAGTCTTGCAGGCGGAGTAATGCTAACAGTCGCCGGTTTCGGTAATGCTGCGGGCCCATTGATAGGCGGGGCGCTAACTGAGTTTGCGTCCTGGAGATGGGTGCTTTTCGTAAATGTTCCGGTGTGTATAATTGCGGGATTAATTACATACCTTGAAGTTGACAAGCAAGAAACCAAGAGCGGTAAGAGCGATGTTGACTATTATGGAATTCTTACCGTATCGGCTTCCCTGATGGCTCTATTGTATGCCTTGACCGTATCACCCACATGGGGATGGACATCATATAAAACTATTTCTCTCTTAGTAGCATTTGTTGTGTTTATGGTCTTATTTTTAATGATTGAGAGCAGGAAAGACGATGGACTTATACCAAAGGACGTCATGCGGAATTTCCAGTTCATGATTGTCGGAGCCGTAATGTTTACTTTTGTTCCCGGGTTCTTCGCCATTCTTCTCTACGTAACGCAGTATCTTGAGAAATTCCGCAATTACAATCCTATAGAGGCGGGTGCTGTTCTTGTACCCATGCTTGCGGTTTTTTCATTGACATCTGCTTTCTCAAACAGGATATATAATAAGATCGGGCCCAGACTTTCAATTTTTATCGGAATGGCACTTAACACTATTGGTGTTTTATGTGTTGTGTTTTTCGGTTTTGGGGCAAGTGTTTACGGACTGATTCCCGGTTATATAATAGCGGGGGTCGGGTTGGGTTTTGCCGTGCCTTCAATTACAACAGCCGGTATCAGTGCTGTAAAAGAGTCCAGGGGAAGTTTGGCTGGTGGAATTCTTTACATGTTTCAATTGGTAGGCGGGGCGTTCGGGCTTTCAGTAGCGACAACAATATTTACTGATTTTGCCCAAAATGACCTCTTAAAAAGTTTGAGTCACTCTAGCCTTCATATGTCTAAAACTGATTTAGCTGATATTACCAATTTTATTATAGGCAGCGGAAGTGCTCAGAAAATACTTGAGAGCCTTGGTCAGCAGGAGTTTGGTACAGTATTTAGTCATATGAAGCATGCGTATATAACAGGTGTTAGCAGCGGGCTGATATTTACATCAATACTATCTTCTATTGGGGCGGCATTGGCTATACTATTTGTAAGAAGCAAAGTTAGTAAAGCATAGGAAATGTTAGATGATAACGGCTATTATTTTACATAAAACCCCTTGTTTAATAAAGTGAAAGTAATTTCTTAAGTTTTGGCTTGATCTTTCTGTTAACTAACAGAAATTGATTGTAATGATGATGTCCTTAAGTTAATATTATACAGGTTTGTTGATTGGGTATTAAAAATTTAAATTTCACCATTCTTAGGCAGGTAATTTGAGAAAAGTTAAGAAAGTTTCTGTATGGTTATTTGCCCTATTTGCAGTGCTTATAGTACTCGTTGGGGCAGCATTTTACATTGCTTCCAATCTTGTACAAAAAGATTCCGCAAGAGAAAAAATACATAATATCATTTCAAACAAAATCGGCGGGGATGTTCATTATGATAGTATGAACCTTTACTTCTTTCCCAGACCTCATGCCGTTGTTGGCAATGGCGAGTTTAGTGTTCCTGATAAGATCAAGGGTGAATTTCAGTCATTGGTTGTTTATCCGAAATTACTTCCACTTTTTTATGGCGACGTAGAACTTTCCTCGCTGGAATTTAATAGTCCAGACATAAAAATTTATCTTTCTGATCAGGAAAAGCAGAAGGAACCATTATCAATTGAGGAGCTCAAGCATAAGTTCATTACAGCAATGAATCATCTCAATTCTCACAAAAAAGGGGCAGATGCCAGAGTATATAATGCAAGTGTGCACTTAATTAAATTAGACGAAGAGTTTTTAGGATTCAATAATCTGAATGCTTTTGTATCCTTTCCGAATAATACTCTAAGTTATAGTTTTAAGGGCAATTCCAATATAACCCAGAACATATTGGTTAACGGCACTATTAATACTAAAACATATGAGGCGACGGGGGATATTAACCTTCAGGGTTTTAAACCACATTTACTCAAAGAATACATTTATATTTTGGATCTGAATCCAGAAAGTAAGTTCCGATATCTCTCTATTCCTGTAAATAATATTTCGCTAGAATCCAATATCAACCTTAATTTGAAATTCAGTTCACAGAGCCTTGAAGTATTCAAAGGCAATTTATTGCTTGCGGATTCTAAAATAAAGCTTAAAAAAGGGGACGAGGTATTTAATATCAATGCTAAGAAAATTGATACGGATATATACATTGATCAAAACAAGTCGGTATTTACTATTAACAACGCGGAATTACTGCACCCTGATGTTACAGTGAACGGCGAACACCATATTGATAAGGCAAACGATAAGGTCAATTTGAATCTTCGCGGAACTGATATCAATGTTGAATCCTCAAGAGAGGCGGTTCTTTTTGTTGCTGGGGGACACCGTATTGTGGATTTGATTTTCGATATTGTCAGAGGCGGCACAGTGCCTGATATCACGCTTGAGGCAGGCGCAGACAGCTTTAAAAATTTATTTAAAAAAAATAACTACCAAATTAATGGAAGTATGGTGAACGGTAATATATTTATTCCCTATGGGGATTTCAATTTAACGGGTGTATCGGGGAATGCTGTGATTGGGGGCGGAAAATTAAAAGGGACTAATCTTAAAGCTAAATCCGGCAATTCAACTGGAGATGACGGCACATTCATAATAGGTCTTGAGGGCCCGGTAGGTCCTCTTCATTTAGATATAAAAGTTAATTCGGATGCGTCTGAAATACCTGATGTTATAAAAAAATTCGTAGATGATGAAGTTTTCACATATGAGCTGAGCCTTATGGAAAACATCCAAGGCACTGCAAGCGGAGTATTAAAAATCGGAGAAGAGAAGAAATCTCCCAAGGTTGGTATTTACGTTTCAGACCTGGATATAACAGGAGATTACAAGCGTGTGCCGGAACCTGTAAATATCAAAGGAAGTGATTTCAAGTTAGTCGATAAATCGCTTGATTTTGATGGACTTAATGTGACGATTGGAAAATTGGTAGCTCCACAAACCACAGGTTACTACCACTGGAAAGAAGACAAAAGACTCAAAATCGGCACAAAAGAGGCAAATATTGATTTAAGCATAATATTTCCATGGCTAAATTCTTTTGAAATAATAAAACCTCATCTGAAATATATTGAATCAATAGTCGGTGCAGCTTTTTTTAAAAGTGTTGATTTTGAAGGTCCATTGTCAAATTCAGATGAATGGAAAATCAATGCTGAAGGAAATGTTGAATCGGCTGATGTGAGCATTGAGGGGTTTGGAAGTCCGATGACAGTGACGGATGCGGAAATTGAGTCTTCGTCACAGGACCTGACTCTATCCAACGCAAATGTAAAAATAAAGGAAAGCATTGTGAGTGCTGGCGCTAAACTAAATGACTTTTTCAGAGATAATTTGAAGTTTACTTTGGATTTTTACGGAGATATGCTGGCCGATGAGGCAAAACTTTTCTCAGATTATTTTAGTGTTCCTGAAGAGCTCAATTTCAAAAGCCCCATTTCACTTGATGATTCCAGTGTGGTTGTGCAAAAAATACCCGATGCAAAATCATCGGTACCTGCCGTGAGTTTGGCCCCGGCTCCGAAAAAAGCAAATAAAGAAATTGATCTTAATATAAATGTGAAAGCGGAGTCACTTGAGTGGGCGGATTCAGAGGCTGAAGTTGAACAAGCCGCAAACAGCCCTCAAGCCATAAACGAGGCTCCTGATTCTGAACACTCAACAACCTCTCTTAAAGGCAAGGTTGTCGTGAAATCTGATAATTTCAAATTCAAGGGATTTAACTGGGACACTGTGGATGCCGAAGTAGCCTTGCTTGGCAATAGGATTGATGTAAATGTAAATGAAGCCAGTCTTTGCGGCATAGAAACTCCCGGCGTGCTCGAAGTTACTTCTCCAACTTTAAAGCTGGAATTTGAAACATTTTCCGAAGACGAAGAATTTGCCAACGCAATCAAATGTCTTTTTGATAAGGCCGGAATAATTACGGGGGATTTTAATCTCGGCGGTACTGTAAATTCAGAGGGAGAAATAGTAAATGTTCTGAAGTCGCTTGAAGGAGAACTTGAGCTAACCTCAAACGGGGGGAGGGTAAGTAAATACGGAGGGCTTGCGAGGTTTTTCTCCGCGCTCAATTTCGGCGAAATTTTCCGCGGTAACACTATAGATTATGAAGATGAAGGATTCCCGTATGATTTTATTATGGCTAACGCGGACATAAAAGACGGGAAACTGATTATTAAAGAAGCAGCCATGGACGGGCCTTCTCTTAAAGTTGTGTGTGAGGGTTCTATTGATCTTGTAGACGACCAGCTTGATCTGAAAGTGCTGGTCATTCCCGTGATGGCTGTTGATTCGGTGATAGAGAAAATTCCTTTGATAAGCGCCGTGCTCGGAAAAGATGTCGTTTCAATACCAATTAAAGTTACAGGAGATATTTCAGACCCTAAAATATCCCAGCTCTCGCCTCAGACAATTGGAGCCGGACTGCTAGGGATAATAAAGCAGACACTGAATATCCCGGTGACGCTGGTTAAACCACTTAATTCGGGGAAGAAAAAAGAAAAAGCTGAAAAATCGGAGCCTGAGAATAATTCGGCAAATACGGATAACCCCTTCTTACAAGCAGGCCCTGATGCGGTGCTTGATTCAAAACAGTAATGATGTGCAAACTCTGACCCGGTTTATTTTTGTTTTAATAGATCCCTGATTTCAGTTAACAGTTTTTCTTCTTTAGAAGGTTCCGGAGGCGGAGCAGGAGCCTCTTCCTCCTTTTTCTTCATTTTATTTATGCTTCTGATTAATAGAAAGACAGCAAAAGCAACGATTAGAAAACTGATTATGGTGTTTATAAATGCGCCGTAGTTAATTGTTACAGCGCCTGCGTTCTGCGCATCAACCAGAGCCGCATACGGACCAGGAGGAACGCCTTCTTTTAGAACTGTAAACAGATTGGAAAAATCAACATTGCCAAGAGCCAAACCTATGGGTGGCATGATTACATCTTTTACAAGAGACTGAACTATTGTACCGAAAGCAGCGCCGATAATAATACCCACTGCCATATCTACGACATTTCCCCGCATAGCGAATTCTTTAAATTCTTTAAGCATTTACTAACTCCATCAGATAGATTTATAAATCGAATCGATTATCCCATATTTAAACTGTGGATTCAACATTTTTTTGACCGTACATTTGTACTCTTTATGTTTTGTATTAGACTCCGCAATTTTTGACTGATAAAATAGTTTTAAATAAGATACACCAGTTATAGTGAGATAGTTTTGAAAGTAGAGAACAAAGTCAAAATTACATATTGCAAACAGTGCAGATGGCTTACCAGGTCAGCCTGGATGACGCAGGAGCTGTTAACTACTTTTGATGAAGAAATAACTGAACTTTCTTTGATTCCCGGCACTGGTGGGATATTCGAAGTAGAAGTGAATGACAAGTTAATATGGTCCCTGAAAAAAGAAGGCCGATTTCCCGAGATAAAGGAATTGAAAAAGTTAATCAGAGACGAAACAGCTCCTGGGAAATCGCTGGGTCATACGGAAAAATAATTTTGATTCTTATTTAGCAAAATATATTACCAATATTACCAACTTATAAAATGGCAGTTTACCTATTAGATGATACTTTAGTATTCCCCGATCCCATGATGGCAGAAGAAACAGGTTTACTTGCTATTGGGGGTGATTTGAGTGTAGAGAGACTTCTGCTGGCGTATAAAAGCGGCATCTTCCCCTGGTTTTCAGAAGGTGATCCGCTAATGTGGTTCTCTCCCGATCCGAGGCTAATCATATTCCTTGATAATCTCCATGTCTCAAGCAAGTTAAGAAAAGTTATACGGTCTGATCTTTATGAAGTCCGGTTTGATACTTCGTTTGTAGAAGTGATAAAGAACTGCGCAATTACCGACAGAAGAGGCCAGGACGGGACCTGGATCACTGATGATATGATTCGGGCTTATATCAGACTGCATGAAAAGGGATATGCGCATTCAGTGGAAACTTTTTATAACGGCCGGCTAGTCGGGGGGTTGTATGGCGTTTCGATGGGAGGAGTCTTTTTTGGAGAGTCTATGTTTTTTGAGATGAGCAATGCCTCAAAAGTTGCTCTGTATTATTTGGTCGAAAAACTCAAATCCTGGAATTTTGACTTTATTGATTCCCAGGTTCCTAATGATCATATGAAGAGAATGGGAGGGAAAGAGGTTAAAAGGTCTGATTTTTTGAATCTTCTATGTGACTCTTTGCAAAAAGAAACTAAACAAGGCAAGTGGGTTTTTGATTGATTAGAAATTTTGTTCTCGGTAATTGCGGATTTCTCAAATTGAAAAATAACAACGCACTGGTATAATCAGGATCTCATTATATACAAAAATCGATGTTGCAATGCCATTGAACTTCGAGCCGCATCCTGCAATATCCTAAAAATGATCAGAACTTAAGATTAAAGGAGACTTGTTATGAGTGAATGGACAGTTACTAATCACGGCCATCCGGATATACAGCCTGATAAAAGTAAAAGGGCAATTTTTATCGGAAGGTATCAGCCGTATCATATCGGACATGTAAGCCTTGTAAAGCAAAAACTGGATAAAGGGGTTCCCTGTCTGATAATGGTAAGGGATATTCCGCCAGATGAAAAAAATCCTTTTACCACCGAGCAGACAGTGGACATGATCAGGAAATACCATGAAAGCAAAGGCGATGACGTAGTAGTTATGATTATCCCTGATATTGAATCTGTTAACTGGGGAAGAGGGGTTGGGTATGAAATGAACGAGTTTGCCCCGCCCGAGAATATCGGATGGGTTTCGGCTACCAAGATCAGAGCCTCGGTTGCAGAAGGCAATGATGAATGGAGAGAACTGGTAGACGAATCTATTCAGGAAGATGTTGTTAAATATCTGAAAGGCGAATAATAAGCCACTTGATATGAGTAAAATTACAAATTAAAGGGAAATTAGAGGCGGTTAATTTCGCCGTCTCTAATTTTTTAATACCAGTTGTTCCGTATTCATTCTATTAATTCAGTTTTCAGTGTACAATCTTATTTCTATCTACTATTGAGTTTGGATTCCACGAAATGCCGAGACTGCTTGTTTTCCAACATGTTGCTCATGAAATTTTAGGAACCCTGGATCCTCTTTTGAGAAACGCCGGTTTCAGGATCAAGTACGTAAACTTTGAACGTCATCCTGATGCCGAGCCAAGTCTGGAGGGTTATGACGGCCTGATAATATTGGGCGGGCCGATGAACGTGGATGAGATTGAAAAATATCCCAATCTTGAAACTGAAGTAAAACTAATCAAAAATGCTGTTGAGAGAGAAATGCCTGTATTGGGTATATGTCTGGGATCACAGCTTCGTGCAAAAGCCCTTGGTGCCAAAGTAAGGAAAAATTCCGAAAAAGAAATCGGCTGGTACGATCTCACCCCTTCAGGGGATGGAAAGTCGGATCCCCTTATTTCAAACTTCGCTGATTTGGAAAAAATATTCCAGTGGCACGGAGATACTTTTGATTTGCCCGAAGGGGCCAAGCTTCTGGCTTCTTCGCCTCTTTGCAATAATCAGGCATTTAGGTTCGGAGATAACGTTTATGGATTCCAGTTTCATCTGGAGGTTGATAAACCAATGATTGAGCGCTGGCTAAATGTTCCCGCTAATAAAAGAGAGATAGAGGAATTAAACGGCAAGATTGATCCTGATGTTATCAGATCAGACACGCCAGAGCATATCACACGTCTATATCAGCTTAGTAAGTCCGTATTCGGTAATTTTATTGAGCTGTTCGGTTACAATAAAAAGCGGCATACACTCCCTTCCAGATAACATCCAAATTCTATGTGTTGCCGTTATTTCTTCTGGGTCTTAAATTCTGTCTTCCGAATTTTCTGTATTCTTCAGCAAAGCCCTTAAGCTTTTTGTCTACAAGATAATTGACTGTTCCGGTTTTAAACTTTCCGGTGCTTCCTCTTCTTCCCGCTTCTTTGCCGGTTAGAAGCTCTATAGCCTGATCCACCGTCTCTATAGGATATATATGGAAATTTTTATCTTTAACTGCCTGAACCACTTCTTTTTTAAGCATTAGATTCTTAACGTTTTGATGAGGAATGATAACTCCCTGCTCGCCGTTTAATCCTTTTGCCTTACATACGTCATAGAATCCCTCTACTTTTTCATTTACACCGCCTATCGGCTGTATCTGGCCTTTTTGATTTATGGAACCAGTTACGGCAAAACTCTGTTTAATCGGCACACCTGAGAGGCTTGACAGGAGTGCTACAAGCTCGGCTGTAGAGGCGCTGTCTCCGTCTATTACGTCATAACTCTGTTCAAACCCGATACTTGCGGATAGACTGAGTGGCTTTTTCTGGGCATAGGTAGATCCCAGATAACCGCTAAGTATCATAACCCCTTTGTCGTGAATGTTCCCGCTGAGCTTTGCTCTCCTATCGATATTAATAAGACCCTCTGTGCCCATATATGTTTCGCAAGTAAGCCGAGATGGTTTCCCAAAGGCAAAATCACCAATGTTGTAGACTGCAAGCCCGTTGATCTGACCCACAATCAGACCCTCGGTATCTACGAGTATGTTACCTTTTGTTATCATTTCCTGTATCTTTTCTTCGACCATATTAGATCTGTATATTTTTTCCTCTATGGCTTTTTCCACATGATGTCGTTTAATGGTTTTACTGTTTTTATCCAGACCTGCCCAGTAATCGGCTTCTTTAATAATTTTGGTTATGGATCCGAACTGTACCGATAATTTATTTTGATCGCCAGCAAGCCTTGAGGAGTATTCAATCACTGTTTCAACACCGCTTCTGTCGAACTTGTTTAAACCGTCCATGTCGCATACTGATTTTATAAAACAGGCATACTGTGAAAGCGTAAGATCATCCCTATCCACAATATAGTCGAAGTCGGCTTTTACCTTAAATAACTTTCTAAAATCTTCGTCATATGCGTAGAGCATGCGGTAAAGCTGGGAATTGCCAGCAATTATTACCTTTACGTCTAGTTTTACAGGCTCGGGCTTAATACCCACTGTGCTAGAAAAACCGTACTGCTGATAGACATCCTCAATTCTAAGTTCTTCGTTTTCAAGCGCCTTTTTTAACGTGTCCCACACGAACGGGTACTTGAACAAATCAAGGGCGTCTACAACCAGGTAACCGCCGCTTGCTTTTGCAAGAGACCCAGCGAGTATCATTGTGAAGTCGGTTATAAGGGCTCCGAACCGCGCTTCTTTTTCAATTGAGCCAAAGAGGTTGGTATATGTAGGGTGGGGCTCTGTAATCACTGGGGCGCCGTTGGTATTTGAGTTGTCTACGAAAACATTCACTTTGTATTCCGTAAACGTAGGCTCCTGCTCAGGCATCCTCATTGGCATTAGCATGGGGAGCCCGGGTTGAGGGCTCTTTGCGGGAAGGAAGTGATCAATATTTTCCAAAATATGTTTTTGAACCTGATCGAAGTAATCAATTATCCGAGGAAACGGTTTATACTTATCTCTAATTGTATCGATTAAATCCCTTACGGAAAATAGAGCCACCTTTTTTTCAAGTTCTTTAACTTTATCTCCGGCTTCTCTTTCAAGCTTCCGGGCAGCCTTTAAAACCTCGGCAACCTCGATATCTACTTTTTCTTTTTTGGCCTTTATATTGTTCTTTGTTTCCTCATCCAAAGCGTTATATTCTTCCTGTGTCACCGGTTTCCCGTTAACCATTGGTATGGTGATTATTCCGGTTGGTGAGAACTGCACCTGTATCTCGCTTTCTCCGGCTTTCTTCTGGAGCTCTTCGAAGAGGTTGTTTTTTTTTCTTTGAAACTCATTCATTGTATCCTGTTTTTGCTCTTCAAATTCTTTGCCTTCAAAAGCTCTTGGAATGTCCTGTTTTAAATCCTTGAGGAATTCTTCCATATCGTCCTTTAGTTCTTTTCCCTTTCCTGTGGGTAGGTCGATTGCTTTGGGAGAGTTTGGTTCCTGAAAGTTAAATACATAAATCCAGTCAGGCGGAGAGGGTTTGTCTTTTGCAACTGTTGATAGAATAGTTTCTATTGTCGTTGTTTTTCCGACTCCGGTTGGTCCAGCGAGGTAAAGGTTGTACCCGGTGAAGTCCATGCCCAGGCCGAAGTTTATGGCGTCTACCGCCCGGTTTTGTCCTATATAATCTGTGCACGGAATCAAGTCTTCTGTAGTTTTAAATTTTAAAGAACGCAGATCGCATGTTTTATAGACCTGTGTGTGTTTTAGCTCTTTGACCTTTCTCATCAGTTTGCCTCTGTTTGTATGGTAATCAAAATAACTTAAAAATAACAGCTAGAAATAGTAACATCTAGTAATGTGCTATCAAAATATTAAAGACTGGTATAATCTAATTACATAAGTAATATGTACACAAATATTAGTTAAAATATACGGAATTTTCCTAAATGAAACTGCTATCATTTAGCGTAGAATAATCTATCCAATCATGTTATCCAATCTTTGTAAATCCAAGGGGTCCGCTGATATAGAAAGATAAGATTCGCTTTAATCATTTAAATCACGTAGACGGAGCTTCCGCTCCTTTTTTCTTGGTCAAACTTCCAACTTAAATTCTGCTTGAAAAAAGGGGAGCAGTACAACAAACGATAATTTAGGATATCTTTTGCTTATTATGTATTCTATTTCTCACGTAAAACATTAAAAGGAGATAAGAATGAAAGCTACAGTTTATCATGGATTAAAAAGTGTAAGTGTTGAGGAAGTCCCTGATCCTGTAATTGAAAGTCCGACGGATGTAATTGTCAAAATTACCAAGGGTGCTATCTGCGGTTCTGACCTTCATATTTATAGAGGTCATTTTCCGTTAAACGATGGTGACACTGTTGGGCACGAATTTGTCGGCCGCGTGGAAGAGGTCGGGAGTGAAGTTAAAACTCTAAAGAAAGGTGATAAGGTTATTGGACCATTCTGGGTGAGTTGTGGTGACTGTCACTATTGCGAAAAAGATCTGCAAACTTCATGTGTGCAGGGCGGATGTTTCGGATTCGGAGATTTATTAGGTGGTCATGCTGGATGTCAGGCTGAGTACATCAAAGTTTCCCATGCTGATGGTACATTGTTTAAAACCCCGGAGAGCCTGTCAGACGATAGCCAGGATGAGAAAACCCTATTTCTGGGGGACAACATTTCAACTGGTTATCACGGCGCAAAAAACGGTAATATTCAGCCCGGCGATGTAGTAGTGATTTACGGTGACGGGGCAGTTGGGCTATTCGCTACATACGCAGCTACATTATTTGATCCGGAGCATGTAGTAACAATTGGTCATCATGACTACAGGCTTGATATTGCGAAAAAGTACGGAGCGACAACAGTCATCAACTCACATAACCAGGATCCTGCAGAAGTAATAAAAGATTTGAGCGGAGGTCACGGAGCTAACGTAGTGATTGAATGCGTAGGTAATACTGATTCACTCCAGTCTTCTCTAGAAATGTCCCGCCCCGGGGGAACCATTTCGATTACAGGTCTTTTCTGGGAACCGTTTCCATTAAACATGACAGACTTTTTCCTTAGAAATTTAACATTAACAGGTGGGGTTGCGCCATCAAGGTGCTACATTCCTGTGCTGCTTCCTCATGTTGAGGACGGCAGACTCGATCCTACTCATGTAATTTCACACAGGCTTCCTCTGAATGAATGCCCAAGAGGCTATGAGCTTATGGATCAAAGAATAGATAATGCAATTAAGGTAGTTTTAGAGCCTTAAACTTGACTTGATAATTAAGCTTGGAAAGGACCCGGTTATAGCATATCTTGACCGGGTCTCTCTTTTATACCTTCATGAACAGTCATACATTACACAACCTTTCATTTTTACACTCTTTCAAATATGGTTATTTTGATTATGATTATTTCGTATTTTGCTATAAATGTAATTCTTTACTTTAACTCCTAGGGGAATTATAATTGCGATTTGCTGAAAAACTCTTTGTGCTAGTATGTTTATTTATCGTGTCCTGCGCTGGACCTCATCATTCAGATGTGGCAGAACAGGATAAAGGGGAGCTGTTTCCAGTTTCAGAGAACGATAAATGGGGCTTTATCGATAGAAGCGGGAAAATTGAAATCCCACTGCAATATGAAGGCGCCGTGGATTTTTCTGATGACAGGGCATTGATAAAAAAGGGTGGCAAATGGGGCTATATAAATCAATGGGATATTATTGTCATCACTCCCAAGTATGAGGAAGCGCGCAAGTTTTCAGAAGGACTTGCACAAGTGAAAGTAGACGGGGTATATGGCTATATAAATTCGGTGGGAAAAATGGTAATTGAGCCAAGATTTGAAAAAGCAGCTCCTTTCTCAGAAGGCTTGGCTGCAGTTAAATATAATGGCCAGTGGGGATATATTAATAAAGATGGAG
>CBDUCG010000009.1:0-30092 GCA_965365595.1 uncultured bacterium
AAACAATCAACCTAGTTATTCTAGAAATCCAGGTGAATATTCCACAAACTTTATACTATATATTTAATCAATAAAGTATGTCTATTCTGTAAGATGTAATAGAATATTACAACAAAATGTCTATGCATATTTCTTAACCTCCCTTAATCATTGGATTGTATTTTTGGCATAAGCATTGCACTTTTCATCTTTTATCTTATTAAAAAAGGAGGATAGGGTAATGTTTGTGAAAAGATCTTTTGCTTTAACGATAATCATGTTTTTTGTTTTTTCATTTATTGTCTCTCAGGATATTCGTGCTGAGGACAAGCCAATTGGAGCTGAATTTGCTATGGTTATAGGTGCTCAGTCTGGACCATTTAAGACTGGGACTGGTTTTTATCTCGCTGGCGAATTGGGGTTGCCTATATATAAAAACTTAGGTCCTGGTAAGTTGATGGGTTTGATAAATATAGGTTGGGCTAAAACAGATGACGATATTACATTTGAGCCAACTATTAATGCGGTAGCTCCCGGTGCGCTTCCAACACAAAAAAGTGTTGATTTAGATACAGTATCAATATTGCTAGGACTAAAGTATAAAGTTGAAGCGCATCATATTGTTCAACCATTCGTAATGGCTGGACCGAGTATGAATATATTTCTCAATGAAAGCGATCCTGGTAATCAAGTGGGTGGCATTGCTCCGCAACCAAACAAACTTCAAAAAAACGGCTATCCCTCTGGACAAGGAAGTGCCGAGCTAGGTCTTGCTGCTGGAGGAGGTGTGGATTTCAATATTACCAAGAAGATCTTTGTGGGTGCCGAAGCCCGCTACAACTATGTAGACCGAAATAACGGTTCATTTGGAACCTATGGAGGCAGGCTCGGATTCAGGTTCTAATTTGTTGATTAATTTAGGGCTCTTACGAGCTCAAACCCCCATGGTGTTAAGAGGGTATTCTTATTGGATACCCTCTTTTTTTATGCTATTTCTGCTCCTATGTAAACAGAATGTACAACAATATCTGTCATTTTATCTGACACCTGACATTTTCTAATCAGTTATTAGTCAAAGAAATGGGACGTTTGACTTGGCATGGACATTGCACTTAGAACCATAAAAGTAGGGCTCTCAAACAAGGAGGTATAGGTATGATATCGTTAATTTGCTATAATTCTCTAAAATTTTTCCTTGCAGTGTTATTTCTGGCCTTGGTATTCCTAACAGTATCTGCTCATACAGAAGAAAGCGCAGAAGCCGCAAAAGGGAAAGAATTGTTCCAGTCTAAAGGATGTGTTGCTTGCCATACGATAGGAGACGGAAAGCTCTCCGGACCAGATTTGCAGGGTGTTACAGAAAGAAGGGAGGAAGAGTGGCTTAAGAAATGGATAAAGTCTCCGGACACAATGGTTTTTTCAGATCCTATTGCCAAGGAATTGTTGGCGGAATATATGGTCCCAATGCCAAATCAGGGACTTACGGATCAAGAAGTCATAGAGATTATTTCTTATTTGAAATATCGGGATTCAAAGAAGTAATAGTGCAAAACACTTAAGAGGAGGTAAGTAGATATGTTTGGAAAAAGAGTTTTGGGATTAAGCAGCTTTGTTGTTTTGTTATTAGTAGGAATGTTTATTATTTCATGTCAAAACAATAACGCTACTGATCAGAAAAAAGCGGATAACAGCGCACAGACCAGTACAGCTGGCCAGAATGGAGATTTATCCGTTAGCGCAGAACAGATTGCCTTAGACCGCAACCTGAGCCCTGCCGATGTGGAAGCGGCTTTAAAAACATATATACCGTCAGGGAAACATGATGATTATTTAATGTTTTCATCCGGAGGTCATTCAGGTCAGGTATTTGTAATCGGAGTGCCGTCAATGCGTCTTTTGAAAGTAATAGCCGCTTTCACACCCGAGCCGTGGCAGGGATTTGGCTACGGGTCCGAAGAATCGGCGAGGCTTCTTGATGACGGAAACATGGCCAGCGGAAAGAAGTTGACATGGGCTGATACGCATCATCCTGCTTTAACGGAAACTGACGGTGACTATGACGGTCAGTTCTTATTCATTAACGACAAAGCTAATGCCAGAGTCGCTGTAATTGATCTGAGAGATTTTGAGACAAAGCAGATCATAAAAACTCCGAATATCATATCAGACCACGGCTCTACATTTGTAACTCCCAACAGTGAATATGTTATTCAGGCTTCTCAATATGCAACCCCTCTACCTTTTGGACAATACGCTGGAATGGACGAGTATCAGGAGAAATTCCGCGGTGTAATGGCCCTTCACAAGTTTGACCGGGAAAAGGGAAGGATAGTTGAAGAGGGCTCTTTTCAGATAGAACTCCCTCCATACTGGCAGGATTTATGTGATGCCGGTAAGAAAGTGAGCGACGGCTGGATCTTCTGTAATTCAATAAACACTGAGCTTGCTACAGGCGGAATCGAACAGGGTCTACCTCCATTTGAGGCCGGAGTTTCTCAAAGGGATATGGACTACATGCATGTGATAAATCTGAAAAAAGCTGCCGAAGTGGCAGCTCAAGACGGAAAAACCAAAGAAATTTCCGGAGTTAAGGTCATACCACTTGAAACTGCTGTAGCTGAGGGGATTCTCTACTTTATTCCAGAGCCAAAGAGCCCTCATGGCGTGGATGTTTCCCCGGGAGGAGAGTACATGGTTGTTTCCGGAAAACTGGATACACATGCGACCATCTATAGCTTTGATAAAATTCAGCAAGCTATTCAAGATGAAAATTATGAAGGTGAGGATGTTTACGGTGTGCCGATTTTAAACTATAACGATGTAGTAGCAGCACAGCTGGAAATTGGACTGGGTCCACTACACACACAATTTGATAATGAGGGTAATGCATATACAAGTGTTTTCATAGAAAGCACTCTTGCCAAATGGAAACTCGGACCTCCTTATAACGAAGGGGACGAAGCATGGACACTTACTGAAAAAGTTCCAGTTCAGTACAATATTGGGCACACGGTTTGTGCCGAAGGGGATACTGTATCTCCAGACGGCAAGTACTGTGTAGCTTTAAACAAGTGGTCAATTGATAGGTTCTCTCCTGTCGGGCCGCTGTTGCCTCAAAACTTTCAGCTGATAGATGTGTCTGGGGACAAAATGCAGGTTCTCTACGATATGCCTATTGGAATTGGTGAGCCACATTATGTTCAGATGATAAAAGCCGACAAGCTTAACCCGTTTCCGGTTTATCCTGAGGTTGGATATAATCCGGGTACAATGAGCGTAGATCCTGATGCAGCACAAGCCGGTCAGGAAAAAATTGTACGCTCCGACGGAAAGGTCGAAGTCTGGATGTCGGCTATTAGAAGTCATTTTAATCCTGAACATATCGCAGTCAACGAAGGAGATGAGGTCATTCTTCACATCACAAATGTTGAGCGGGCTAGAGACGCTACACATGGTTTTGCAATTGAAGGATACAATGTAAATCTTAGCCTTGAGCCTGGGGAAAGTAACACGGTGAAGTTCACAGCTGATCAGCCGGGTGTTTTCCCGTTCTACTGCTCTGAATTCTGTTCGGCTCTTCATCTTGAGATGATGGGGTATTTACTTGTAGAACCAGAAAATAAATAAAGATTCTAATAAACTCTCCTATTCCTCTTGATTAATTTTGAGGGGGATAGGATACAAATTGAGAATCTAAGTGAGGGAGGTAAATATGAAAAGAATACAAATATTAATGATAGGGATTTTAGTTCTAGGATTTACGGTTATGGCTTTTGGCGCTCAAAATGAAGAAACCGCAAAGTCGTGGCAGGAGCAGGCTACAAACACCAGAGCCCAGGTAATGGCTGTCTATGGAGAACTTGAAGAGATGGGCGACAAGGATAACCCTGTTGTTAAAGACTTGATAGCTGATGCTGTCAAACAGCTCGGAGAGGGTGATAAGTTTCTTAAACAGGGCGACGAAGCCATGGCTGCGCAGGAGTGGGAAAAAGCCAATTACGGCTACAATATGGCGTGGCAGTATTATGTTAAAGCTGCAACTGCAGGTTTAAATGCTAAAAGTATTCTTTCAGGACAATAACTAAATGTTTACCAGGGGGGGTCTCGAAAGAATAGCGGGGCTCTCCTTATTACTCTTGCTGGCTATGACTTGGTATAAAGAATTCTAAAGAGGGAGGCCCTTAATGACTAAACAACTAAAGGAAAACGAATTAATATTAGGCCCCAGAATACCTAAAGAGCTTTGGGAAAAAGAGAAACGAAGATTCCTTATCCCCTCAATAATTATGATATTGGCAGCTTTTATCTTGTTTGTTTCAATATTTTTTCCATACTGGAAATTAACATTGTTTGCTCCCCAGTACCCCGATGGCCTGGTGGCGGAGATGTATGTAAACCGCTTATCTGGCGACATTCAGGAAATAGACGGACTTAATCACTATATTGGTATGAAACCCATGGGCGAGGCTGCTGTTCTGGAAAGGACTCTAAGCATATTTATGATCGCGGGAGTTGTTCTTCTTATAATAGGTACAATTTTTGTACACAGTCCGTTTGCACTGTTTTTATGTATTCCTGCGATTTTATACCCGGTGTTCTTTTTAGGTGATCTCTATTTCTGGATGCGCACATTTGGCATGAACCTGGATAGTAACGCCCCTCTCAGCAATGCAATCCAGCCTTTTGTTCCCCCGCTTTTGGGCGAGGGTAAAATAGCTCAGTTCCTCACAATTGCAACTTGGGAAATTGGTCTCTATATGTCAATTGCAGCATCAATATTGATAATAATTGGTCTTTACTTCCACCGTAGGGCATACAGACCGCTAATCGTGGGTTAATACGTAGTTATTAATGTTTGCAAAGTATGATCATGAGGACTAAATATGGTTCAATACATATCAGCGCTTACATTGTTGATCGTAATCTCATCATATGGCAGTGCTTTGGCCCAGACAACTCTGAGGGTTTCACCAGAAGGTCCCTATACTTCGATATCTCTGGCTATTGCTTCAGCCAACAACGGCGACACCATTGAAGTTAAAGGCGGGACCTATAATGAACATATAATCGTTGATAAGTCTTTAAATCTGGTTGGTATAAAGGAACCTACAATAGACGGCGGAGGAAAAGGAACTGTTGTGCTAATAAAAACGCCCGAAGTTTCTTTCAGGGGATTTATTGTTAGTGGAAGCGGGGAAGGACTGAGTGTGGAAGACGCTGGAATTGTTCTTGATTCATCCCAGAACTCGGTGATAGAAAATAATAGATTAAACGATGTTCTCTTCGGAATCTATTTAAAAAATTCGTCGGGAACGCTCATAGAAAACAATGTAATTATTGGTAAAGACCTTCCAATTCCAGTACGTGGCGACGGTATTCGTCTCTGGTATAGCTCTAATACCAAGATCCAGAATAATACAATTACAGGCGCGCGTGATTTGGTTATGTGGTGGTCCGGCGACACATTAATCAAGGGAAATATCGTTCAGAACGGAAGGTATGGTCTACACTATATGTACAGCGATAATAATGTTTTTGAGGATAATGTATTTATTGATAATTATGTCGGCGGCTTTCTCATGTATAGCAATAATATCCTGTTTACAAATAATATATTCGCACGCAATCAGGGACCTGCTACAGGATACGGTATCGGGTTTAAGGACCTTGACGACATTGTTTCCAGAGAGAACCTTTTTATAGACAACCGTATAGGAATTTATATGGACAACTCTCCTCATTCTGTTGATTCATGGAATACACTCAAGGATAACGTGATTGCTTATAACGATATTGGGATTTCATTTATGCCTTCGATTGAAAGAAATATTATCTTTTCAAATAGTTTTATTGATAACGCAGAACAAATTGAAATCAGGGGTGGGGGCACGCTATCTGGAAATGACTGGTATAAGAGTGAAAAAGGGAACTATTGGAGCGATTATGTCGGTTATGATGAGAATAATGACGGCATAGGGGAGATTCCATATAAATCTGAAAGCCTCTTTGAAAGCCTTATAGATAAGTATCCGAATTTAAGAGTGTTTGTGTTTAGCCCTGTTGCTCAGGCTATTGAGCTTGCCTCAGATGCGTTTCCGGTGATGAAACCCGAACCGAAAGTAATGGACATGTACCCGCTTGTGAACTCTAAGATACCGGAAAAATATGAAGCGAAAGCAAACAAATTCTCATCGCGGCTTTTTGCTGTCTCCATGGTAATGATTTTAGTGCCAGCCGTATCCTATGTTTATTTAAGGAAAAGAATTATTTAGGAGCGTTTATTGATAAGGGTAAAGGATGTTACCAAGAAATTTAAGAACGTGGTTGCGGTCGACTCTGCAAATTTAAATATACAAAAAGGAGAGTCGGTCGCTCTTCTCGGAGCAAATGGAGCGGGCAAAAGCACGCTTATAAAATGTGTTCTGGGACTACTGGAATATGAAGGTTTGATTGAGATTCAGAGTCGTGATATCAAAGAAAACCTGAAAGTCTCAAATTCACTTATAGGATATGTGCCTCAGGAACCGCTCTTTTACGATATGAAAACAATAGAAATTCTGGGATTCTTCGGGGCAATAAGAAGAGTTGATAAATCCAGAATTGACTACTTACTTGAACTGGTCGGTCTTAAAGATCATCAAGACAAGCTTTCATCTGAGCTTTCAGGAGGCATGAGACAGCGCTTATCTTTTGCTATCGGCCTTCTTTCAGATCCCCTTATATTAATTCTTGATGAGCCTACTTCGAATCTTGATGCCAGCGGCAGAGAGGATTTTTTAAATCTAGTCAAACAATCCAGGGAAAACGGTAAAACCGTGCTCTTTTCCTCGCACAGGCTGGATGAAGTTTATTATCTTTCGGACAGGGTGCTCTTTATGAAATCAGGAAGAGTAGTACTTGACGTCAAACCTGAGAATCTGATGTCTGTACTTGGTATTAAAGTAAAAATAAGTCTAAAACTGCCTGAGAGCTTTATCGGTGAAGCAATGTCTATATTAAAGAAAGAGGGTTTTACCAATGTAAGCAGAAACGGTTCGGGGCTCTATGTTGAGGTTGACGAGTCTAAAAGAGTGCTTGCCTTAGAAAAACTTATGCAAAATAAAATACCTATTGATGATTTTTTAATCCAGGAATTATCGATGGAAACAGTGATTAGTCAGATAGAGGCCAATGGATATTAAAAACGTTTTACTGATAATGAGAAAAGAAGCCGGTGAATCGCTAAGAAACAGATGGTTCACTATATATACAGTCTGTTTTTCTGTTTTAGCGCTACTGGTTTTACTTTTTTCTACAATGGGAGGGGAAATCGCCGGATTCTCCGGGTTTGGGAGAACAGCAGCAAGCATAATAAACCTTGTGCTGATTTTTATACCTCTTATTGCTGTCATTACCGGCGGGATTAGTATCTCCCAGGAAAGAGAGAACGGAACTCTACCTTATCTATTATCACATCCTATTAGCAAGAACGAAGTTTTTGTAGGCAAATTCTTGGGCCTGCTTATAACAATCTGGTTCTCCATACTCTTGGGTTTCGGTATTGCGGGTGTGGGTGTGGCAATAATGGGAGGGCAGGGAGAAGTTTCGGGATATCTGCTCACTGTTTTACTGTCTGTTATGTTAGCAGCCTGTTTCCTGAGTCTGGGATTTCTTGTTTCTGTGCATTCCGGTAAAGCTTCAAAAGCTATCGGGATTTCCGTTTTCCTCTGGCTCTTTTTTATCATATTGGGCGATTTGGGAATTATGGGTACAACCGTAGTAATGGATCTTGGAATAAAACAGGTTTTTGCTCTGGCTCTGTTAAACCCAGCTGAGGTATTTAAAATAGCATCTGTTCTGGTAATTAGCCCAAGGTTTGAGATTCTTGGTCCTGTAGGAGTTTATGCTGTAAGAACTTTCGGGGAACAGGGAGTATTTTATCTTTTGTTTACCATAATGATTTTCTGGACATTACTTCCCTTTACTTATTCTTATCTTGTCTTTACGCGTTTTAGAAAGGAAGAGATATGAGGATTGCATTAGGCTTATTAACTTTTTTAATATTAGCAATATCATGTGGTGATACACATGAAGACGGTCCTACAGCCATCTATTACGGTGAAGATATATGCGAAAGATGTAAAATGATCATCAGCGAGAAAAAATTTGTGGCACAGTATAAATCGTCAGATGGCAAGACCGTCAAATTTGATGATATGGGCTGCATGATTCATTACATGGACGGAGAAAAACCTGAGCATATAGAGTCAATTTACGTAATGGATTACGACTCCGGTGAATGGACGGATGCGGAGATCGGCTATTTCATATGGACTGAGACCGTTAATACTCCCATGGGTTATGGGATTTTATCTTTTAATGACAAAAAAATTGCCAAAGAGGTTGCAGCCAGAGAAAATGGCAAGTACTTAGGAAAGCTGAGCGCAGCTTCTGAATTGCTTTTGAAAAATTCCAAGAATAAATCTGATTAGGAGAGATTAAATGAAATACGTAAATCTTACCGAAGGTGTTAAATTTAATGACAGCCATCCCATTGCTCAGGCAATTCATGCCGATAAGAATGGAAGGTTATTACAGTTTGCGTTAAAACCCGGGCAGGAATTAAAAGAACATAGCAATTTAACATCTCCGGTTTATCTGCTGGTCTTGAAAGGCAAGGGAGAGTTCAGAGGTAAAAATGACTCGCGGGTTACCGCCGGTCCGGGTTCTATCCTTATCTATGATGTGGATGAAAAGCACTCGGTAAAGTCCGGTGATGAGGAGTTGGTGTTTGTTTCTATTTTACATGGTGCACCAAGGAAAGACGACTGAATTATTCAGGAGTATCGGTTTAAATGTATTTAGGAAATGGAGTTTTGCACATGCATTTCATATATTGTTATTTTTAATAATATATGTTATTATCTTAAAAAGAGTTTGCAGTAGTTCAAGTTTCACCTAAGATAACCATCTGTTAAGATAGCAATCTAAAGTAAATCCGGACCACTAGCACAACCTAATATATATAAGGAGGTTAATCGAACATGGCAGAACGTGAGATTGGCACTGTAAAGTGGTTCAATTCTACAAAAGGCTTTGGTTTCATAGAACGTGAAAACGAAAAAGATGTATTCGTACACTATAGTGAAATTGATGACACGGGCTATCGTTCCTTGGACGAGGGACAGCGCGTAGAGTTCACTGTTGTCGACGGCCAGAAAGGCCCGCAGGCACAGCAAGTAAAGATTGTTTAATGTAGAAAACCAAATGTGCGCTGTATTAATATACAGCGCACCCTCTATACCAGAATTAATATTCAAAACCAGCCTTGTGACAGAATTTTCATCTTATTAAAATAGATAAACTATTGACCATAACATATCTAAATCTCAGTATTTACTTTTCTGTAACTTTATATTGACACGTAAATAGCTATATGCTATCTTGAATTTGAGTTTGCAGTAGTTCTAGTCAACCGTAGGATTCCCATCTGAAAGAGATTTTGAACCGCTAGCACAACCCAAAATATTGAAGGAGGTTAATCGAACATGGCAGAACGTGAGATTGGCACTGTAAAGTGGTTCAATTCTACAAAAGGCTTTGGTTTCATTGAGCGTGAAAACGAAAAAGATGTATTCGTACACTATAGTGAAATTGATGCTACGGGCTATCGTTCTTTAGAAGAAGGTCAGCGCGTTGAGTTCACAGTTGTTGACGGCGAAAAAGGCCCTCAAGCACAGAACGTCGTTATAGCTTAAATGAAGACAAAAAAAGTGCGCTGTAGTTTCTACAGTGCACTTCCTTTTTATTCCTGTCCAAAAATTTTATATTTTTCAAAAAAAAGCAAAGCTGACTCAATTAACCAGCTCTTTTTCCCAGCTTTCTAATATAAATATTAGAAATTTTGTCCGGAAGAATTAATGCTACCTATATTCATTTTAGGTTTATTAAGGATTTCAGACATTTCTATTTTTTGGCTTACCTTCGGTATATCAGCCTGGAACGCGAATCCGGTGATAGGTTTGTCGATAACCCAATCACGCATTATAGCAATAAACTGCGGCTGACCGGGAAGCTCTTTGTATGTGATAACCAGTTTTCTCGGAATTTTGCGTTTGCCTATTTCAACCCAAAGTTGCCAGTCTATATCCTGCTGTACGAATGCCAGATGATCACATCTCACACCTAACACTTTGCTTGTACCGAAATAGCTGCCGGAGATCACATTTTGAGTCAGAGCGCGGAAAGTATTTATGAACAGAAAATCACTTAACGCGGGAGTGAAGTTATGCTTGTCTTTAAGAGCAATGAGAGCCTGATCTATGGTTGCCGGTAATGTCGCTGTTGAGTACAGATTGGTTGGTAATTCCAGCACGGTTATTTGTCCGCTATCGAACCATAGTTTATAGCCGCCTATATCACTCACATATTCAATTGTCATGTTTCCTTTCTTTTTTAAGTAAACTTTTTCCTCAGCTGAATACTGTATTTTACGGTTAGAGTTTACAAGCTGGTCAAACATTACTTCAGCCTTGAAAGTGTACTCGTCTTTACTTCCAAGGAAATAGCTCATGTTTTGAACAATCTCTGTGACCTGAGGGTCAATATTGGGGTTTGTATCCTGTGCGAACGCATCATTGTATATTAAATTTGTGCTGAACGAAATGCTGAAAACCGAACCTAACGTTAAAATTGCAATAACTAATAAAGCAGTATTGGCTGTGAGCTTTCTTATCTCTATAACCATATCCTATCTCCTTTAACAACTTTGTGTGATTTTATATCCAAGTTAATAATAGTCTCCACCCCATCAGTATTTTATAATACTTCATTCATAAATTTTAGACAAGAGTTACGTATTAAGATTAAACTAATCTATATATACTCTGAAAGGATTTATTCTGTATAATATTCTTAATTGTCACAACTAGCCGTAAGGAAGAGAAATGAAAAAATTATTAATGTTAGGCATATTCACAGTATTTCTTACCGGTTCGGTAATATTTATGATGCCCAAGTCAGGGGATTGTGAGGATTGTAATAAAGGTAAATCCTGCAGCACATCATACGACTGCGGTGAAATAGGGGTTTGCTACTGTCAATACTCTTATGAAACCTATGAAGATACAGGCGGCGGCATACCTGAGAGCGGCACATGTTATTTTGAGTAGATTCAGGTTATTTGCAGTCTTTATTCCAGCCTGATATTAATGTTACAAAATCTCTAAGAACTGGCGGAACATCTTGGGGGTTCACAAAAATATCAATTGGAACTACTGTCCCCTGATATGCATTGAAAGTATCTTTGCTGGAGTATTTTAAGAGGCTTCCCGATAAGTCTATTCCCAAGAGAGCCTGGTCTTTATATTTAACATAAGAAGAAAATGATTTGACTCCTTCACTCCCTGTATCACCTAACGGACCGGCGCTTGTATTATCTGTCCCAAGACGTACATCATTTCCCACTATTGCTTTCTTTCCTTGCGTATCAGTTACGAGAATAAGCAATCCTCCACTGTCTTCTTCAAAAGATTCAAGATTGCTAATTTGATAATATAATGGTTCCGTAAAACTGCCAGAACCATTTGTCCGGCATGACATGAGACCTGTGCCTGTATAATCGCCTCTGCTTTGAACGACTTCAATGTCCGGAATTACTACAAAACATTTAGCGGAACAAACAAGATTGCCGCTAATTGATTCATCCGATTTTTCCTTTGAATATTCCATTAATTCTTCTAAAAACGCGGTAGTTGAATCAGCTATTTTTTGAATTGGAGTTTTCATATCAAACCCCTCAGTCTGTGCATAGGTGCATTGTTTATGGCTAAAAACAAACAGTGCGCAAAGTATTGCTAGAACGGAAAGAGTGAGTTTCTTCATGATGTCTAGTTCTCCGATAATTATATTTGTTCAGAATAATATAATATAAAAAAGTTAAGATTCCGTGAAGTTTGTATTAAAAAATTACTCTGCAGCAGAATAATTTTCGAGGGAAGGCGGCCACGGAATATCCGTAATTCTAGGCTCAAACCCAAGTTGTTTCATTAGTGCTGTAACCTGGCCTCTATGATGGGTTTAGTGATTGAATATGTGGGTAGCAAGGACCCATATTGGTAATTTCCTGCTAAATTTGTTGACATTACTTACGTAATCAAAAGTGTGATTAAGCTTATCTAAAGTCAATGAATAAACCCAGTCAATAATATCGGAGTCCATTTTTACCTGAGCTTCTTTAAGCTCGTTAAAATCTTCGTACAAATCTACGTCAATCTGTCTTGGGGTAAAGGTATTTTCACGTAGCATCTCCAGCCAAGCCAGGTCGCCGTAATATATATGATTTAGTGTACTATGGATGGATTTAAAGAACGCTCCCATATGTTTTTTAGCGGGGCTCATCTGGGATGCCAAGATATACTTCGTATATATTGGAGTCCATCCACTGATTATACTGCGCTATTAATTCAAAATAGTTTTTTGGATACACAATTCACCTTCACTACATTTCTGGAGGTGTTTTTCAATCACAGTAAATGGTAAATAAGCATAAAGAGGTATCTGAGATTAGGTGTGGAATCCTTTGTTGCATTTACATCACTCATTGTTCTCGCATCAAAACCCAGAAATGCATTGTAGTTAGCTGCTAAATTTTTAAACTCTTCAAAGTCAATTGTAATAGGCTGATGGACAGTCAGCGGTCTGACATTTAGCACAGCAGTTTCAATTAAAATACCCTCGTTAGTAGTTGTAGCTTTAAACCAGCGGTCTGAATCTGGTAACGGCAATTCTATGCCTGCTCCTACTTTAGACCTTATTAACTCCCATTCTTCTTCTTTGGAATCAGACCATTCAATTTTTCTATCGAATAACAATTTCGCGTACCTCCGTTTTCATTCTATGGTCAAATAGTGCCTTGAATGTAACCGTTTTTACAAATTTTTCTACTTGATGCCTCGTCCTCCGGCTCCGTGTTCAAGCATCGGTTCTGCCTCAGGCACAAGCGGGGCAGGCAGGTCAACCATTGCGGACGGTTGTTCAACCAGAGGGTCAGCTTGCTCTACCATTGCGGGCTGATTAACCAATGGCTCAGGCTGCTCTACAAGCGCTTCAGGCGGACTCACCATTGGATCACCGTCAACTAAAGGCTCTCTTTGCTCAACCTTGGAGTTGGGTTCAGTTTCAACTGCGCCCGGGGGAAGATTCACATTTTCAGGCTCTGTTACAATATCTCCGTGGCCCGGGTCCATATCAAAAGATTCTGGTTCGTCCATTACGCTTCCTTGGTCAAGCGCGGGATCAGGAGCATCCAAAACTGTATCGGGCGCGAAAGCCGGATCTTCTCCCATGATTTCCCTAGTCTCCTCAGCTCTTGGTGTATCAGGAGCTGGCGGAGGACCGGGATCACCGTATTGTGCGACCGAGAATGATGTAAAAAGCAAAGCAGTAAATAAACCCATTGATACTCCACTGATTATTTGTTTCATGATTTTCTCCAAAATTTAATTATTTTCTTTGTTTGGTCTTAGTCAGTAACCGGTGTTGCTGAAAGAATCTGAATATCCGACACTCTGTAACCCTGCCTGCCCGCACCCATAGTAATACCGCCTTTTAAATATACGTCTGCGCTTTTTGGTGGAACGGTTACAGGAAGCACGCCCTGAGTTGTGGCTATGGTCTGGCCCACTGCAGGAGGTGATGTCGAGTTGAAGAGCAATCTGACTTTTATATCTTTGTACGCTATTGTGGCAGAGTTTTCAATTCTCACAGAACTCAGCATTGCAACCCTAGCAGGAGCGAAGTAAGACCAGTCCGTGACTTTCAGGAACCACTCAGGATGTGTGATCATATTGCTGTTATAACTTTCTGGATTGGGGGTTTCCTTTGGTTCATTAGTAGGTTCTTCCGCATAACTCAACAAACTAAAACTAAATAGCAAAGCAAATAAAATGTATAATCCGCCTAATTTCTTCATTGTACAAGTTTAATGCATAAATCCTCCATCTTCTAGCTAAATATTTTTAATCCTTATTTGGTTATAATTGTAATCAAGGCAGAAATGAAAAAAGATAGGCGTATATTTCTAATCTTACTTTTTCTCTTCATATTAGGCTGGGGAGCTGCGATTTATCTATACATATCCGATAGAAGTACAGATAGTTTTCACGGCAAGATCTATCACAGACAAGCGCCGCGATTTACATTAACAGATCATGAGGGAAATAAAGTCAGGCTAGATCAATATCAAGGTAAAATAGTATTACTATCCTGGGGATATTCCAATTGCCCGGATATTTGCCCTATTACACTGGCTGATTTAAAAGAAACTCTCGAACTCCTTGGTGAAGATGCAAAAAAAGTGCAGGTTTTGTTTATTACTGTTGATCCAGAAAGAGACACATATGAAAGGTTAGGCGCTTATGTCCCGTATTTTCATGAAGATTTTATCGGACTTACGGGATCGAAGGAAGAAATAGAAAAAGTTTCCGAAGAATATTCAGTAACTATTGTTAAACACCCGGCAGTATACGGGAGAGGTAGATTTGATACCTGGGACAGATATCTTATGACTCATACAAATACTATTCATCTTATTGATCAGAAAGGCAGATTGTTATTAACATATCCGCACTATATGCACGATCCCGGGAACATGGCTTCAGATATTAAAAAAATCTTGCGGGAAAATTAAAAGCTCAATATAATACACATAATCATTCCTAGGAGAGAATATCAATGTTAAATGCTCAGAGCAGAATCGGTGTTTCCATTGCTGTAATAATCATGTCTTTTTTCATACTCGGAAGCTGTAATAATAATAGTGGTAAAGCTCCTTTGGGTCCTCCTTTTCAAAACCCAGTACAAATTTCGAGCGTTAACGGCGTTCTTGATGTGACTTACAATGCTTCCGTTTCACCTGCAGAGGTTGATGGTAAAACGTTTATGAGCGCTCAGTATAACGGCATGATAGCGCCGCCGACGCTAAGGGTGAATCCCGGTGATACAATCAGGCTAAGGCTTAATAATTTCCTTGATATGATGACAAACGTGCACTACCATGGAATGAATGTGAGTCCGCTTTCTCCGTCAGACGATGTCTTTATTATGATTACACCGAACAGCGGATTTGAATATGAAGTTGATATACCTGAAGACCACCCTGAGGGGATGTTTTACTATCACGCCCACCTTTTCGGGATTACTGAATTCCAGATTATGAGCGGCCTTTCAGGAGGCTTGATTGTGGGGAACGTTCTTGCTCCGTTTCCTCAGTTAGATGGCATAACAGAGCAGGTTATGTATTTGAAAGACTTTCAGTTGATGGATGGGGAAATTCCTCCGGAAGGTATGATTGACCCCAGCGGACCTACAAATTTCACAATAAACGGTCAAACGAATCCTACAATTACCATGCGTCCCGGAGAGACACAGTTTTGGCATATAGGGAATATCGGGGCCGATCTTTATTACGACCTTGTGCTTGAAGGGCATGATTTCTATCAGATTGAAAGAGACGGGAACAGACAGAACCAGACAGTTGCAAAGAATTCAATACTAATGCCGACAAGTTCAAGAGTAGGGGTTCTAGTGCAGGCAAATGAGCCTGGTCGCTACAAGCTGAAGGCAAAAAAATTTAATACAGGTCCCCAGGGTGATCAATACGGCGGCGCAACACTACTGACTGTAAAGGTTGAGGGAGAGCCGGTACAGGACCCGATTGAATTGCCTATTCCAATGAATGAATTTCCTCCGGTTGAGAACCTATGTGATCAGGAAGTTGCGGTTGAAAGAAATATTGTTTTCTCAGAAACGGCGGATGGAAATACATTTTTCATAAATGGCAAAGAGTTTGACCCTGAAAGGGTTGATACAGAAGTGAAAATAGGCGATTTTGAGAAATGGACAGTTACAAACACTTCGGGAGAACTTCATGTTTTTCATATACATCTGACTGATTTTGTTGTTTGTTCCGTAAATGGTGTCGATCAGCCTTTTGTCGGAAAGCAGGATACGGTGAATGTTCCTTATCAGGGGCAGGACCCTGACTTCGAAGGACCGGGCGAGGTTGTGATTGTGATTGATTTTACTAATCCGATAATTGAAGGGAAGGCTGTCTATCATTGCCATATTGGAGAGCATGAGGATAATGGCATGATGGCAGTTTTCGAGGCCTGTGAAGAACCGCCGTGTCCCGGTTTCGAATAGATCACTAATCTGTCTGGTCTAAAGCTTTGAGTTCTTCGAGTTGTTTGACAACTTCCCAGACAAGTTCTTTTGTGCCTTCTCCAGTGGCCGAGGAAATCGGGAAAGTTTTTATACCCATATCGGAAAAATGTTTCTGGATTCTATCCAGTTCATCCCGCGCTTCAGTTATATCGATTTTATTCAGCGCCACAATCTGCGGTTTCTTTGAAAGCTCTTCGCTGAAAGACTCCAGCTCGTGGTTTAATGTTTCGTAGTCATGCACCGGATCTCGTTCGGTTATGGGGGACAGGTCTAGCAGATGTATCAGTATTTTGGTGCGCTCTACATGCTGCAGGAACTGTATGCCTAGTCCGGCGCCTTCGTGAGCACCCTCTATAATTCCTGGAATATCCGCAAGTACAAATGTCTGCCCGTCGCCGTAACTTACAACTCCCAGATTGGGTACAAGAGTTGTGAATGGATAGTCGGCAATTTTCGGTCTTGCGGCTGATAGGGTGGAAATAAGAGTGGATTTGCCGACATTAGGAAACCCAAGCAATCCAACATCTGCTAAAAGTTTTAACTCAAGCTTGAGTGTTTTCTCTTCACCTGGAGTTCCAGGCTCGGCTTCTTTTGGCGCCTGATTTGTGGGAGTGATGAACCTTGCGTTACCTCTGCCGCCTTTTCCTCCTTTTGCAATAATTAATGTCTGTCCTTCTTCGGTTAGATCTCCGTAGAATTTACCCGTTTCAAAATCTTTTATTGTTGTCCCCATTGGAACGGGGATTATAAGATCATCTGCGTTCTTTCCGTGCTGGTCTTTTCCTTTGCCATGTACGCCGCGTTTGGCTCTGTAGTGCTGCTGGTACCTATGGTCAAGAAGTGAAGTCATGTTTCTTTGGGCAACCATTACAACATCTCCACCATTTCCGCCGTCTCCACCGTTAGGACCGCCTCTTGGGACAAACTTCTCACGCCTGAAGCTTACACATCCACGTCCGCCGTCTCCGGCTTTTACATAAATTTTCGCTTCATCAATAAACTTGACCATGGGCAACTATTATAAACTATTTAATATTTCCTTAAAGTTGAGCTAATTTACAGTTACATTCCGTTTTAATGCTCTCATTTCAGGATTAATATGATATTTTATTAATATGACCAAACCTACTTCGAAATCACACGGATCCACGACAACTTCAAGAGATGAATCAAATGTTCCAGAGCCGACTTATGCCGAACGTGTACGTACGCTTGTATACAGAGTTCATATGGGGACTTTGTCCACATTGTCAGCCAAACATCCAGACTGGCCGTTCGGCTCATTGATGCCATACGGAATTGATGAACTAGGAAGGCCTACATTTTTAATCAGCACTATGGCGATGCACACACACAATCTTATACACGACGGAAGATCGAGTCTTTTTGTATCACAATCTGATTCCGGTGGTGACCCGCTTGATGCATCACGAGTTACACTTATGGGTGAAACGACAAAAGTTCCTGAAGGTGAGTTGCGCGAAGTCAGGGAAAGTTATTTGGAGCGGTATACAAACGCGAGCTACTGGGTTGATTTTGATGATTTCTCTTTCTACAGAATGGACATAAAAGACATGTATTTTGTCGGTGGATTCGGTGCTATGGGCTGGGTAACGGTCGATGATTATTACAAAGCTAAAGTTGACTCGTTAGCCGAAAGCGCAGGAGATATAATAGATCACATGAATCGAGACCATGCGGATGCTCTGGTTCTTTTGGCAGACAAATTTACTACGGTAGATGCAGAGGAAGCATCAATGACTTCTGTTGACCGGCTCGGGTTTCAGGTGAGAATTAAATCCGGAGGCGAGTTTTACAGCAGGCGGATTGGTTTTCTGAGGGAAGTTAATAATAAAGAAGAATGCAGAAAAGTTATTGTTGAAATGGTCAAAGAAGCTCGAGTGTAACCTTATCAAATTATGTATAAAAGGAAAGCATTAGTTCTAGGCTGTGGTGTAATAGGGCTTACATCAGGAATAAGACTACTTGAGAACGGTTATGAAGTGGAGATTATAGCCGCTTCAATTCCGCCCGACACGACTTCTAACGTAGCTACAGCATACTGGTATCCGTTTAGAGTAAACCCTCCTGAAAAAGTGCTGCCCTGGGCTTCTCAAACATATAAGAAATATATGGAATTGGCCAAAATCTCCGGCATTGGTATAGGAGTATTTAACTTTGTCCAGATATTTGACCACAAGGTAGAGGACCCGTTCTGGAAGCCGGCAGTAACGAATTTCGTCAGAGTGGGAAAAGACGAATTACCTCCCGGTTATTCGGACGGCTTCATCGCTCCTGTAGCCAGAATTGAAACTCCTCTTTATATGAATTACTTGGTCACCAGATTCAAAAAATCAGGCGGCAGAATTACTAAACTTGATAAAGAAATTGAAAATATTAAAGAAGTATATGAAGGCCATGAACTGATTATAAATTGTCTGGGTCTAGGTGCTGGAAAAGTATTTAACGACAAAGAAGTGTTCCCTATAAGAGGGCAGCTTGTAAAAACTACTAATCCTGGACTAAAAGACTGTATTAACGAAGAAGAAGGGCCGCTCGCTGTTTCGTACATCGTCCCCCACGGCTCATACTGTATTCTTGGCGGAACGGCTGACGACAATGATTGGAACCTCGAGATAAATGCTGAAACTTCAGAAGAAATTCTGAGGAAATGCAGAATACTCGATCCGAGACTTGAAGAGGCCGAAGTACTCGGTGCAAGGGTAGGGCTAAGACCGGGAAGAACAGAAGTAAGGCTTGAATTTGAGAATCTTCCTGACGGTTGCGTGATTATTCATAATTATGGGCACGGAGGGGCGGGATTTACCCTGTCCTGGGGATGTGCAGAAGAAGTCTTAAAATTAGCTAATACTGCTGTTGAGTAAGTTTTTATGATCAGGAATAGGAAAAATTCTATTTTCACACCATTAATCTTTTTCATTATAGTGTTTTCATTAAGTTCAGATAATTCTATATCCTGCGAGCCCGAAAAGTATCCACCTTCACCGGAAATAGTATGGCCTCTAAATGATGCTGTATCAGTACCTCTTGATACTGCAATAATAGTTAAAGATTTTAAATCTCCTTCTAATAACCCGCCTGAACTGGATATTGAGCTGGTTGATAGAGCAGGTAACAAGGTTCAATTTAGCACTAAACGGTTTCAATCCAGAAGGTCTGTTTATAATTATGAAGCAGGGCTGATATTTATAAAGCCGGAACAAAATCTCAAAACCTCGGAAACATACGCTCTCACAGTGAAGGCAAGTGAGGGATTTGCCGAACCTATTGATCAAAAGATTCAATTTTCCACAGGCGACAAGGGCTCGTTTGTTACAGCGCCTGAGAATATTGATGTCTCTTATTACTTTAGCGAGCCGGGTTATTATCTGAGCAATTGCCAGACATCGACATGGGATAAGGCGACTACTCTGGTTTTCATGAATTCACATATCGACGGATATCCGGTCTTATTGGTTTTAGAATCCAACCTATTAAATGACGTTTCGTTGTTTCATTCCTCAATGGAAAAAAGAAATCTGGCCATATTGTTCTTGCCAAACGAAAAAGGACTTAAGCAGTGCTTTAATTTAAGCGCATACTCTGTAAGCGGAGAAAAATTCTATTCTGAAAAATTGTGCAAGCCAAATAAATGCATAAAAGGAAAATATCTGACAAAAGAGCGGGCTGAGGAAGAGTATAAGAAGCACGGCGCTTTTGGGTTCTCGATGATAGAGTTTCCAAATCCGGAAAAGGAACTCCCTAACTATTGCACCCTTTATCCTCCGCTGTGTAAAAAATACTGGGTCTCGATTCCAGAAAATAATTGCAACGAATTAAATTAAAACTTGTAAAAGTGCAGTATAGCCATCGGGACCAGGTTAAGAGTCCAGTGCGCCGGAATTGCGTGCCATATTGAATGCGTCCTGAACGTGATATAGGCAACCAGCATTCCTCCGGGGAGTGACAATGCCACCTCTACAGGATTTGCTCTTCCCAAGTGCAGCATATAAAAAACCAGACCTGATACTGCTATTGCAAAAAGAGATGTCCAGTTGAGTCCGAACCACGCTAAAAACCGCTTGTCGGAATCAACCGTCATCGGCTGTCCCACTCCAAGCCAGCGTAATATCTTCTTGCCAGTAGAGCCTTCAATTGGCGCAACATAGGCGGGATTGGGCAGACGTCTGTGTGGGAGCATAAGAGCTGTCAATATTCCCAATATCAGGAAATGCTCGGGGATTTTGTTGAACAATGAAAGCACATACATGGTGGTCAATCTGTGAGGGTAGGGTGAGGCAAGCTGAATCCATAGACCAAATGGAATTGATACTAGAATTGCTATACTTGTAAGCCTGATCCCAAGCCGGTTTAACATGCCGAGACCAAAATCAGTAAGCTTTCTGCCTCGTATCAATATTATTATGATTGGAATAACCATAGACGAGATAAAGCACAGTATGTACCAAAGTATTTCAAGCCTTGTATATACGGGCAGGTCTAAAAAGAAATTATTTATCCACCACCGTCCTATAAGTGGTTCATAAAGAAATGTCCATTGATTGTACGGAGGCGGCAGGAGCTTTGCTGATCTTGCCCAGAAAATAGCTACATAAATGGTTATTCCTATTAAAGCCAGGATAGATACCAGCCATTTACGTGGGGAGGTGTTTTTAGTTATATCTATATAATCACTATTTAGATTATTTGAGTTTTTTTTCATAACTATATTTATTTCAGCTTGTGATAATAGACTTGAAAAGTAGACTAATTATGATTAGCTACTAAATAACTGTCAACGTGAGAGAAGAACTGATTTGAAAATAGCCGGCCTTATCATTTGGATCACAATCTGTTTTATTCCCGCAATTATTGGGTCACAATTTGGTCCTTCGGATTGGTATCAAGCATTAAATAAACCTGTCTGGAACCCTCCAAACTGGATATTCGGGCCTGTTTGGACACTCCTTTATCTTTTAATGAGTATATCCGTATGGATTATCTGGAAAAATTATGGCTTAAAAACCGCGGCCATACCTATTGGTTTTTTTATAGTTCAGCTGATTTTTAATGCTGCCTGGTCCTGGCTCTTCTTCGGGCTTGAAAATGTGAGTCTAGCACTTGTTGATATAGTGCTATTATGGACATTTATATTAATTACCCTGATTATGTTCTCGAAATTAGATACTTGGTCGGGAGTTTTGCTTCTCCCTTATATAGCATGGGTATCTTTTGCAACGGTTTTGAACTACAATATTTGGCAATTGAATAAATAACATTAAACTAAGTGACGATATGAAATTTGGAATATGTTTACCAATACGCATTTCTCTAGATGCTTCAGATAACATCGAGATAGCCAAAAGGGCGGAAATACTGGGTTTTGATTCAATTTGGGCAAGTGATCATGTTGTTATGCCTAAGAAGCACCTGGGTTCTTTTAGCGAAGTTTTTTATGATCCCTTTATGCTGCTATCATACATAGCAGCCGAAACTTCAACAATCAAGCTCGGGACAAGTGTAATAATCCTTCCCTACCGCAACCCTGTCGTTGTAGCTAAAATGATTGCCACTCTGGACCAGCTGTCTGAAGGCAGAGTAATGTTTGGCGTAGGTCCCGGATGGATGAGGGAAGAATACAGCGCTCTTTCTGTTCCCTACGAAAAAAGGGGTGCAAGAACTAACGAGTATATAGAAGCGATTAAGGAGTTATGGGTTAAAGATAGTCCGGTTTATGAAGGGGAATTCTGCGGTTTTTCAAATATCAAATTTTACCCCAAGCCTCAACAAGAACCTCACCCCCCGATTTTTATCGCAGGAGCGAGCGACTATGCCATAAAAAGAGCCGTAAAATACGGAGACGGTTGGCAGCCGACATGGGTTAGTCCGGAAGACGTCAGAGAAGGTAAATCAATGTTAGAAAAGATAGCTGAACAATCAGGCAGAGATTTATCTAATTTTACTTACTCTGTTAGAAACAGGCTGCATATTGTAGATAGTAATTATGAAGTGACTCAAGAAGATGATTCCGGCAGCGATGATCCTCCGTATTTACTGCGTGGAACGGTAACTCAAATCACAGATACTGTAAAACAGTATAAAGAACTAGGGGTTTCCCATATAATTTTTGACCCTGTGGCAGACGATCTTGACGGGATATTTAATACTTTGGAAGAAGTCTCAAAAGAAATAATCCCTTTTGTAACTAGCTAAATTTACTTGATTTTTTCCATGAACTGAACATCTTTGCCAATAGGCTTGCTTGGATTTTCAGCTTCCTGCTGCATTACATTTTCTAAAATACCGACCCAGTAGCGCCACCAGTATGAGCCTTCCTTATAATTGCTTTTTTGTGTATTGGCCCATGCAATAACCTGATGGACATTGCCGTGGTATAAGTCGAGGTTACTGGCAGCTTTTTTAAGCTCTTCGGGGTCAATAGGTATTTTATCAAGTTGTGTATCAATAATATCTCTTATTTCCTCTACATGCTTTGACATCTCATCGGACAATTGTTTTATGTGATCTCCAGCGGGAGATATATCCCCCTCGAGTTTATCTGCCTCTTTGTTCATTAGGTCAACAAAATCTAGAAGGTTGTCCAAGTTCCTTCTGGCTTTTGATGTATGTTTTGAAAGTTCTGTTAATTCTTTGGCGCTTAACCCCATATGTTACCTCCTTAATATTTCTCTGATTATAAGAATATCATTTAATTGATATTAATCATAGTTTCAGTCCAGCAGGTTTTTAAGAGAAAAGTCGTTCAGGGCCTGTTGCTTGAACGTGGGATTGAGTGCAATGGCTTTTTCCAAATCCGCTTTGGCAGTTTCTACTTCTTCTAATAATAAATTAAGCCCGGCTCTGTTGAAATAGGCCTCAGCGTAGTTGGAATTTAGCTCTATTGCCCTAGTATAAGCTGAAATTGCGCTTTTAGGTTTTTGCAAATTATGAAGTGAAACTGCTTTGTTAAACCATGCTTCCAAATAATTTTCTTCAATTTCAATTGCCTTTTCATATGCCTCAAGCGCATCATGCTCTCTCCCGAGACTACTGAGCGCTGCCCCTTTGTTGCACCATGCAATTGCAAATAGTGGTTTTAGCTCGACTGCTTTTTCCGCGCATTCAAGAGCTTCCTCCGCTCTTCCGGCTCTTCCCAACGCTGAAGCTTTGTTGCTCCACGCCTCTGCATATTCAGGCTCAATTTCAATAGCTTTTTCATAAGAATCAATTTCATCCTGGACAAGTCCCATAACCGAGAAAGTAATACCCTTGTTGTACCATGCCTGAGCGAAATCAGGCTTAATTTCAATTGCTTTATCAAGTGACTCAATTGTTTTCTTGTAATCGCCTTTGTAGTAATAGTCTGTGGCTTCAAGTACAAAGTCTTCGGGTTTATTATTTTGTTCCATTATTTAGGCCTGTATACCAATATTCCAGGTACGTTCTTTATATATTCAGTGAAGTCTTCATCCACAACTCTCATGTTACTCTTTTTGGACGATGCATGTCTTAGTAATACTCCCTTGTCGTTTTTAATTATGATACCTGTGTGCGTAACATCCAAACCGTCTATCTCCGCGTACATACCAACATAGTCGCCGGTCTGAAGCTTCTCGACGATCTCTTCATTTACATCTGATGAGGGTATGTAATAGAATGTTCTTGGGACAACCGGGACTCCTGGCAGGAAAGTGGTTCCGTCATCTTTAAGGTTAAGGCTCTTCTTTACAGGTACTGCATTTTCGCCCCCGATTTCATAAGTGACATCATAGATGTTTTTTTTGTTTGTAGTTGGCCAGTCAGTGAAAAAGTGATTCCTATTTTGAAAAGACACATTCCCGTCTTTATACCTTAAGTCTTTTAAATTAAATTCAAATTCCTCAACAACAGATGAAAGCCTCATCGCTTCGACGTAATCAATATATGTAAAGCAGTCGACACCCTTGAGATTGACCGTGAAAACCTCAGGTGTGTTTATATCCCCTGTCAGCGTGTTTGGTTGATAGGGAGTACCGAGAAACTGACCGGAAATGTAGTCGATTTGAGCTGGTCTGGTTTGAGGCTTGCTTTGAATGACTCTATCGATCTTACCTTCGCTCCATTTTCCTAAAATAATAATATCAGAGTCTTGTTCTGATACCGCACTTATAGAGGAAACGAGAATTATGACAACTATAAATGTCAATAATTGACTAACTTTTTTGCTCAAATGTACTATATTCATAAGATTCTCTTAATCAAAGAGCTCGTCCAGCCAGTCAAGTGCTACCGCTGCTGCGTATGACGGGTTTCCTACCTGACAGTGGGTATCGGCGCCTTCAAACTCTGTAAATTCATGTTTTGTTACCGGGCCAGAAACTCCTTCACAAAATTCTTTATACTGTTTTCTGGGTTCTCCGCCTTCTCCGGAGCCAACAAGAGCGAGGCAAGGGCATTTGATATTAGAGATTGCATCTCCGACTACAAATTCTCTGAGATATATAAAAGTATCTTTAAAAGTAGGCTGTCCGAAACGAAGCATGAGACCCTCAGCCATGGATTTCTGCTGTCCCGAAATAATATCATCTGGTATCTCAGGTAGATCTTCAATTCTGAAGTTCATGTCATCGGGCGCCTCAGCAGGATCATACCCGCAAAAAGCTGATAGATAATTATGAAGGTTAATAATTGGTGAGTTCGGAATGAGAGCTTTAATTCTGGGTTCGTATGCGGTTGCTCTGGCTGAAAAATAGCCACCGAAACTGATTCCCATAAAAGCGAGCCTGTCCACATCAACTTCGGGTCTGCTTTCAATAAAATCAATTACGGTTTTTGTTGGGTTTTCAAAATCAGGCTCAAATTGGGTGTTCGAGTAAAATCTGAATACATCCATTTGCCCCGGTCCCGAAAAAATCACCACATTATATCCCCTCTCAAGTGCTGCATATCCCCTCATCAAATATTCCTCTTCCAGTGTTCCGTCAAAACCGCTAACTATTAAAAGCGTTTTTCTCTTTTGTTCATGAGGGCTTGGGGACATGAAATATATAGGAATATCAATGCTTTTATAAGTCAGCAGATGATCTTCAAAAGTATGCCACATCATATCCATTGCTTCTTTAAAGCAGTATCTAGACTGCATTCCCAGCTTTTGGTGATCGGGGTCGCTGCAGGTTATGTAGTACTCTGCGGCTCTGTATGAATTACAGGCTTTAAAGAACTGATCTCGGGCGCTGACTGTGTGGCCTTTCATTGCCCTTTTATGCGCGTCTTTCTGCTGAGAGTCGGCTAGCTTGGTAAACTCTTCTACCCAGCTCGCGGGCGAGCCATCATTGATTCTATTAGTTAGAGCCAGACATTCTCCAACCGAGGCTCCTCCGTAGGTAGAAGAACCCAATTGCCGAAGAAGCTGGAAATCCATTTCTTGATTGGAAAATCCCTTTACTCTAGTTTTGCTTCTTGAAATTTCTGCCATTTTTGCTCTCTTGGTATATTAATATAACAGATATATTCTGTATCAAGTCAAACAATTGCGATTTAACTACTTTTCACCGTAAATAGTTACGATAATTTTTCTCGACCCGCCATGATCACGGTGCTCGCAAAGATAGATCCCCTGCCAGGTGCCTACGTTAAAATGGCCGTTTTTAATAGGTATGGAGACAGAGCTTCCCAGAAGTGAAGCCTTGATGTGTGCCGGCATGTCGTCCGGTCCCTCAAGACTGTGAACATAATAAGGCGCGTTTTCGGGTACATATTTATTGAAATGGCTCTCGAAATCCACCCTCACATCTGGGTCGGCATTCTCATTCAAAGTCAGTGACGCAGACGTGTGGCATATAAACACATGAGCTATGCCTATCTTGTAAGATTCTATCTCGGGCAGTTGTTTGAGAATCTCTCTTGTTACCAGATGAAAGCCGCGCGGCTTTGGGTGTAGATAAATTTCTTTTTGAGTCCAGTTCATTTTACTATTGTTCTTTTACTGTTGTATTAAGCCTTCTAGCAAGGCTTTCCGCGCCCCAGCTCATTACAATCTTATGGTTCCATTCAAAAAGCGGTTTAGCCACAAGCGCAAGTAAATTCATCCATGTTTTAGTGGTGTTTACAAGCCAGACATATCTTGAAATTGTAAAAGTGCCGTCTTCTTTGAGTTGCCAGATACGCTTCCTGTCGAGCTCACCTCTGGAAATTCCCTCGAGATAATTCATTGGCACAACATTCACGTTTTCAATTTCAAAAATGAGCTTGTAGGGGAGTTTTGTTTTCAGGTGTATCTCCGAATACTTCCTACTCCCAGATTGTCTCTTTATTTAAACTCTTTACATAATCTCTTCGACTTTTTCAGCCCCTTTCCACCACTCGGGCCAGTACTTTGTATAATAGATTTCATTCCAGACTTTTTCTAGCGGGCTTAAATTTTCCATATACTTAAGAATTCATATGATGTCATTTTAGTTTCTATTCAGTCATTCTCTGTACAACATTTGCCATAGCTTCAACAAATTTCGGATCATCATTAACCGTATTCGCTCTATAAAGTTTAACGCCGTATTCGTCCGCTGTTTCCTGAGCCTCAACCCCTATATCAAACAGGACTTCTATGTGGTCACATAAAAACCCTATCGGCTGAGCTATTACATTTTTTACTCCGTTTCTGGCGATTTCCTCAATCACATCACACACATCAGGCTCAAGCCATGGGTCTGTGGGTCTTCCGCTCCGGCTCTGAAAAACAAGTCTCCAGTTATCAAAGTTTAATCTCTCTGCTATTAATTTTGCAGTTGTCTGAAGCTGCTTTACATAAGGGGAAGCTTCAGCCATAGGCACAGGGATGCTGTGGGCTGTAAATAGTATCATCGTTTGAGCATATTCTTCATCAGGTATTTGGTTGAGACAGTCCTGAACACGGTCGGCTGAATCTTCAATAAAAAGCGGATGGTCAAAAAGGGGAGGGGTGTACTCAAACTCAATTTCAATCTCTAACTCACTAAGCGCATTCTGCACGTCTCTCTGATACCTCTCCCAGCTTGCGTCCGATTGATGAGCGGCCATTATCATCCCAATAACTTTCCTTGCTCCACTGTCATACATTTGCTTGATTGTGTCCGGAATAAACGGATGCCAGTTTCGCATGCCAACATACACAGGTATCTCATTCCCGTTCTCTGCCAGCTTAATTTGCAGCCCCTTGGCCTGTTTGTACGTGTATTCATTTAGCGGCGATCCGCCAAACATCTCATAATGATGAGCGACCTCTTCTAATCTGTCGGGAGGTATGGGACGGCCTTTGGCCACGTTTTGCAAAAAAGGACGTATGTCCTCAATTTTTTCAGGCGCCCCGTATCCTATCATTAATATTGCGTCATACTTATTGGACATATAGTTCTCCTAAATTTATTTCTGAGAGTATTCGTGAACATAGTCGACCAGTGCCATTACGTTGTCGACGGGAGTTTTAGGCAGGATTCCGTGGCCAAGATTAAAAATCAGACCCGGTTTACCTCTAGTCTTGTCCAATATCTTTTTTGTGTGTTTCCTGATCTCGGACGGAGTCGAAAATAAAACTACAGGATCAAGATTCCCCTGTATTGCCTTATCGTAACCCACCTGCTTCCAGGCTTCTGCTATATCGACTCTCCAGTCAAACCCGATTACCTGGCTTCCGGCATCTTTAACCAAATCAAGTAATGCTGCCGTTCCTGTTCCAAACTGAATTACAGGGGTATCTTTCTTTATTCCAGAAATAAGCTTTTTCATATGAGGTAATACGAATTCCTTGTAGTCATCTCTTGACAGACATCCTACCCAGCTGTCAAATAACTGCACAGCGTCTGCGCCTGCTTTAATTTGGCTGTTTAGATATAAAACCGTTGCTGAAGAAAGCTTGTCCATCATTATATGCCATGCCTCAGGATATTTATACATGAGTCCTTTGGTATTTTCATAGTTTTTCGATCCTCCGCCTTCTATCATGTAAGAGGCAACTGTGAACGGCGCTCCTGCAAACCCGATTAAAGCTTTGTTTGGATCAAGTGCTCTTCTTGTTATTCTGAGCGCTTCATAAACATAATTTAGAGATTCAGGATCAAAATCCTTTATCTTTTTTACAGCTTTACTAGAACGTACAGGTCTCTTTATTTTCGGGCCATCGCCCTTTGAAAACTCAAGTCCCACCCCCAGAGTTTCTACAATCAGTAATATATCGGCGAAGATGATTGCAGCGTCTACATTAAGCCTGTCTACTGCTCTGAGTGTGACCTCTGCTGCAAGTTCAGGTGTTTTGCAAAGTTTTAGAAAAGAAACTTTGGATCTTAATTCTCTATACTCGCGCATATATCTTCCTGCTTGCCGCATGAGCCAGACAGGTGTGTAATCTGTTTTTTCAAGCCTGCACGCTTTCATGAATACGGATTCATTTGTAATTGCTTTCCTGCTCTTTAGAGATCCCTTGCTCCAGACCATATCTTGAGGCCGCCATGTATTCGTATTAACTCCGTTTTTATCTGCTGTACGCTTCTTTAGGACAAGTCTGTTGCCGGCTCGAGCTACTTCTCTGATTAAATTACCCATTTTTGGACTGTCCGGCTCGTAATCCGGGTTGATGCCAAACCTGTACAATGTTTGTGAAGTTGTAGGTCCTATCGATCCAATTACAGTTGTTTTGAGGCCTTGTTTCAGCTTCTTGATTGACCCTATTTTTCTGGCTACATCAAAAAGATGATAGATCTGTTGTGAGCTTGTGAACAGGGCAATGTCTTCATTTGAGTCGGCGATGGATTTTATGGCTTCCTTGAGCGGTTCTATGTCCTCTGGTAGCTCCCATTTGTAAATTGGGACAGAAGTTACTTTAGCGCCTTTATTCTTGAGGCAGCTAATAAACTCCTTATTGGAAATCCCGTATTCCTGGACTGCAATTTTTTTCCCTTTGATATCAGTTTCATTCTCAAGAGTGGTTAGAATATCCCGCCATGTGTTGGGTTCGGGAACTGTAATATTCGGCTTCAGTTTAAACTCCCTCAGCGCGGCGACCGGTTTTGGCCCCCGTGCGAGAATATTGGTTTTTTTAAGTGCGTTTAGAAATTGCTTTTCAGAAAATTTAGTCGATATAGCTTTAACCAATGTCCTTGTTCCGACCCCGGTCATCAATATGACCATATCAAACCTGTCTGTGATGAGATCCTTGGCGAATTTGAACGCTTCATTTGAGTCCGAAAGAGGCACCTCTCTCATAGAAGGTGCTACGCGCGGCACTCCACCATGATAGACAATAAGCTTCTCGATTTCTTTGGCGCGTCTGCTTTCAAATGAAGTTACTTTAAGGCCGTTGAATTTGTTTGAGTTTTCCATAATATTGGTGGTTTAATTTGATATTAGTCAGTTTAGCATAGCTTGGTAATGGGTCAATTTATTAAACCCTACGTTTTTCTAAAAGGTTATTTCTTGATATTAACCTACTAATTTCTTATAATCCCTACTTACCTAATAGCTTATGGAGAGTTAAATGCCCAAAAAAGTTGAATTTTATTATGATTTCAGCAGTCCCTATACATACATAGCTTCAACCAGGATAGAAAAACTCTGTGAGGATAATGGAGCGGAGCTTGAGTGGAAGCCGTTTTTACTCGGCGGAGTATTTAATGAGATTGGCTCGGTCCCAGCCGTACAAATAGACAACAAATTCAGATACCTAAGGCGGGATTTCGAGCTATGTGCAAAATATTACGGAGCCGATTTCAATTTCCCTGACCTTTTCCCTTTAAACAGCGTAAGATCGATGAGAGGGGCGTTCGCGGCAAAGGAGCGAGGCAAGCTTGTAGACTACACCCACGAAATGTTCAGGCTCTATTGGACAGAGGGACTTGATTTAAGTAAGCCCGAGATTTTAGGGTATGCCGTTTCAAATGTAGGAATAGATTCTGAGTGGTTTG